>NZ_JBVVOT010000063.1:0-10403 GCF_055807455.1 Bradyrhizobium sp. Kon58
GACGTCTTCACCGACCTCGTCGAGCTGCAGTCCAAGCTCGGCCGCGACCCGTCCGAACGCCCCGCCCCGCGTGATCGCGGCGACCGCGAGGCGCGCCACCACGCCCCGCAGTTCCTCCAGCGCGCGACCACGATGGCGCCGGCGAGGGGCGATGACGACTTCGAGGAGTGAGGCGGCCCGGTCAAGCCGCCAGCCTCTCAGCCTCGTCCCCGACCGTGACTGTCCGCTCTGTCCGCGCCTGGTTGCCTTTCGCGAGGCGAACCGCGCGCGCGAGCCATTGTGGCACAATGCACCGGTTGCGCCTTTCGGCGACATCGAGGCGCGCCTGCTCATCGTCGGCCTTGCGCCGGGAATGCAGGGCGCCAACCGCACCGGCCGTCCCTTCACCGGCGATTATGCCGGCGACCTGCTCTACGCGACGCTGCTCGAATACGGCTTCGCCAAGGGCAAATATCAGGCGCGTCCCGACGACGGACTGAAGCTGGTCGACTGTCGGATCGCCAATGCGGTGCATTGCGTGCCGCCGCAGAACAAGCCGCTGCCGGTCGAGATCAACACCTGCCGGCAGTTCCTCGTGGCGAATCTCGCAACGATGCCGAACCTGCGCGCGATCGTCGCCCTCGGGCGCATTGCGCACGACACCGTGCTCAAGCCGCTGAACCTGAAGGGATCACAGGCCCCCTTCGGCCACGGCGCCGTGCATCAGGCCGGCGCATTCAGGCTCTACGACAGCTATCACTGCTCCCGCTACAACACGAACACCCGCGTGCTGACGCCGGACATGTTCCGCTCCGTGTTCGCGAAGGTGAAGGCTGACCTCGACTAATTCTTAGACAAGCCCGTGGCGGGATTGGCCTTCAGCCAGTCCAGGACATCGCCGGCGTTTCGGTCGGGCGGAAACACCGGATAGAACACATGCGTGATCCTGGCGTCGTCGACGATCAGCGCGAGGCGCTTGATCAGTGTCAGGCCCGCGACCTCCATGGTCGGCAAATTCAGGGCGCGCGTCAGCGCCAGCTTCTCGTCCGAGAGCACCGGGAACGGCAGATGCAGCCGCGAGGCCATCTCGGTCTGGTATGCGTTGCTCTGGGTCGAGAGGCCGTACACCTGCGCGGCGCCGGCGGCCTTCAGCTCGGCGAACAGATCGCGAAATGCGCAAGTCTGTGGCGTGCAACCGCGCGCGCCCGGGATCATGTCCCAATCGTCGACCAGCGCGATCTTGCCGGGCTCGCCGGTGCGCGGATAGGCGAACACCACAGTCCGGCCACGCAGTGCCGAGAGCGCGACCGACGTGTCGTCAGTGGCGAGCAGGCTGACCGGCGGCAATGTCATGCCTTTCAGGTGCGCGGCGCCGCCGTCATCCGCGGGTGCGGGAATCCGGGTCCAATCGACCTCGAGCAGGTTTCTCTGAGTCATCCCGCTATCCCCTCGCCCGCATCAGGCGGCCCTTCTCCCGGCTCCAGTCGCGCTTCTTCTCGGACTCGCGCTTGTCGTGCAGCTTCTTGCCTTTTGCAACCGCTAGCTGCAACTTCGCGCGACCACGCTCGTTGAAGTAGAGTTTGAGCGGGATCAGCGTCATGCCTTCGCGGTCGACCGCGCCCATCAGCTTGTTGATCTGCTTGCGATGCAGCAGCAGTTTTCGCGGGCGCTTGGGCTCGTGATTGAAGCGGTTGCCCTGGAGATATTCCGGAATGGTGGCGTTGATCAGCCAGATCTCGCCGTTCTTGGAATCGGCGTAGGATTCCGCGATCGTGCTCTTGCCGTTGCGGATCGACTTGACCTCGGTGCCGGTCAACGCAATGCCGACCTCGATCGTATCCTCGATGGCATAGTTGAAGCGGGCCTTGCGATTTTCCGCCATGACCTTGATCGGACGTTCGTTCTTGTCGGCCATGGAAAACAACCTGATCGAGATGCGCGAGGACGCTAACAGTTTGGATGAAGCGCGCGCGTCAAGACTTCTTGAGGAGATCGCGGATCTCGGTCAGCAGCTCGACCTCGGCCGACGGCTTCGGCGGAGCGGCAGGCTCCGCCTCGTCCTTGCGCTTCAACTTGTTCATGGCACGGATCACCAGGAACAGCACGAAGGCAATGATGATGAAGTTGATCGTCAGCGTGAGGAAGTTGCCCCAAGCCAAGACGGCGCCCTGCTTTTTCGCGTCCGCGAGATTTGCGGCGGTGACCTTGCCCGAAAGCGGCGTGAAGTAGTTCGAGAAGTCGAGGCCGCCGGTGGCCGCACCGATGATCGGCATGATCACGTCGCCGACCAGCGACGTCACGATGGCGCCGAAGGCCGCGCCGATGATGACGCCGACCGCGAGGTCGACGACGTTGCCCTTCATGGCGAACTCGCGGAACTCCGTGAGCATCCGCGTGCCTCTTTCCTCGATCGCCATGAAAAGCTCCCCGATCGGCTAGCGTGTCAGTTGATGAGGCCAGCGTGAACCATCGCGCTGCGCACGGCAACGCGGGTCGGTTCGGTGACCGGCACCATCGGCAGCCGCAACGTCTCGTCCAGCTTGCCGAGCAGCGACAGCGCGTACTTGATCGGCGCCGGATTGCTCTCGATGAAGAGGTTGTTGTGGAGCGGCATCAGCTTGTCATGCAGCTTCAACGCGGTGGCATGGTCGCCCTTCGCCCAGGCGGCCTGGAACTCGGAGCACAGCCGCGGCGCGACGTTCGAGGTCACCGAGATGCAGCCATGGCCGCCATGCGCCATGTAACCGAGGATGGTCGCATCCTCACCCGAGAGCTGGTTGAAGTCCTCGCCCATCGCCGCGCGCTGCTGCGAGACGCGGACCATGCTGGCGGTGGCGTCCTTGACGCCGGCGATGTTCTTGAGCTCCCACAGCCGCGTCATGGTGTCGACCGACATGTCGATCACCGAGCGCGGCGGGATGTTGTAGATGATGATCGGAATCCCGATGGCGTCGTTGATCGCCTTGAAGTGCTGGTACATGCCTTCCTGGGTCGGCTTGTTGTAGTAGGGCGTCACGACCAGAACCGCGTTGGCGCCCGCCTTCTCGGCATGCTGGGCGAGCTCGATCGCCTCCTTGGTCGAGTTGGAGCCGGCGCCGGCGACGACAGGCACGCGGCCTTTCGCTTCCTCGATGCACCATTCGACGACCTTCTTGTGCTCGTCATGGCTCAGCGTCGGGCTCTCTCCGGTGGTGCCGACGGGAACCAGGCCGTTGGTGCCCTCTGAAATCTGCCAGTTGACCAGAGAGCGAAACGCCGCCTCGTCCAGCGAGCCGTTCTTGAACGGCGTGACCAAGGCGGTGAACGATCCCCGGAATTTTGTCTTGGCTGCCATGGACTTCCTCCGTACGCGGCAATCTTGAGCGCAGGCCGCATTCATATCGGGTCTATCCCGCCGGTAAAAGACCCGCTCCCGTCTGACGCACCGTTTAGGCCGCGATTTTGCCGCGGTGGTGGTGCAAACCGGGCGAAGGTAAGCGGCTGTTGGTAATTTGTCCGCATATTCAATCAAATACAGCCAGATCTTGTACAGCTAGGTCTTGAGCCAATTGACTGATTCGGGGCGACGAAACGCCGTGATCTCATTTCCGCGCGCCGCATGGCGATCCACCGGCCTGATCGTGTGCCTGCTGACAGGGCTGTCGGCCGGCTGCGCCGCCTGGGCCAAATCCAACGAGACAACCGCGGAAACCGCCAAGGATACCGCGAAGGGAACCGCCAAACCCGCCGCGAAGGACACTGCGAAGGGTGCGTCCAAGGGAACCGGCAATGAAACTCCGAAGGACGCCGCCAAGGGGGCAAGCAAGGGGGCGAGCAAGGGCGCGACCAGTGCCCCCGCCAAGGATGCCGCGAAGAAGCCTGCCAAGGATGCGGGCAAGGATGCTGGCAAGACCGCAGGCAAGGAACCTGCGAAAGACAAACTGAAGCCTACGGCTGCCGCGCCGAAACCTCAGCCGACCGCTGGCGGCTCGGCCCCGAAGACCGCCCCCGCGCCGGCGGCGACGGCCACCGTCAGACCGACCGCCCCGGCCGCCACCAAGCCCGTCGCGGCTCCTGTCCTGGCTCCGGCGACCCGCCAGCATGCCGCCCCGCGCAAGCCGGTCACACCGGCTGCGGTTGCTGCGACCTCCTCGACGTCGCAAGCCGACAAGGACACGCTGGAGACCGTGATCGAGCTCGTGCGCAAGCGCAAGGCGGGCGACGCTACCAATGCCGCGGCCACGATCTCGGATCCCGTGGCGCGAAAACTCGCGGAATGGATCATCCTGCGCAGCGAGGACAATGGCGCGACCGTGGAGCGCTACCGCGCCTTCCTCTCCGCCAATCCGAGCTGGCCGTCACAGACCTTCCTGCGCCGGCGCCTGGAGGCCGCGATGTGGGACGACAGGCGCGACGACCAGGTCGCGTGGTCGTGGTTCGAGAACGAATCGCCCGTGTCCGCCAAGGGCCGCTTCACGCTCGCCAAGGCGATGCTGGCGCGCGGCGACCGCGCCAACGCCGAACGTCTGGTGCGCGATGCCTGGCGCAGCGACCCGATGTCGGAAGACACCGAGAACAACGCACTCGACCAGTTCGGCGCACTGCTGACGCCCGGCGATCAGAAGGCGAGGATGGACACGCTGCTCTACGGCAGCGAGAACGAGGCCGCACTGCGGGCTGCAAAGCGCCTCGGCGCCGGCTATGTCGCACTCGCCAAGGCCCGCATCGCCTCCCTCAAGAAAGCGCCGAATGCCCGCGCGCTGCTCGAAGCCGTGCCGCGCGAGCTGCACGGCGATCCCGGCTTCATCTTCAGCAAGATCCAGCTGCTGCGCCGCGAGGAGAAATTTGCGGAAGCCGCCCAGCTCATGCTGTCGGCACCGAAGGATCCGGGCCGGCTCTACAATCTCGACGAATGGTGGATCGAGCGGCGCCTCCTGGCGCGCAAGATGATCGACACCGAGGAATTTCGCAGCGCCTATCTGATCGCGCGCGATGCCGCCCTGCCCTCGCGCGACATCTACAAGACCGAGCAGGAGTTCACCGCCGGCTGGATCGCATTGCGCTTCCTCAACGATCCCGCGGCCGCCACCCAGCATTTTGCCCGCATCGGGATCGGCAGCGTCAATCCGACCACGCTGGCGCGCGCCGGCTATTGGCAGGGCCGCGCCGCGGAAGCGGCAGGCCGCCAGCAGGAGGCGCGCAACGCCTACGCGCGGGCAGCCGAGCAATCGACCAGCTATTACGGCCAGCTCGCACGCGCCAAGCTCGGCCTGCCGCAGATCGAGCTCAACGCTCAGCCGCGCAGCCGCGGTGCCGAACGGCTGGAGATCGTGCGCGCCGCGCAGCTGCTCTACGAGCTCGACGAGCGCGAGATGGCGATACCGTTGCTCGCTGACATGGGCGAGAACGGCGATCCCGAAGCGCTAGCCGGCCTCGGCGAGCTCACCCAGCGCCACAACGACGCGCGCGGCATGCTGCTGCTCGGCAAGGCCGCGCTCAATCGCGGGCTGCCGTTCGATTTCTATGCCTATCCCGTCAACGGCATTCCGCAGTTCACGCCGATCGGCCCCGAGGTCGAGCGCAGCATCATCTACGCGATCGCGCGGCAGGAGAGCGCCTTCAACCCCTCGGTCGTCTCGCCGGCGCAGGCCTATGGCCTGATGCAGGTGACGCCGGACGCCGCGCGCTATGTCTGCAAGCGGCACGGCGGCACCTACGATCTGGGACGTCTGAAGAACGATTCGGCCTACAACGCCACGCTCGGCTCGGCCGAGCTCGGCGGGCTGCTCGAGGACTATCGCGGCTCCTACATCATGACCTTCGCCGCCTACAATGCCGGCCGCGGCAGTGTGAAGAAGTGGATCGATCGTTACGGCGATCCGCGCGATCCCAAGGTGGACGCGGTCGACTGGGTCGAGCTGATCCCGTTCTCCGAGACACGCAACTACGTGCAACGGATCATGGAAAACCTTCAGGTCTACCGCGCCCGCTTCGGCGGCGGCACGCGGTTGCAGATCGAGGCCGATTTGCGCCGCGGCGCCGGCAGCGTGGAATAGCGGCATCTTCTTTCGAAGCGAAAGCAGGTCCCCCGATCACCCAGATATGCCGAATTGAGTGAGACAGCCCACGCTCGCTTTGGTAGTATCCATGTCGGGACAGAGATCTGCCGTCCCAACCACCAAGAAAAGGAGGAAAGCTATGAAGACGTTGGCAATGTCCGCTTTTGCTCTTGTCTCGATGTCGATCGTGCCGTTGAGCGCCGCCCCGCTGAAAGTCGCAGCCGAAACCAGCAATGATCCTAGGGTCCAATGCTCCCTGTCCAGTGGTGTGGGTCACAATTGCAGAAACGTTCTCAACTTCAAAACCTTCTACGAGTGCCAAACCAACAGGATGGAGAGGGGCTGGACCAGCATTGAGAGCTCCAACTACTGCCGAACCCTCGACGTGAAATAACGACGGTTTCTGTTTGGACTCCAGGAGGCCGCCTCTCTTGGCGGCCTTTTTCATACCAAGAGCCGGGCATCGAGACCGCCTCTGCGCCTCAGAGGCGCGATGACGATCATCCCAATCTCATCGCGCTTTACCGACCATCGCCTGCTCTTCGACCCCAGGGATAAGACCACCAAAAAAAAGCCCCGGCGGTTTCCCGCCGGGGCTCTCTGTCAGGTCGTTAGACCGAACTTACCAGTTGCGCTGAGCGCGGAGGAGCAGAACGAGCGTGTCCTGATCCTTCAGCTCGTACACAGCGGCCGGCTTGGCCGTGGCGCCGGCACCAGCGTAAGCAACAGTGCCCGCGTACTTCTGGTCGAGATGGGTCCAGGAGAGGTCGGCCGAGAACGTCAGGTTCTTGACCGGGGTCCAGCGGGTGATGAGACCGACCTGGCCGATGGCGAAGTCAGGATTACAACCCGTCACACCCGCGAGGCCACCGAACACGCCGCCAGCACCACCAGCGCCGCAAAGCGTGGTCTTGGCAAGCGTGCCGTACTGGGCCTGAGCGTAGGCACCGTAGATCGCGGTGTTCCAGTATGGATCCCAGTTATGGGTGTAAGCACCGCGGAAGCCCCAGGTCTTGACCGACTCCTGCGAGCTGCCCGTGACATACACCGTGTCCGGAGCATTGGCGAAGCCGACGCTCTGGTAGGCAATGCCGGAACCGCCGAACATCGAGTAGCTGCTGCCCGCGAGGTTCTGGAAGTTGTAGCGGGTCGCGCCATCGGTGTAGACGCCCTGGATGTTGATCACGTCACCCGCACCAGTCGGGATGTTCTTGATCGACAGAGCGAGCTGAGCAGCCCAACCCCACTTGTCGTCGGGGTGGCCAGTCGGCTCGGTGGCGCCGTAGTAGGCAACGTGGTTGTCATGCGCAGCCACCGACGCCTGGAACAGACCCCAGGCCTGGTCGACACGGACCATAGCGACGAGGTTCGGCGAACGGGTAGCGCCGATGCCGTTGGAGCCATAAGCGCCACCGATCATGCCGCCCGCAGTCGCGCCGGTCATGTTCAGGTTGCCGGCATCATAGTAGGCCGCCCGGTCTTCCGCCGAGAACGCTGCCGTCACGCCCTGACCGAAGTCAGCGGTGTAGGAGAACTGGTTGACACCAGTGACCGTGCCGCTGCCGCCGACGAGGCTGTCGAAGTTGTTGCCGGGATAGTTGGTCCAGGGCGCGTCGAACTGCGACACGGCCTTACCCATGGTGAAGCCAGCGAACTGGATGAAGGCGTAGTACACGCCGAGCGAACCGCCCGAGGTGCCGCCGTCGTTGCCGTTGATCGACCCACCGACGAGCGCCGGGGCCGCGCCGGAGGTGTTGAGCGCCAGCGTGCTGCTGTAGGCAGTGCCGCCGGTCGCGCTGCCGGTTCCCTGATAATTGCCGGTCGTCCACGAGAACACGCCGTCAAAGAAGGTACGGACGACGCCGTATTCGGTCGCGGTGCGCGTGTCGATGTTGAGATCTTCACGAGCGCGCATGGTGTAGTAGTTCGTCAGGCGGTTGCGCGCACCGTTGTTACCGGATTGCTGACCGCTGTAGTCCGAGTTGGTGTTCAGCGCGACTTCAGCGCGCAGATAACCACCCAGCTTGATGCAAGTGTCAGTGCCGGGGATGTAGTAGAAACCCGCACCGTACAGGGAGCAGATCTTCACGTATTCGACCGCTTTGGCCTTCACGGGGAGATCGGCTGCCTGCGCTCCGCCAACAGCGATCAGACCCGCTGCGGAACCGAGCAAAAGGCTCTTAACCAACTTCATGTTAAACCTCCAAGTTTGCCATAGGGAAGGTTCCGGATCCGCTGGGTGAAGACACCCTAAGGTTGGTTCCCTTGTCCCTTAAATTCACCGCTTAGTCGCTTCGCGCCTTCGGACACACCCGCTGAACGCGAGGGACTTAAGCGAACCACCTAAGACGGGACGACCTCGGGATGCCCCCCTCCGTCGCTCAGTCACAATTACCGAACGCCCTTGCACACACAACAACAGAACGCTTCAGAACCGGCCGATGGAGCGTGTTTTCCGGCGGGTGTTGCACAAATAACACGCAGATGTGATCAGAGCGGTTTTGTAAAGCATTGAATCTGCTGTGCTTTTTCGGCGGGTTTCATTGGCGTCAAAAGTTCCGGCAAGGGCCAGCCACACCTGTGGAGACGCTCTGCTCTGGGTCTGAGCCGGTCGAATCGTGGAATCAACCAAGGACTCCCAAGGACTCGGCGGGGGCCACCGCTTCGGAACTGGCTGGCCTGACCATTAAGCGGCTGCGATCATCATCCTCATCCGCGCGCTTGAACTTCGATATGATCCGGCGCCAAGCCGTCCTGATGTCGTTGATACATAGCCTCGAAAGCTGTCTCCAGCCGCTTGGCGTAGAGCGCGGCATCAAGCAGTGATGCGGCCAGGTGGCTCCCTTGCAGCCTTCGGCGAATATCCGCCAGCTTCTGTTTATCAAGCGCCAGTTCGATCGCGAGTGCTTCATAATCCGCACGCGTTCGCGTGATCAGCTCAGGCAGGCCGACAGCGCTCAGCAAGCTCGCCGCCACGCGACCGGCGAAACTATTCCCGATATGGGTCACTACCGGCAGACCAGCCCACAACGCATCGCTGGCCGTCGTATGTGCGTTGTAGGGCAGCGTATCCAGGAAGAGGTCGGCGAGGCGATGGCGCGCCAAGTGTTCGGATGAAGACTCGATTGGGCGCAGCACCGTCGATTGTCGCGACGTGATTATCACGCGGCATGAAGCTGCCGGGCAAACGGACGACCTTCTCGTCGAAGAATTGGCTGTTTTGATCTGGCAGCACGATTTGATCGGCAATGATGCAGCGGAAGAGCTCCCCTGCTCCCCGACGTTCCCGCGAACCCAAGATAGTTGACGACGATCGGAGGACTGGATGCAAACAACGACAGCCTGGCATTGTGCGTATGGCCTGCAAGATCAACAAGACTATCGATCTGCGCATCGTCGATCGCTTTCAGGACTTGGCCGTCGAGCTTGTGCTCGCAATCGACAAAGCAATGAATGATTTTTCGAGCCGCTTGCGGAGATCGCTGTTGTCGTCAGGGCCGATTGAAAAGGTATAAGTCTCCAAGCGGTGCGGATGTTGCCTATCGATATCTCGCGGTGAGGTACCCAGCTGGATGCTCTGCGTCCTGACATCGTAAGTAAGATAAGATTCGTAGCGGCGCAGCCCGGCAGTCGAAGGAAGAGCGAGCGTGCCAGCCCGGCAGCCCTTCCCCGCTTTGATCTCGAGGGCGCTGTTCCAACTGAAAGAGCAATCGCCCCAGGACAGGCTCTCCCTAATTGCGGCGACGCCTGGCGCGAGGGGGTAGCTCCTCAGCCGGCGAGCGAGTTATCCCGACTAATAGTGAGAGCGCCCTTCCCGCAGCCTGACACGGGACCCCGTCGGCCGATCTGAGGCGTCATCGCTCCATAGCTTGTGGCGAATCGCTGAAACAGACAATCAAATCAATCACTTGCAAATGATCGCTTGATCGAGGCGGTCGGCGACGAAGGCAATCGTCCCACGCGCGGGCATCCGATCCAATTTGAAAGTAAAATCAATCGTTTATGTGGAGGAAGGCAGCTCTCATCCGCGCCAAAACGACTCGTAATACGGGCGCCAGAACCTCCAGCTTTGTGTCCGTTATCGCGGCGTTATGTTCTCGCCCGGAGAGCAAACCGCTTGGTTTCCGAATTCGCTGGGAATATTCGAGCAAAAACACACGCTTCCAAATTGACCAGCCCAAGTAATTAGATGCATAAGGCTCGCACCGGAGAGGTGGCCGAGTGGCTGAAGGCAACGCTTTGCTAAAGCGTCATACGGTCTCAAGCTGTATCGAGGGTTCGAATCCCTCCCTCTCCGCCACCCCGCGGCTGTCCGGCCCGAAGACATGGGTAACGGAACGTACCTAAGACATAGGTGACAGCCTCGTGCCGAACGGGTTGTCGAGA
>NZ_JBVVOT010000064.1:0-10320 GCF_055807455.1 Bradyrhizobium sp. Kon58
CTTGTAATCGATGTCGAAGCCCAGAGTTTTCGCCGTCGCGTAGAGATTGGCTCCATCGATGAAGAGCGCGATCTTGTCGGCAGGTAAATGAGACATCTGTAGGCTTTCGGTGGGGCAAGTCGGAGTTGAAGCATCCCGTAAATTCGCAACGCAAAATTTTCGGTCGCAACCTATATGGATAGCTACCGGAGATCGTCGAGTAGCAACGAACGTTTTAATCTTCAACTAATATCATATGTATCCGGGCGTGGAACCCCAGCGTTGCCCGAAAGTTCTCCCCGTCAGATTTCGTAATGTGTCCTGTCTATTTCCAAGTGCGCATTCAAGGTATCCATAGATGAACGCTGACGCTTTTGCTCTCTTTGATCTGTCGATACATAGGCGCGGTCGTGCCTGGCGATGGTCCGTCATTGACCGATCAGGCACCCCTTTGTTGATTGGCAGCGAGTTCAGCAGGACTGCAGCTCGTTACAGCGCCAGCAAGGCAATCTTCCAGATGTTATTGACCGCTCCTTATCGAAATCAAATTTCTCCAGCGGCCTGGTCGCTCGCCTCGAAGATTGAGGCGCCACGCACCTCCCCGGACCCAGGGAGAAGGCGCAGGTTAAAGTCGAGGGGCTAATAGGCGAACGCGCCGGTCTAACGAGCTGCGTGAGGGGCAGAAGACTTCCTATGAGGTCAAAGTTGAGCAGAGGCGCGGCAAGAGCGCGCGGAAACGGCGCATCTGATCACTGCGTTTTTCGCCCGAGGTCTCTCAGGAGCGAGTGGAGAAAATCACTCGCATGGTCGTACCGCGTGCCGCCGCTCGCGAGTTCACGGGCGCGCGGCCCCACTACACTACCGACGGTTTCTGGACCGAGTAGATCAGCTTTTTCAGACCATTGCTGCAGTAGGCGATCAGGAATGTATTCTGCAGACCCGAACAACCTCAAAAGGCATTCTCCGGCTTTGTGATCGTGATGAGCCTTCGTCGCGTATAAAGCGAATAGTCCACGAAAAGCATCCCGGGAAACGGCTGGTTTTGCCATTGCAATATCCCTGCAGAATTGAATTCCCAACGAAGAGGCCACCTAAAGGCGGCCTCAGAAGTTCATTGGTTGATCTAAACAACACGTACTAAAACAGCTGCCGCAGCGTTGCCGTTGCTTCAGTCCCCGGGTGTAAATAGATGCGAGATGAACGTGCGAGCCCCGGTCACAGGAGCATGCCAAGTTGACTCGCTTCTGCCAACAAGAATCTGACGACTGCCGGGAAAATCTGGCAATCCCAAACCTATGTCAGTTTAATTGACATACGCACAGAGCCGTTCGGCGAGCGAAGTATCATGATGATCTATCAGGATACGTGCTCGACGAGCTCGGCTATGCCTGAGTTTGGATGTGAGACTGCGCGACGGAAGTAGATGCAAAGGGAAGGGCCGCTGCGAAGAAGAAGCCCCGTGGAAGTTTGGTGCGATGGTCGGCGCCTCGCCCCTTTGCAGCCGCAGCTGGACTGGACCTTGTACTCACAACGAAGAACGTGAATTCGTCATTCCTTTCCGAGCGGCACCATCACTGGCACAGCGTGAACGGAAACTCGCAGATCTCGGTACCTGTGCCCGGGACGAACACATACGGGTTTGGGCAGAATGCGTCGACGTCGCCTGCCCCGCACCAGCCCGGGAGCATGGGCGGAGTAGTAGGCTTCGGCCGCACGTTCTGATCAGCAGAGGCGGGGCTTGCAAGCCACGTTAGCTGTGCGACCGCTGTGTAATGCTTCGGTCAATAGTGGCGGACCGCGTCGAGGTGGCGCCTTCAACGCGGTCCTAACTCCGACATTGGGATTAGCAATGTCAGTGCTGACCAGACAGGTATCATCATCGGACTGCCGATGCAGCTCTTTCCGCCTAAAGAGCCCGGGGCGAGCCGCTCGGCATCGCCGCCAGCCCATCCAGTTCGGCGCTTTTATCCAGTGACGTCCCGGCAACCCGGTCAGGATCAGGACCTAGGCGGCCTTTGCCGACCGTGCACCTCAGCTTCGCGATCAGCGCGCGCGCTGCGCCGGCGTTAGATCGCAGCACGCTAATGGACAAACGCCACCCCGACGAAAGCATCGCGACGCCATATGAGGCGGCAGGCGAAGCCTGTTCGAAAATGGTCAAACGATAGGTGGAGGATAGTCGACGGGATCGGAGCATTTTCTAGCAGTAGGCCGGCCCCAAAAACTGAGAGGTCACGCATTGCGCAGCGCGTGACTGTCGCTCCGCCTGAGAGCGAGAGCATGACTGTCTGGTCGACCGTTTTGCGTGTGACGCGTCGCCGATCAAAGCCCGTCCATTCAACAGACACTTTGCCTCCGAACCTCAGCAGCATTGTGGGCGGGATCGCCGACCGAGGGGGCGGCGACCCCTCGCCGCGAAGCCGCCGTTACGCAAGACGAGGACGACTTCGCGACTGCATGAAGCATCGGGCCCGTTGCCGAGCGGCGCAAGAACATCTGTGCGTTAGTGTTACTTGGGCAAATGAGGGCAATACAACGACTATGGAGGACGCGGCAAGAACATGAGAACGATTTGTGCGACCGCTGCACCCACGATGCCGCTTAGGATTTTCAGCGCAGCGCTGAAGAGGCTGGGATAGCGGTCAGGGCGAACGATTTGCGACAGTTCTATTGCGAGTGAAGTCACTATGAGGAAGCCGCAAACGATCAGCAGCCTGCCCGGCAAAAGGAGCGATAGCGCAGATCCAAAAAGAGCCCACACGCAAAATCGCTCAATGAGCATCACGCGATCGCCGTGATGGTGCCCGCCGATGACCGGCCAGCCTTTCAGCGCTGCCACCGCTGCGTACGTTGCCAGAGCAAGGCCCAGTCCCGTCACAATCGTGAATTGGCGGTTCAAGCGCATAGAGACAACAATACGCCGCGGCGGCTTCCATACGCCGTTCGAATTCGAATATCCTTAATCGGAAAGCAAGACTGTCCTAAATGAGACCCGCCAGTCAATTGAACCGCATCGCGCGCAAACAGTGAAATCGCATCTTAACGCTCTGGATTGGCGAGCAGAAGCGCGCAGCGTAGCTGCGGGGCGGGCTCACAGCTTTGGGTCGGCGAACTGTTCAAAAGTAGACACTCGCACGCCGGGCTCTGGCATCGCAAGTTCGCAAAGGTCCTTCGAGCTATGAGACGAAGCTTGAACTCTTTGGGACCATGTCGCTAAGGTGATTGCCGGGGGACGCCCTGGGGAGGAGCGCTTCAAATTATGATTGGTCCTCGTACCGCTGTTGTTGTTTCCACGGTCGCCTTTGCCATTACCGTCGCTTTTGCCGTAGTCACGACATCTCGATATCTCGCCGCCATACAGTCGAAGTCTCCAAGACCGGTAGCTTCGGTCCAGCACGCCTTGGTCTGACCCAACGTGAAGCGCGCTCGCAACAATCCATGCGGTTGTTATCCTCACGGTCGCTGCGGGGCTTTCGGCCTGTTCGCGTGAGGAAGACGTCACCAACTCGACGAATGCATGCGCTGCCAAAATGTTCTCGCCTTTTGATCCGAAGAACTATGATCAATGCGTCAAGGCTTGCATTAGGTGCGACAACGGCGTGATGACGACGTGCTCGACGTCGTGTCGCCTGAAGGGCGCTCGGTGAATTCGCGCTTTGTATGTCGCCGCTGCGCGACGGCGGAATTCGACTTAAGTCAGAGCCGCACTACTATTGATTGCGACGCGGACCCGATATATCGTCGTGCCCTAATTCTTATCGACCCTTTTTAGAACACTGCAAATTTCCGCGCTTCCGATGGGGAGCTTTGTTCATGCAAATCGATTTTAGGTGCGCCGCGCGCACCGCGGCGAGTGCCGCCCAGGTGGAAGAAGCCGTCGCCGATCCGACAGCTGCGACGAAGCCCGCCGCCGCGAACGATAATCTTGAAGTCGCGTCCTGGCCATTCATCCCGCTTCCCAACGGTTGGTATGCGATGTCTTGAAACCTTGGAACAGTCATAAAAAGTGCCCGGAACACAACGCAGTGGGGGTGGTCTATGTCGAATAAGCACACGAATATTGCTGCGCGCGTCGAACTCCTCAACAACAACCAAATCGCGCGTTTGGCGACAAAATTGCAAACTGAGAAACAATACGAAGAAGTTCTCCTTCTCAGGGAAACACTTCGGCTGGCCACTGCCAATGCGAGAACGCTTCGGACACCGCGTGCGAAGGACCCGGGTAACCTTGCTGCGTTAGCTTAATCCAGCGCAGTCTTGCAGGTCGCCTGACGTCCACAGCGTATCGTTGTGCCAGTCGTCTGACCGCCCAAGGCCAGAATTTCAGCACTGGCACGGGCCTCCAGCGGATTGGCTGGTAAGCTGGCGGCCCACTTCTGGCATTCTCTCCGCAGCGGCGAACGCATCGAATGGCAGACGTTGTCGTCATCTTGCTTATCTTCGGTGCCGGGTTTGGCGTTGGCTACGGCGTTCGCGAGCATATTTCTGATCGCCGACGTGAGCGCTCAAAGCGTGTTAGGCCGCCGGAACGGTAGGCAGACTGGCTTGCACCCCCCAGGCTAAGCAGGCGTGACCAGCGCGTAAGGATGCTTCAACGCGCCTCAAAGACCTGCTTTAGGCTGGGGTCCTCTAATACCCCATCGGCTGCGCTGAACCACTCACCGGGCGCCAATCGAGACCCTTAGTCGCCTCGGGGACGGATGTGTGGGCCGTTGAACAGCTTCCGGCTAAGCAGCACGCTGTACTTTACGCGGCGATGTCGAAGGAAGCGATCAGTTCGCGCATATCCTTTGCCAAATCGCGATAACGCTGGCCAGCGCGTAGGTACAGCTGTCGATCGTTTTCATTCGCTCGCTCAGCGATCAATTCGCATTCAGTGGCGAGGCATTCAAAACGTTCAAGCTTGGCTTCGAACCCGGTCATACGACGCCCTCCGCACTATTATTTTTCTTCAAAAGGACGGCGATCATAATTTTCAGTTCAGCTCAAGGCAACCTTGATCTTCAGTCCAAATGAGGTCGCAGAATACCTCTCGCGGAGGCGTCTGAAGGGCGCTCGTTAAGTTTATTGGTGCGCCGTACCTGCCCGCAGGCAAGCGTGCCGAAGTCGCCATCGCCGGCGAAACCGCAGAAGTCGGACGCGCTATCGCGGCCGACATCGGAGTTAGCACGGATAACCGCTCCTAATGAGCGCGCTATCCGCAACGCCTTGGAAAGCGCTGGGGTACTCGCCAATTTGGATCTCGAAGAACGTTTCGACACAGCGATTGATCGCCTGTTAAAGCGGTTCTTCAGCTTACAAATGGCAGATGAATTGAATAACAGAAAAGTCAAAACCGTGACGTCCAAGGGCTAGGCGTCGCGCGTGAAGAAGATCTGGTAATCGGACGAGGCCTTGCGCCTTGTCGGACTTCAACTCCGAGATCGGCTTCTCGTTCTTTTAGAGCGCGTACCTTCTTATCTGCAAGTTAAAGTTGTCAAACGATTTAATTAGTGTAGCTTTCTGATATGCAGCTAATGCGAGCAGTTTTCGCAAAATCAAACGGTGTAATCTCTTGAAAGGGCCCAGGTTCATCTATGCCTTAAGCCGGCTCTGATGGTCCAGGAGGTCAAGTTCTGGGAGTTTCTGCTCCACTTCTCGCGCTGGCGAGGTCTAAGAACGCGCTGCATCTCGCTGAATGAGAATAGGTTCATTCCTGTGGAGCGTGACGTCATCCGGTGAGATGGTCGCGTTATTTTCTCAAGGCCGCCAAGTCCGCCGACGGAGTCCTCGCGGACGTGGCAACGCTGCGGCAGGGTTAATGCACCCACCGACGCAGTAGCATCGAGATTGACCCAGTAGCGATTGCCGGCCCTCGTTCTAATACCCGTGCCTCTGGCAAAGCTGGGCGGGGCCTGGCAATGGCAAGCACCCCTCGCAGCAAAAGCGCCCGTACGCGAAACGAAGGCTCTTTCACGACTGTAGGTACCCTCCGATGAAGTGGCGCTTTACTACAATATGATCTCGCTATTAGGCTTACCTGGATGGCTTGGGTTCATTGTGCGCGACGGCTCTCTCCACCTCTGCCATCGTTCTTTCGTAAGCTTTGCGCAGCTGTTCAGCGTGAGCGGCGTTCTCCGGCTCCATGAGATGTGCAACCTTGATCATCAGCTTGTTCAAAAGGTTGGTGACGCGGCCATTTTCCGAATGGCAGCTTCGCAGGACGCTAATCTCTCGACGCATTTCGACGAGATCGAGCGGTTCCTTTGACGGCTTCTGCAAAATCAACTCGCGCGCGTTGTTGGGCGAACGAAGACGACGCGCCGAATATGAGAGCGCGCCGACTTTCGCCATGGTGGGCCCGGGCATGCAATGTCCGGTAAGCGAATCTTAGCGCGGAGTAGAACGCACACAACCAAACTCGCGGATTAACATTGATGCGAAGCTTGCAGGTTAACCGGCCGCACGGGTTTGCAGAGCGTCGATGAGCCAATGGCTTCGACGCCGCCGGATCATCGTTTTCCACGCACCAGCAAGGTCCACACCGGCGCCTTCCCGTCCCAGCGCCGAAGCCGCCCATAGAATCGCACCCGAACACCAGCCTCTTTCAGGCGCTCGACCACGAGATGCAACGCGATAACGTCGCCCTCTGCCAATTCCACACAACCCTGCTTGCGGGACCAGACCGCACCGGGGAAGCGAAACAGGTTGTGCTTCAACCATCGAGCGCCGCGCGCCGATAACGGCTGTAGGTCCACGTGGGTGCCGTCCCGAGGTCGAAGGCCGACGTCCGGAAGGCGGAGTAGATTTGCGATCCAGCCCAAAATTAACTCCTTGTCACAATAGTCTTTCGGTGCACATCGTTCGAGCGGCAGCGTCCATTCGGCACTTCGGACGAACCTGCCTGATTCGGAACGCCAAGCGCCAATAAGCTGTGAGGGCGTCACCACAGCGGGTAGCGGCCAACAAGATGGTAAGCAGGGGAGCGCGGAGGGGAGACTTGGCGGCAAGCAGGGTTGTCTTGCCGAGGTCTCTTCGGTGAGTCCGTGCGAGCAAAATCTCATTCTCCACCAGTAGATGGTCGCGTCGTCTTATCTGTGGCGGTTCCGACGAGTATGGAGCGACCACCAGCGCAGCAGCATTTGGGATAGGGTATATCGCCACCTCGCTTAGTATCCGGCGCGGGCCGCCGGCACTTGCCAGATAATCAAGCGGAGTCGCGGCGAGGCCACCGCGACAATAGAAACTAGAGAGCGACGAACGCATGCATCAACGCACACCCACAGCTGGTGACTGAGACGCTTGCCCACGCAATTGCATGGCTAACCCTATCGCCGCCGCGGTAGCCGCCGTTTTCAGGATCGGTCTCGCCACAGATGGGCGAACTTCGCGGCGCTCGAACCAACAAGCCCGCCAATAACCTTTTGCGCAGCGTCCGCGATGTGGCCATGGCGGTCAGGCGTGAGATGTTGCAGCAGCTCGAGCGAAACGGCCACACCGAGTATGAATATCATCATCAGTGTGAATCGGCGAGGATATGCCACTACGAAGAGAACGCCGAGGGCACCGTAAGCTGCGAAACGCTCGAACCCGGCAGATCCTAATTCAGGGCGCAAGCCGATCGGAGAGAGTGTTACAAAGGCGATGGATCCGAGGCCGCACCAGGCAATCAAAATGATTAATTTCCGCATCATGTCGCGAAAATAGTGCCTTCTGCACACGCCGTCCACTCCTCAGAGGCTTTCGCGTGGTGGCTGTCAAGAACATCGTTGGCCATGCCTGCAAGGCCCGGCAAGACACCCGTCCGTTGCGGCTGCGCGTCGCCGAAAACGGAAAGAGGCATGTTGTATAAGAACACTGATAGGCGGAGTGCCGAAGCCGAATGGGTTGGGGTAGCAGACACGGACCGGCGGCGGCGCCAGTCCAAGAAGCTCAGGATCGCCGTCGACAGCTTACGGGCGCCGCGTCGGGGCACCGTAGGTCAGCCCCTTCGCCGTGGCGGCGAAACCATTTCCGGGCGCAACGAAGCGAGCCTGAAACACTCCCACCCTAACGTTCCACGGGATGATAAACAGCGGGATGTGGTCATGCTGGCGCTTATCAATGTACTTTACGAACAGTTCGTGCAGGCCGCTCTTCTGGGCATCTCGAGCAAATGGGTGAGGCCATGACAGAGATGGCAATTGCCACGTTGGCCTTTCTGAGTGTCGTGATCTTTTTGGCGCACGCCTTTGACGCGTTCAGGATGCGCTGAAAGAACAGAAGCACCATCGGCGGCTGCGCCGCGCCCGCTCCAGTGATTCGGACTGAGGCCGGATCTGATCGGATTTCGACTCGGACCGCCGGGTTATCTTTCGGTAGTCCCAGTCGCTTTGTCGGCGGATTTCAGGCAGGTTTTGCCTGATTTCGGTGAGCCAGTGCTACTAGTCGCCAAATGGCCGCTTTCGAATTAACCAAAATGAGAAGTTCCGCCTCATTCCGGACCCATCTCGTGGCAGATGCTAAGATTGCCAATGTGGGGACTGGCAAATGCCAAAAAGCTGTTGTACTTGAGGTGCTTGGCTTAGTTTGAATCTGCGCGATTGCCGCTGGGGGTCGCAGGTCGGATCCCCCCAGTCAGAGGTGCTGGTAGTATTCGCTGCACCGGCGTCGGCTGCGAGCACGAAGAAATCCGACAGGTTGGAAACTCTTGTGGTGAAAGACCTGGATCTGCCCAAGCAGATAACGGAGGTGAGCTTCATAGCTGCAGAGCAAGAGCCTCTTCCCGCTCCTCCGATTAGCCGTCCTAGCCAAACACCTGATTTCATTCTTGTCACTGGCGCGACCCGTATGCTCCAAAGCCTGAGGCTCAAAAGCAGGCGGGCGTCGCAAAGAAGCGGGTCAGCGAGCCGCCGAAGAAGTTCAAGCGAGCTTGGCGAAGGAATGCCCAAACGATCGGTTTGCGCCGCTCCTGAGAAAGCTTGGGTTGGCTGCCGCCTGCAACACCTAGAGCAGCGGTGTGGGATTGGTTTGCCGGGTGGAGAGCACATTCCTCGGCGCTAGGTGTTGATGGACAATCCTCGAGCGCTCGTATGCGCCAGGGCGATGAGCGATCGGTTCAGTTCAATGGTATCCGTCCGGTGAAGGCCGCCTTGCCGAATGAGGCGTGTTGTTGAGAACTGTCCTTATGGACAGTGATAGGCGCAGCGCCCAAGTCGAACGGCTTGAGGTGGTGGACACGGGCCGGCGGCGGCGCTGGTCCGAGGATGAGAAGCTCAAGATCGTCGTGGAGAGCTTACAGGCGCCGCGCCAAGTCGCAGCAACAGCGCGGCGGTATGGCGTTTCGCGCTCATTGCTGCTGCGATGGCGACGCTCGTTTCAGCCGGAGCCGAAGGATGCCGCCGATCAACCTGGCTTCGTACCGGCGATAGTGGTCGCGGAATCAGGGCCGACACCTTGTCCAGTCGCGCCGGCCAGCAGCGGCGGGTCGATTGAGATCGAGTTTACTGCCGGGGGCTCGGATGCGGATCACGGGTACGGTCGACGCGGCGACGCTGAAGGCCGCCGTGGCGGCGCTGGCAGATGGACGCCTACGGTGATCCCCATTGCGTCGGGCGTGCGGGTGTGGATTGCGACCGGCCACACCGATATGCGTCGCGGCATGAACTCGATGGCCTTGCTGGTGCAGGAAGCGTTCACGCGAGACCCGCACGGGGGCGACCTCTATGTGTTCCGTGGCAAAAGCGGCAAGCTGATCAAGATCCTTTGGCACGATGGACTAGGCATGTCGCTTTATGCCAAGCGGCTGGAGCGCGGCCGCTTCCTGTGGCCGTCGTCGGCTGATGGCGTGGTGACAATCACCCCCGCCCAGCTTGGCTACCTGCTGGAGGGCATTGACTGGCGGATGCCGCAACGTACCTGGCGACCGCGGGCGGCTGGCTGATCGCTGGGATTTGAATCGGTGGCACGATCAGCGGTTCGGACAAAGATCGCGTCTTGTGATTCTCTGGTCGACGATGGGTGCTGATGATTCTCTTCCCGACGATGTGACCACGCTGCAGGCGATGCTGCGCGCTGAGCGAGCGGCCCGGTTGGCCGCGGAAGCCGAGGCCCAGGCGGGGACATTGCTGATCGAGAAGCTCAAACTCACGATCAAGAAACTCCGGCACGAGCAGTTCGGACAGTCCTCCGAGCGAGGCGCATTGCTGGACCAGCTCGAGCTACAGCTCGCCGACCTGGAGGAGAACGCGGCGCAAGCTGAGACCGCGGCGCAGATGGCAGCCGAGAAGATTGCGGTGCCATCGTTTGTCAATCGGCGTTCAAATTTGACCCCGTATCGGCGTCCAATTTTGACCCCTTTGAGCGACGAGTCTTGACGGTAGC
>NZ_JBVVOT010000065.1:0-8825 GCF_055807455.1 Bradyrhizobium sp. Kon58
GCTACCGTCAAGACTCGTCGCTCAAAGGGGTCAAAATTGGACGCCGATACGGGGTCAAATTTGAACGCCGATTGACACCAGCGTCTCCTCGACGATTCGGGCCTTGTCGTCCTTGGAGAACCAACGACGGCGTCCCGTCTCCATGATCACTTCTAGCCGGCGCGCCGTCCCGTCCGACTTAAGCGTATGGTCAAGCATAGACACAAGCCTCTCCCTTCAAAGAGATCGTGAAACTCGCCTATCCCATGTGCCGCGAGAAAGGTGGGAGCGGAGCGACGCTTACGGCAAATGATGCCAATTTAACTGCGCAAGGTGCCGTTGGCGGCGATGGAACGGCGATAATCGACGGCAAAGAGCTGCTGCCTTCGAAGCCGCATCGAGCGCAAACGTCGTATTTGGCGTAGCCAGCAGGGGCGCTCTCTCGCTCGGAGATGCCTTCCATTTCAGCGGGACGATTTCGGGATTCAATGATTCGGACGTTATCGAGCTCAACAATTTCAATACCAGTTCTGCCATCGTCAGTTACATCCAAAATCCTGGGCAGACTAGCGGCATGCTAACAATCACAAACGGGAGCGGAAGCCGTACACCTAAACATTCTTGGTGATTACGCTGCTGATTCTTTTAATTTTGCTTCTGATTCGCCAAGCCAAGCGGTGATCACGTACACCCATCATGATGTCATCTCGTAAAGCATTTTCACTCAATGCGAGACTGCAATAGTTCATACATCGCAGCGGTAAACGACGGGCGAATATCGATTAATGACGTCGGTTCGCATCGCGCGCGACACGCTCCACCCGCACAAGCCTTCGTACAACTCATATCACACGGGACCGTCGTTTGATAACACCATCATATGGGCTGGAGGAACTCCCCCAATGCTCGCAACATTTGCCCTTTCGGCAAGTCTACAAAGCGCGCGTGCAGCGTGATGGGCCCCTTGGAGCCGTCGAGCAGAACCCTGACCTGGCTCTTGCTCCTGCCTTTAGCGGTGACGATGCCTGATTTACCAGCCAACCTCTTCCCCGCGGAGGAAGCGACGACTATCCTCTGGCCCTCGATCAGGGACTTTTCGAAGACCAATCGACCCGGCGCCATCGGCAAGTTACGATTGCGTTGGAACATACTTCACTTATCCGCCGTGAGACAAAAATAACCGCACGCATCGTATAGGGCGCGGATCTGAATGAACATTGGACCAATCGCTTCCATTGTTCTCGAAACCGCCAGCGACTTCCCTCGAAGGGTCAAGCAATTGCAATCGAGTATCTAGGTATGGAAAATGAAGTCGCTGGCGTGCACCGCCGTGGCATTGACATTCTTTAGCAGAATCGTGTCGTGACTATCGAGCGTAATCAGCGTGTCGCTTCCCTGTTGGGTTTCGGCAGGTAGCGATCCCGCGGTGAGACCGGCGAATTGCCTTACGTCAAGCCGGTCTAACCCAACGATGAAGTCGGTCACTGTGTGTTGCACGGACGGCCCCGAAGAGGTCGGCGCGAACACAAACTGGTCCGGCCCACCTGCGCCGCTGAGCGTGTCCGATCCAGTTGAAGCAAGAATTACGTCTCTTCCCGATGAGCCCTGCAGCACGGTGTTGGAGCTTGCTCCAGCTCCGTTGAAGACAAAATTGACGGTGTCCGTTGCGCCAAACCCATCAGTTACCGTCAACGTGAACTTGTCGACGAGTGGCGGTGCAGCACCTGGGTTGTAGACAGCGCCGGCCGCGAGGACGCCATTGATCGCTGTCAGGGAGCCGCTGCTGCCAGATGGAGTCACTGCACTTCCCGATCCAGCCTCTTCGGTCGTCGCGCTCAACCTGAAGCTCTCAGCCGACGCGTTCGCGTCGCTGTCCAAGACCTGCAAGCCCAATACCGTCATCGTTCCATTGGCATTGTTCACCACGCTGACCTGGTCAGTGACAATGGCTGGCGCATGGTGATTCCAGATGATCTCCGAGCCGCCCGCACCATCCGACAGGACGGAGAAATCGGAAGCGCTATAGGCCCCGACCAAATCAAAGCCTCCGCCTGTATAGCTGACATGGAGAGAACCTGAAGCGTTGATACTCACGTTCGCAGGAGCTATCCCATTGAGATCAATGGCATCTCCAGAGTCGAAACCAGTGACTGTACCGGTGAAATTGATTGGACTCCCAAGGACCAGTTTACCAGATTGGCTCGTTGCAAATTGAACATGCGCGTCTGAAGCTGCATCGAGTTGAACTGTTGCGCCATAGATGTCGACGACGCCCGCGCCAGTCATTGCGCTGGCAACTTCCAGGCTCCCGGACAGCGCCTCGATGATCCCGGTATTAACGAAGCTCGAGAGCCCAGAAATGAGCGAGGCGCCTAAGCTGTCGATCGTGCCCATATTGAATAGAAAGCTTACGCCGGAGAAAGTGCTTGTTCCGTTGACAGACCAATCCGCCGAAAGTTCGTTGGTGACGATTGCGTTGTAGGCGTTAATGCCTCCGACCAAATGTCCATAGTTATCGACGACCGCCGTGCCGGTAGACGTGGTCATGGCATTCACTGCTGCCAATGTTCCGACTGAATGAGCATAGTTCGTGACGGCGACGTTTCCTCCATCGTGGCTCACTGCTGAAATGCCGTAGCGCCCGCCAAAAATCAGCGCTCCGGCCTCCGCCGTGATCGTGACCGATCCCGTGCCGTAGTTTTCGCCGCGAATGCCGTCCGTTCCTGCGGTTGCAGAAATAGACCCGTAGTCGTCGATCTGGATGTTGCCGTGAACATTATCATCGGCAACGTTCGCAACGTTGGGATTGTAGCTTGCCAAAATTCCGGCCGGCGCATCGCCTGCGGCCGTCGGGATAGAGCCGGAAGAAATAGAAGCGTAAGACAAAATAGAGATCATGCTCGTCGAAGGCACGACAAACGATCCGCTGGAAGGCGCCTTATTAATCGCGGCTATGCCGGAGCTTCCGGAATTGATGACATTCCCGACTGCGGTGGAAATGCTGATGTTCCCGGAACCGTAGTTGTTCGCTGAAACGCCGGCCCCGAAGCCGTTGGTGGGGCTGCTTCCGCCGAGCGCCGTGATCGATCCCGCCAGATCATTCACGGTCACGTCGCCAATACCGAAAGTATAGGCGCGAATGCCGTCGCCGGCAGCGGCAACGATGTTGGCGGTATTGTTAACAGTCACATCGCCGTACAGAGTGGTCAGGGGGAAGCTGGCAGGGATGGCTGTCCCCCCCAAATAGCCGGCAATGACCCCCGCGGGCGGGTTTCCCGTTCCGGTCAATCCCGTTCCCGAATTGATCGTTCCTGCCGCAGTGACGACAATTGAGCTGTTTGCAGTGGCATCGATCGAGGTCGCTTCATTGGTGGCGTTTATTCCAACGCTGCCGGCGTTGATGACACCGCCAGACGAGGTGATGATCGAGATATTTCCGCTACCCTTGGTGAAGGCGAAGATCCCGTAGCTCGTGCCAGAAGTGATTGTCGCTCCGGAATAGACGTTAACGGCGATGTTGCCTGTACTGCCGGTGGCTTCGGCGTGCGCCTCGATGCCATACTGTGCGCCGGTCACCGATGTTCCAGACGCATCGTTGACCGTTATATCCCCGTTTCCATAGTGATAGGCATTGATGCCGACGCCGCATTGGCAACGATATTTGCATCATTGTTGACAATCACTCTGCCGTTTACGTTCAAGTTTACCGTCGCGTTCGTGCCGCCGAAAAAGCCGGCTGCAATTCCAGACGGCTGCGCGCCGCTATTTGTCAAAGTCGACTGGGAATGAATCAAACCCTGGGCGTAAATGGTGATCAGCGCGGCTGCGGACACATCGATTGAGGTTGCGAGATTTGTCGCGCTGATACCACTGCTACCTGATGTTATCACGTCGCCGCTTGCTGTTGTCACAGCAATGTCGCCGGGCCCGTAAACGGAGGCGCTGATTCCGTACGGAGCCTTTCCTGTCGCCGACGTCGCAGATGTCAGCGCCTGAATATTGACGTTGGACCCGAGATTAACGGTGACGCCGCCATTGCCGTAATTGTAGGCGTTGATACCATCACCCGCTGCTGCCGCGATGTTACTGTTGGCGTTGACGAGCACGTCGCCCCAAACGTTCGCATTGAACACGCCCGCAAGACCGGGGTTGTAGCCGGCCTGGATTCCCGAAGGCGCGCTACCGGAGTTGTTGTTGTTGCCCCCTGAGTTAATGCTCCCTAACGCCACAACGGTAACAGTGCTCGCCGCCGCCGCGGCGATCGCCGTCGCCTGGTTTGATACGTTGATACCGCTACTGCCGGAATTTATGACCGAGCCATACCCGGTCGTAACTGTGATCTTGCCAGAGCCGTAGTTAAAGGCGGCCATGCCATACTGCGATGACGTTGTGCCCGGAGTAGTTATACCCGCCGCCGTCGCTGTAATGCTCGCATTGTTGGACACAGAGATGTTGCCAACGCCGTAGTTGCTCGCGGAAATGCCGACTCCCGCTGCCGCATTGAGTGTGGCGACGTTCTCGATGGTGATGTCGCCAAACACCGTAGCATTCGGTGGGTTGGGCGGTGTCGACGGCGCACTCGTTCCTAACAGATAGGACACCGAAATCGCGCTGGTCCCAGCATTTATCGTTCCGGAAGAGGTCGAGATCGAAATCGCCCCACTACCAGCCGGCACGGAAGTACCTTGATTCTGGGCGAGGATACCGTTGGTTCCGGCGTTGATCAGTAGTCCGGGCGCCGTCGTTACGTTTATGCCGCCCAAAGTTGAAATCGCTGAAATGCCGCTGGACGTTGTGCCGGTAATCGAGCCACCAGCAACGATGTAAAGCAGACCGGCACCATTGGTGCGCGCCGCAATTCCAGTGACCTGGCCTGACACGCTGCCGTAATTGACGATGTCCGTCGACCCCGATCCGGAGTTCGTTGCGATCGCTGTGCCGGCCGTCGACGTAATGCTCCCCGCATTGATGAGGGCGATATTGGCTCCGGTCGTCGTTAAACTGACTCCCGTTCCGGAGACTGAAATTGACGACGTTTGGTTAATCTGAACCGTCGCATAATCGGCCGAGCTGCTGTCTGTGGAATTTACCGCGAAGCCAACACCGGTGCCGGAGATTGTATCGTTCGCGAGAACATAGAAAGATCCCGAAGAGGGCGCAAATGAGCGCTGCGTGGTAGTGGGAAACAGCGCCGATATTGGTATCACGACGATCTTATCCGCAGACAGCACATTGAAAGCTGTCCCGGATGCGGCGCCAATAACTTGATAAGAGTACGTTTGGGAGTGGGCGCTGTCTGTAACGGTCAATGTCGAGCCACTGATGCTGGCACTTGATACCGTCACACCGCCGAGAAAATCGAGCGTGTCCCCGATCGAAAGTCCCGCAATGGTCCCGTTGAAAGCAGAGGGACTATCGAGCGTCAGCAACCCGTTGCCATTCACAAAGGTGATGGTCTGCCCGGTCGGCCCGCCCGCAACTGAGCCACCGAGTTCCAGCGCAGCATGATCGCCGATGGTGAACGCTCCCTGACCGGAAACGTTGCCGAAGACCAGAGCCGCTCCGAAAGCCAATACATTTATGGATCCGGTATTATTGACCGCGAGCGGACCCGAGGACGAAAAAATGCTGAGGCCGGACGCGTTGATGGTGCCGGCATTGTTGATCGCGTTCGTGACGCCGCCAAAGTAATTCTGCCCGTTGACGTTCCAGACGCCACCAGCATTGTTGTTGAACGAAGCAGCGCTAATATTGAATGACGCCGCGCTAAAGTTCACGTTTCCGATGACACCGCCCGAATTGCTGACGGTAGCACCACCAACATTCGTGCTGTTCGGCCCATTGTAGATTCCTATGGCCGTGTTCAACCGGGTCAAGGAGAACTGCGTCGCCGCAATTGTCCCGGAGTTCGTGACCGTTGCGCCTTGGTTGCTCCAGTTATTGACCTGGATGGTCGCGTTGCTGAGAGATCCAAGCGCTACCATCACGCCGGAAGTGGCCTGCCCTCCAGCATCGTGCAGGTTACTGATCGAGATGACACCACTGCCGCCGGTCGATGGCTGCCCAGTGCCCACGACTATTCCATAGCCGGTTGGGTCCGTTACGGCGCCATGATTGGCGATCGTGACATTGCCACCTCCTTGCGCAAAAATGTTCAGGCCCGCCGAAACTGCATTTATAAGGGACGACTGTTCAAGCGTTGCGGTGATCGCTCCCGTTCCAAAATTGTAGAGACCGACACCGACTCCCGCTGCCGCGTTAATCGTAGCGCCTGTATCGATGACGACGTTCCCGTGCACGAAAGTATTGACCGTCTGGCTACCTCCGGCGTTATAGCCGCTCCAGATACCCCCGGGTTGGCCGCCACCCGTGAACATGTTGAAGGCTGAATTGATCGTTCCAAAAGCCGTTACAGATATTTGCCCTGTAATCGGATTCGATGAGGTGCCAACGGCCTGATTGCTTGCGCTGATTCCACTGCCGCCGGAATTGATGATGTCGCCGGTCGACGTCGTGACCGAAATATTTCCGCCATTGCGCTCAGAAGCATCGATCGCGATGATCCCGTACAAGGCTCCGGCCGTGATCGTAGCGTTCGGGCCCACGGTGATAGTTACACTTCCGGAACTGCCGACACCGGAACTCAGCGAATAGGCCGTTATCCCGTATTGCGCACCCCAGACGTTGGTGCTGGCCTCCTCGAGTAATGTAACGGCGCCATTGCCCCAGTTGTAAGCGTTCACGCCGGTGCCAGCGTCAGCGGTCACGTTCGCAAAATTGTCGACCGAGACGATTCCATTGACGGTCGTGTTCGAAACTCCGTTCGAATAATAGCCTGCCGAAACTCCCTGAGGCTGGGATCCGCCCGGAGTAAGATGCGTGCCGGAATGGATGGTCCCGCGCGCGGTTATGCTCACGGTCGATGCGGCAGCGACACCAATCGCAGTGGCCTGGTTGATCGCCTGAACTCCGATTGAACCGGAAGTGACGATGGCGCCAGCTTCCATTGTGATCGAAACTTGACCACTTCCATAAGTCCCTGCGCTGATGCCAAAAACATCGCTTGCCGAGATCGTTGACCCCGCGCGATCGGTGATCGTGACGTTACCACTACCATAATTGTAGGCACGAATTCCGTCGCCACCAGCGGCCACGATGGAGGCGAAATTATCGATGATCACGTTGCCAAACACAGCTGGATTTACTGTGTTGGTCGTCCCTCCTTTGTAGACAGCCAAAATTCCTGCGGGTCTTGCGCCTGAACCTGTAAGAGTAGTTCCCGATTCGATGGTGCCGTTGGCGGTCACCGAGATCGTACTGGTCGTGGCGCCATTGAGTTGCGATATCGAGGCCGCCTGATTGTAAGCAAGAATGCCTGCGCTGCCGGACCTAACACTGCTGTTCCCAGCGGCCGTCACTGAAACGCTTCCCGAGGAAGCCGAGAACGCTTCAATGCCATATTGTTTTGAGCCAGTGATGCTCGCGCCACTGGCGGTCGACACGCTTACATTGCCACTGCCAAACGTGAAAGCCTTCACGCCATCATACACGCCTGAAATGGGCGGTGATGCTGGTACAGCGACAGCAACATTGCTGCTGTTGGCGGGATTGAGATTGCCAGCAACAACGCCGCTTGAGCTCTCACCGTTCACAGCTTGACTGACGACACTGCCGGTATTGCCGGCGGCGTCGATGATCCGCGCCTGGTAGGTGTAGTGGAGTGGATGTGCCGCGGCATCCACCAGGCTCCAGCTGGTCGGGGTATTTTGTAGGACGTCGATCCAGGTCGCACCGCCGTCACTGCTAATCTGGATTTTCTCTCCGACAGCGAGCACACCGTTCGTACCCGACACCGTCAGCGAGGCCGAACCTCCCGAGTTTGCAATAGCCGTGATCGCCAACGCCTCAGTTGGGCCCGTAGTATCAATCGTAAAGCTCAGCGCCGACGTCAACGAAGTGTTACCAGCCGCGTCACTAAACTGAGCCGCGACCTGCTTATTGCCGTCGGCCCCGAGGTCACCGGCCGTCACGGTAAGAGTGATCGAGCCGGCCAGAACATCGGCGGAGGTGATGACATGTGCTACAGGATGCAATAATGCCGAGCCGTTCAGCAGAAACTGAACTGTATCGCCAATTGCAACTGTCGAATCGAGCGATATCGCAAAGCTTGGCGCGATGTGGGAGGTGACGTTATCGGTATTCGATTGCCCGGTGTCAGAGGCCGCCACGAGGTCCGGCGTCCCGCCAGTCGGCACAATCGTATCAACCGTCAGCGTGGTCGAGGTCGAGGCCGTGTTGCCCGCCGCATCGGTCGCGATCGCCGTCACGACCAGCGGACCCTGGCCGGCAGGTGTGATCGACGTGGTCCAGTGACCGGTCGCATCGACCGTCACCGCCGCACCATTGACGGTCAGGGCCAAGCCGATCTCAGCGGTGCCGCTGACCTGGATCCCGCCGGCAGCTTCCGCGGCGCTGATGAGGTTATCTCCGCCCTCGATCGTCGTGATCGCGACCGCAGGCGCAACGGTATCGACCGTCAGCGTGGTCGAGGTCGAGGCCGTGTTGCCCGCCGCATCGGTCGCGATCGCCGTGACGGCCAGGGCGCCCTGGCCGGCAGGCGTGATCGACGTGGTCCAGTGACCGGTCGCATCGACCGTCACCGCCGCACCATTGACCGTCAGGCTCGAACCGATCTCAGCGGTGCCGCTGATCTGGACCCCGCCGGCCGCTTCCGCGGCGTTGATCAGGTTGTCACCGCCCTCGATCGTCGTGATCGCGACCGCAGGCGCAACGGTATCGACCGTCAGCGTGGTCGAGGTCGAGGCCGTGTTGCCCGCCGCATCGGT
>NZ_JBVVOT010000066.1:0-8471 GCF_055807455.1 Bradyrhizobium sp. Kon58
GGCTGAAGGTATAGCCGCGGGCGAAGTGAGTGGGCCGAGAAGACGAGCCTGTTCCGTGAACCGTCCGACGAAAGCGGCGAGCCGAGGATTGGCATTCGACAGCAGAAGCTCACGCGGAGGGCCACTGGCAGCCACGACTCCCTGGTCCATGAAGATGACCCGATCGGCCAACTCATAAGCGAAGCCGATCTCGTGGGTGACGATGACCATGGTCATTCCTTCGGCTGCCAGCTGCCGGATAGCGGCGAGCACTTCGCCCACCAGTTCCGGATCCAGTGCCGAGGTCGGTTCGTCGAAAAGCATGATGGTGGGCTGCATAGCCAACGCCCTTGCGATCGCGACGCGCTGTTGCTGGCCGCCCGACAATTGCGAAGGGTATTTATGTGCCGCGTCGGGAAGACCCATGCGCATAAGGAGTTCGCGTGCCCGCGCCTCGGCTTGGGGGCGCGGCACTTTCTTCACCACCATTGGCGCTTCCACTATGTTCTCAAGCGCCGTGCGGTGGGGAAAGAGGTTAAAGCTCTGGAACACCATCCCTGTCTTGATACGGAGTGCGCTGACCTGCCTGCCAGAGAGTTTCAGCCGTTCGATCTCGGTGCGGCGGAAAAGGGGGGCGCCCTCGACGAGAATTTGCCCCTGATCAGGCTCCATCAACAGGTTCATGCAGCGCAACAGCGAGGTCTTGCCCGACCCGCTAGCACCAATGAGGCAGACCACCTCCCCGCGATGAACGTCAAGATCGACGCCACGTAGCACATGGTGCGGCCCGTAGGATTTCTCGATACCACGCACGCTCAATACGACTTCGGTGGATGCTGCGGTCATCATGCGCCATCCTTGCGCTCGAACCTGCGCGAAAGAGCGCTGAGGGGAAACAGCATGAGGATGAACACGGCACCGATGACCGTGTAGACCTCCATCGGCCGATAGGTGAAACTGGCAATGTAACCCGCCTGGTACAGCAGGTCAGGGATAGTTAGTACCGAGAGGAGCGTCGTATTTTTGAGCTGCATAATCGTCTGGCCCATCAGTGGTGGCACCATGCGGCGGAGTGCCTGCGGCAGGATGATCCGCTTCATGCGCTGCACGTACCCCATGCCCAACGCAACGGCGGCGTCAGTCTGGCCACGATCAATCGACTGAACGCCGGCGCGCAGGATCTCCGCATAGAAGCCGCTGGCGTAGAACCCGAGTCCGAGAATGCCCGCCGTTTCCTTGGCGATCTGGATCTGTAGGAAGATAGGCAGCGCGTAATAAGTCCACATCAGCAACACTAGCAGCGGAATGTTGCGGAAGAACTCGACCCACGCTCGACCGGTCCAGCGCACGATTGGCCATGGGCTGAGCTGAAGCAGCGCCACAAACAGACCAATCGCGAGTCCGATGGCGCAGGTGTAGATCGTATATTTTAGAGTGACGAGCAGGCCGTAGGCAAGGATGTCCCAATTCGCGAAGACGATGGACGGATCGAATTTCATGGCGCTCTCCGTCAGATGGGAAGAAAGCCGGCAGGCAGCGGATCATCTGATTCGAGAACGAGGGTGGAAAATGCCGTGACATGAGCCATGCCTCGCACCTCTGGAATTACCGCTGGAATGCCGCCACCAGCCTGAGCCAACTTCGCTATTTTTGCTTCAAAGGGGACACCAAGAATATTCTCAGCCCGGTAGGAGTCGCCTATCGCCAATTGCCCGCGGGCGTGAAGTTGGGCCAGACGCGCGGAGGTGCCTGTGCCGCACGGCGAACGGTCGAACTTGTTGCGGGCCAAAATGACTAGGTGCCGGGCGCCCCCCTGGATCGGATGATAAAAGAGAATGCTGCCAACTTGCGGCACTCCACTGCGGGCATTGAGCGTTTCCTTGATGGCCATGCCCGCGCGACACCAGGCACTGGCGTGTTCGATATCAAAGGGTAGATCGACTTGCTCAGCGGTGACTAGCGCATACGTGATGCCGCTATAAGCTACGTCACAGGTCACCTTGCCGAGATCTTTGACGTCCGAAACAACGTCGGATGCAAGAACGTAAGAAGGCACATTGCGCAACAGGACTGAAGTGAGCCGGCCGGCCTCGAACATGCCTGTCACATGAACGATCCCCGCCGGTGTCTCGATGGACATTCCGTTTTGCTCAAACCCTTTCGGGAAGGCTCCCATAGCAGCAAGACTGGCGATGTAACCGATAGTGGCATGGCCGCACATATCGGCGTAGACGTAGGAGAAAATAAAAAATAGGCCATGGTCCGCCTTGCGGGAGGGCACAGGTAGCGCCGCCGCCATGGCGGCATGCCCGCGCGGTTCATGGAGCAGTAGCGTTCTCAAGCCGTCATGGTTGTTGCGGAAATCGTCCCGCTGCTCGCGCACGCTCTGCCCGCGCAACGGAGGAATGCCCGCCATGACGGTTCGGGTGGGATGCCCTGCGGTATGGCTGTCGATGACACTGAAGAAGCGGCTCGTACGCATGGCGTCAGCAATACTTGCCGGACTGAGGAACCACTTTCATATCAATGCCCCGCTCGAGCATGTAGCGCGTAATGCGCGAGCAGGCGAGGCCAAGAGAATTCTGCTGCGACATCCAATTGGCCAGAAAGTTGGAGAATCCCTCATTGCCGGCTTCCCGGCGGATGCCGATCGTGGCAGGGTTGCGCAGGACCGGCGTGGGCACCACCGCCTTGCCGACACCCTTCGAGTCGAGCAGTGCGGCGTCCTGGTCCGCGACGATGATCGCGTCGACCTTGCCTGACTGCAATTCCAGCACCGCTTGGTCGCGCGAGGGGACTGCGACGATCGTGGAGTTAGGGATCACGGATTCGGCAATCACCTGCATGGTCCCGCCCTTCTGCACGGCGATGTGCACTTCCTTCTTGTCCATCTCGCGCCAGGTCTTAGGTGCGAAGCCGGGGCGCGCGACGAGCGCCCAGATGCCCTCGACGATAGCCCCGGGCACATAGTCAATAACGAGCCCGCGGCGAGGATTGGGGTTCAGCGCCACAGCGAGGTCTACCTTGCCGGCCTGGAAATCGGCTGCCAAGTTGCCCCAGGTCGTCTCATAGTATTCGACCTGAACACCAAGTAGACTGGCGATATCCTTGCCCCAGTCGACGAAGAATCCGGACCATTCGCCGGTACGCGGGTCCTTGATGTAGCCCGGCTCCTCCGCGACCATTACGGGAAACTTGAGCTTGCCGCTTGCCTTGATGCGGTCGAGCACCAACGAAGGGTTTTCGGCTCGGGCTGGTACGGAGTTCAAGCCGAGCAGCGCGGTTGCACCAATAACAGCAGTGACGATCGCAGTTACCCAACGGCTCATTGAGGCCTCCTGGAATTGAACTATGTCAATTTATAATTGAACCATATCATGATTGGTGGGCCGCGCAAGTCGAAACTTACTGGGAGCCCTATCGCAGGCCGTAGGGCACGCTGGAAATCCGGGGCGCGCGCCCCGCGACGAGATCGCAGACAATGGCCGCTGTCATGGGCGCTCCGCTGATGCCTAAGTGACCATGGCCAGTGGCGAATATGATGGAGCCGTGCCTCGGATGGGGACCAATGATGGGGAGACTGTCTGGCGTCGATGGTCTGACGCCCATCCATTCGGTTACCTCGCCGATGGATATGCCGGGCAGCATTGCTCGGGCGTATGCCCGCAGCTTCTTGTTCTGCTTCGCGTCGCGCGGGGCATCCGGTGCATCAAATTCGGCGATGCCCACGACTCGCAACCCAACCTCGAGCGGCGTTGCAACGAAGGCTGAAGCCGCGTCCGTGACCGGGCGACTGATAGCACCGGAGGCGCCAGGAATGGTGATGTGATAGCCGCGCTCGCTGGCTAGTGACAAGGCAACGCCAAGGGAGCGCGCCAGATCGCGGCTAGCAATACCCGCCGCGACGACCACCGTGTCGCAGCGATGAGGCCCCGTACTCGTCTGCAGTGTCACCCCTTGCGTTCCCGGCTCCAAAGCCTCGACGCGCGCAGTGCGAATTGATGCGCCTAGTGCAGCGGCTCGCCCCATCAGGCCTTCCACCAGCGCTATAGGGGAAGTGACATGACCACTGCCCGGAAAATATATTCCACGCTTGTAGTCGAGGGACAAAGTGGGCTCCATCTCGCGCAGTTGCTCCGCGCTCAGCCTCTCAAAAGCCACGCCGCAGCTCATTCGGAGACCGTCCACCCGCTCATCCAGCGGGCTGGAGGCTACGCCGCGCCAAACATGGAGGGCCCCGCTCGGCCGGAACAAGCGATTCCAATCGGGGTCGCCGAGCATATCGCGATATAGTGCGGCACACTGATGGTTGAGCGCGTACAACGCCGTATACGCCTCCTTCCAAGCCTCGGGGCGCCCGGTACGCAAGAAGCGGAGCAGCCAAGGCGCGGTGCGGGGCAACTCACGCGCGGCGATGCGTACCGGCCCGTTAGTGTCAGCGAACCATCGTAGTGCACGCCAGATGACACCGGGATGCGCCATTGGAAGCGCCGATCCCGCATTGTATTGCGCCCCGTTGCCCCACGAACAGCCATGGCCGACCCGGCCCTCCTCTATCACCGTAACCCGGTGGCCTTGCCGCGCCAGCATAAGCGCGCAACTCACGCCGACTATGCCCCCGCCGATGATTGCGACAGCACGTTGTTCAGTCATGCGCCACCTGTGACCCGCACTGACTCGCATGGGAGTTCCACCGTGCCGGGGCACAATCTGCGGCAGGTAAGATATTCTTCATGTCTGAACCCTTGTCCTATAATTAATATAGCACAATACACCAAAATTGATCTAATACAAACATGTGACGGCACCATCCGACGAAACCCATCCGGAGCCAGACATGCAATACGACCGAACAGATGCCCGTATCCTAGAGATCGTACAAAAGAATAATCGCGTGACTTGCGAGGTAATCGCCGAAAGGGTCGGGCTTTCGATAACCGCGTGTCAGCGGCGATTAAAACGGCTTCGTACAGAAGGGATCATTGAGGCCGACGTGTCGATCGTTTCGGCCAAGGCCGTGGGACGGCCTATCCAAATGCTGGTCTTGGTTACGCTAGAACGGAAGCGTTCTGACGTCCTCGACAGGTTGAAGAAAGCGATCAAAAGTTCAATTGAAGTCGTCAATGGATTCTACATTACCGGCGACGCAGACTTCGCTCTATACATTACCGCCCCCACAATGGAGGAGTACGAGCAGTTCACGCAACGCTTCTTCTACGAAAACCGGGATATCAAAAGCTTTAAGACATTAGTTGTGATAGATCGGGTAAAGGCGGGGTTTGCGCTCCCGATCGCGATGCCTGACGACCGTCATGGACATCCTTTATCACCGAACGAGCATCGGCCGACGCGCTGTCGACGACGGCCACGCTCGGTAGAGTTCGGTACCATAAGGGCGGCAACTTCGGATCCCCAATCGGCTGAATTGTAAGTTGCACCGATGCTGACGGCCCGATCTGGCGTGCAGAGGCCGAACTGCACTCCATGTCCACGAATCATTCCTGAAACTACCAAACCGATGTCGCTGTGGACCCACCGCTCTGTTCAGACGGTAGAGCTGATCACGACCGCTCCACGCGCGGGCCTTACCATTTTCAGCAGACCAATGAGGCGCAGCAGGGCCCCGCCGCTCCGGTCCTCTCACTCAGAAAAGGTCAGCTCCTTGATGGGAACCGTTGATCACAGGAGTGATCACCACTGTTCTCTGGAAATGAGCAATTTGCTTAGATGATGGCTGAGGAATCCAATTTTGCTGAACGATGCTTCATCTGGTCCGAAACGTCTTGCCGGCAAGACCGAAACCGATATGACGGACAAGCCAAAGGTTCAGATGTCCAACCGCGACGGGATCACCGCTCAATTCCGACATGCCGATTTCCGTCGCATCTGGCTCGCAAGCCTGCTCTCGAATCTCGGCGTCTTGATTAGGGGAGTGGGCGCCGCTTGGGCGATGACTCAAATGACATCGGGAGCCGACATGGTCGCACTGGTGCAAACCGCGCTGATGCTGCCTGTCATGCTGATTTCAATTCCCGCTGGAGCAATCGCCGACATGTATGATCGGCGCAAGGTGATGCTGTTCTCGCTCGGCATTTCCTTTACAGGTGTGACCGCGCTGACCACGCTGGCTTGGCTTGATCTGATCACGCCGAACCTGCTGCTGGTGCTGTGTTTTGCTGTCGGCAGCGGTGCGGCCCTGATAGACCCTGCCTGGCAAGCCTCTGTAAGGGAGCAAGTGCCGTCGGAAGGGTTACCTGCGGCGGTGGCCCTTAACGGCATCAGCTATAACATCGCACGTAGCGTTGGCCCAGCAATAGGTGGGATGGTCGTTGCGGCTGCTGGCGCAGTCACTGCGTTCGCGCTTAACGCACTGCTCTATTTGCCGTTAGTGTTCGCTCTGCTTCTGTGGAAGCGCGCGACTGAACCCTCGCCGTTGCCGCCCGAAAGCCTCCACCGTGCTATCGTATCAGGGGTGCGCTATATCATACACTCGCCAGCGATTAAGATCGTATTGATCCGCTCCTTTGTTATGGGTGTATTCGGCGGCGCTGTCATTGCCTTGATGCCGCTGGTAGCGCGCGATCTCCTGCATGGCGGCGCCAAAATCTATGGCATCCTACTTAGTTCCTTTGGTCTTGGCGCGGTGATCGGCGCAGTCAAAATCACGGAAGTGCGTAAGCGCGTGAGTGGGGAGGCCGCGATCCGCGCGTGCGCGGTGTCCATGGGCGGGGCAGTTGCTGCAGCGGCGCTGAGTCGCGAGCCGGTTTTGACGGCGGGTGCGCTCGTCTTGGCAGGGGCGGTGTGGATCATCGCTTGGGTGCTGTTTAGCATTGGTGTGCAACTGTCAGCGCCACGCTGGGTGGCAGGACGGTCACTCGCGGCCTATCAAGCGGCCAGTTCTGGCGGGATTGCCATCGGTAGTTGGGGTTGGGGCTACATGACCGATGCCGCTGGTGTCAGCGTAGCGCTCCTGTCCGCAGCTGCTTTGCTGCTACTCTCTGCGCTGCTCGGGCACTGGCTGCCGATGCCGCGCGTCAACGCACGGGGCGAAGAATCAGAGATGCTAGAGGATCCCAAAGTGCGGCTGGCACTTACGGAACGTAGCGGGCCGCTTGTGGTAGAGATCGAATATCGAATTGCGCAAGAGAACGCGCGGTCCTTCCACGCTTTGATGCAGGACATCCAACTATTCCGTCAGCGCAACGGAGCCTATGGCTGGTCAATTGCTCGGGACATTGCAGATCCCGAACTGTGGACCGAGCGCTATCACTGTCCGACATGGCTTGACTATTTACGCCAGCGCAACCGCGCCACTCAATCGGAACGCGCACTGGATAGAGAGGCAACAGCTTTTCATATTGGTCCGGAACCCGTTCGCGTCCGGCGCATGCTGGAGCGGCCGTTCGGGTCAGTACGCTGGAAAGGAGACGTGCCCGACTCTATTCTAGACGAGGACGCACGCAGGAAATAATTTGGTAAGGGTGGAAGAAAGTCGACCCCGATCAAGGATGAACTTGGCGCACAGCGCGCGCTTTCTCCATGGGAGTGGCCCTTCTTCTGAGACAACACACCCCGCAGCGCGCCGGAGCGAACGCTGCGGAAAAAAACGATTGCTCACAACGACAATTTATTGCCGATTTGCGCAAAACGGCGGGAAAGAGTCTGGGGTCAAGGCCCCCACGTTCGCCTGGCGTGTGCGAGCGTGACCCCGTGTCCCTATCCTGCCAGCATAGCGGAGCAGGATATTTGTGAACTCTCGTTTCGGCGACCCCAACTCCTTGTTTGATCTTGAGGCGGTTGTTCAGGGAACTTCTGGCTGCCGGCTAGTTCCGGTTCGCCTTTGCTCTTAGCCGCGCAAACAGAATTTGCTTGCGCCGGAGCATACCAGTAGTGGATAATTGTGACTTCCATTGTCGACCACAGCCAGCATCATTGCACGGCGGGAACGAAAACCGAGCACGTGGGTCCTGCTTTACCTGATCGACGCAGCACCCGCCTGCAAAGCGCATTCAGAAACTGTCGATGCCTTCGAGGCCGCTGTCAGCAACCAGCCCCCTAAACACTAGAGGGAACGTAAGCCACCGCTTCTTCAAGTAAGCTGGCATGGGCCGATCATCATCGATGGCAGCTCAAAGGGGCCTTTCTAGGATCAGGCTGTCACCCGGCCTATCCGTGAGAACGAAGATGTCTCTCAATTGCGAAGATCGCGCTTACCGTCTTGCTGGCCACCAGTGACCAACGAGAGCAGACGGACTACTCAGCAAACATCATTTGATCTAGCACTACTTTGGCAGAATCTATTTGCGCCAGTGTTTTTCAAGGATTTGTTTTCGGCAGTATGGACACCGTTGAGGCGGCGGCCAAAGGATGAGATCGACGATGGCGTGACGTACGGCGGGCATGGTTGGCTGAGGCGTAACCCTACGCGGTAGGCCGCAGCGCGCTGATCTTTCCAGTTAACCGTTAGAGCTCGTCGGACTCCTCGGTTTTCG
>NZ_JBVVOT010000067.1:0-7257 GCF_055807455.1 Bradyrhizobium sp. Kon58
CATGGTCCGCAGCGAAAGGGAATCCACAAACGAAAATTGCAAGGTTTGGGGGCCTCAAGCCCCCAATCCCTGCAATCTCAAATGCCGCCCCAACCGGAAAACTGACTCCTGCTCAATCGCTTAGAGCCTTGTTCACGGACGACAATCTATCGCACCAGGAACGAGGCCAGGGCAGATGTGTTCGACTACATCGAGAGGTCCTACAATCCAGCCCGGACGTCATTCCACGATCGGATACATCAGCCCCGTTGAGTTCGAACGCAAGGTGGGATTAGCTTAACCCGGCGTCCATCGAACCGGCAGCAGCTCAGTTCGGCTCGCCGGCGCTTAGTGCTGGCTTCCAACCCTCCTCAGTCAAGTCTATATTCCTTACCAGAGTAGGTAGTTTTACGAAATTGCTGACGCTGTACGATTTCTGTAGCTCCCTGTGCTGGCTCGGTGCACCTCGTCACGAGGGGAAACGAAGGGGCAACATGGACAGTCGTAGCTAATTCCCTGGCTTTTGAGGATACGTCATGAGATTCATCGAAGGGACTCGCGCCGTTACCGAGGAGGAGTTGCAGGTCAATAATATCACACGCTATCAGGTCACTAGATTCTACCGCGAACAGATCACCAAAACTGACCATTACGAGCAACTTAGACGGATTGTTGAGCCGTCAATCGACGAGTTCGAGAGTCCCGGCAGCTTGGATACGAGCGGCGAGCGTGTCAATACAGTAGTGGCCGGTCTCCAGCATAAGTACGCTCAGACCGGGTTGCTGTTGGTAACAGACCGTTGCGCCTCGTATTGCCGCTACTGCTTTCGTAAGCGCATGGTAGGTAAGACGTCCAATGAAATTGCGCCTGATTTTGCTGAGGCTGCGCGGTATATCGGCCAACATCCTGAGATGACGAACGTACTGCTATCGGGAGGCGATCCATTCATGCTCAGCACGCCTAAGCTTAACGAGATTCTTGATCATTTGCTGCCGATCAAACATTTAGATTCCATTCGGTTCGGCACAAAAATGATCGCCTATGAGCCGAAGCGGTTCGCGGATTCTGCTCTAACGTCTTTATTCCAAAGAATTTATCAAGCAGGCAAGACAGCAATAATCGTCACACATTTCGATCACATCGGAGAGATTTCGGTCGAAGCGGAACGGAGGGTTCGAGCGTTGCGCGCACAGGATGTGCAATTCCTCAACCAGTCTGTGCTCCTAGCAAGAGTCAACGATGACGCCGAGATATTGGCAGCAACTTTCACCAAATGCCATGAAATCGGAGTGCGCCCTTATTATCTTTTTCAGGGGAGGCCAGTGAAGGGAGCATCGCACTTTCAGGTTCCACTGCGCCGCGGATTGGAGATTACCCAAGGCATAAACCAACGTCTCAGTGGTATCCACAAAACATACAAATACATCATGTCTCACTACACAGGAAAGATCGAGATCCTCGACTTGGGAGAAGATGGCCGGCTGTATATGCGATATCATCAAAACAGGGCACCCGAAAAGATCGGGAAGATCTTTTCTCGGGCTCACGTAGAGACCGCCTGCTGGTTGGACGATTTGCCGGAAGGATGAAGAAGCTCCTATAGAGCAGAAGACCTTGAGCGCGGCCGTGGAGACTAAGCCCCTGCACGCGCGAGCCTGAGCGCAGGGACGACGGTGCCAAGCGTGCTCGTCCTACTTTCGTGACCTGCAACTGAGTTTTCATCTAGCATCAGTTAGAGTCTCGGAGTTTTTTACGCCAAGGCGCGCGGCTGGGAGCAACAACGGAAGATCGGCGGAGCCCGTCGAGGTAGGTTGCGGGGAGGTGGGCCGCAGGTTGCGGGGTTAGGATTTCAGCGACGAGTGGGGGCTCTGGAGATTGTAGTCGGCGACCCAGACAGCGATCTTGGCGCAGCCATCGTAAAAATGAGCTCTCGTTGAGCAGCTCATCGGGCGCCCGCCCGACGGTTGACGCTCTCGACGAAGGCATTGTGCATCTGCATTGCAAGCGGGATGGAAGTGCCAATCGCTGCTTCCTTGCACCACGCGAGCGCGGCCTTGCAGGTGAATTCGGGACCGCGGTCGGACACGATCATTCCTGGCTTGCCGGGTCGCTCGATAATTGACGTCAGTTCGCGGGCCACGCGCCGCCGCGAGCTCTATGTCTCTGGACTGGCGCCTAGAAATTCTTTGTGACGTCGTCGATGATCTTGAGACGCGGGAGCGTCGCCACTAGCGAACTGGTCGTGAACAGAGTCCACCGACCATCGTGCATTCGGCTGGGCTTCCACAAGAATCGGGCCCGGGTCCCCGCGGCTCTGCGGCGAGCCTGCCGCTTGCAAACGGTGAGCCCTTCCGCGATAGAGCCGGTAGATCCGAGATCTCCCACGGTCGCCGTCCGGCCGCAGCAGGACGAATGGCCGGCGGTAGCCCAAACCTGCCGCTTGTTGGCGAGATCGCACAATCGGCCTCGCGGAAATGCGCCCGGCGGGCGACTTTAGCGATATCATCTTCCGATCCGCACTTCAGTTATCGGGGCGGGGATGTCGTGCTGACCTTGGAGCGTATCTGCAAGATCGTTGGCTATCCCAGGACGATCCGCGTCGACCAGGGATCAGAGTTTATCTCCCGCGATCTCAGTATCTGGGGTTACCAGAAGGGTGTGGCGCTGGATTTCTCGCGGCCGGGAAAGCCGACAGACAACAGCTTCATCGAATCTTTCGGCGGCAAGTTCAGAAGCGAGTGCCTGAACATGCACTGGTTCTTGAGCCTTGACGACGCGCGGCAGAAAATGGAGGACTGGCGTAGAGACTACAACGAAGTCCGGCCCCACAGCGCGATCGGCAACAAGGCGCCGATATGGCTGTTGAATGGCTCATCGGCGCCCCCGCCGGCATGAGCATTAACCCCGGAAAATTTCCCGCGCCGGCCGGCCTAGTTTTTTGGGAGCACTTCATTTCGGACCGGACTCTAACTGCTTTTGGAGCAAATACTCAGTCGCAGGTCATTGTAGAAATCGATCCACGCAGCGATGCTGACCTTGCCCTCGTGGTCCTTAGAACCCCTTAAGATAGATATCCCGATGCTTGAGGGATCACCACAGCTGCCAATGACATTTGTCCATCCAGCGGCCGGATCATCCATGCGGATATTAATCCGCCGAGTGCACTGGTAAAGGCAACGCTAGTGAATTGGAGCTTTGGCCGGTGTTGAAAACCTCAGCAGGCCTTGTCGCGCCAAGACATTCTTGAGCCCCCGCCAGGCAGCGGTCCGGAAAAATGATCGATTTGGAGCCGTCGCAGAATGCTCGATTGAGTCTAGCAATCGATCCGCCGCCAATGCGAATTGCTCGAGTTGCCACGATAGTCTATTGTCGATTGTCCGATCTTGGAATAGAGCTCCTTGACCCTTTCTCAATGGCCTTTTCCAGGTCGATGCCAAATTGGCCTCAAAGGCGCGCGCTGCACTCTCAGAATGCTTCGCTTCCAAGAAGTCCAACCCTATAACGCTGGGCCACACCGGCGGCCCTCTCTTGCTCTCGCTCCGACTCCAAGGCGATCTCCGCCTTCAGCGCTACATCAATCCTTGCTCTGGTCTTCTTCGTCGTCATCCGCCATCTAGCAAGCGGAGCGACCCCTCTCAACTAGCTGATCATCCCAAAACGGCGGCCATTCACGGTATCGCCTCTGGATCAACGCCGATGTGCCAACGCTGACCTGACGGTCTCTGAGAACTCGAGCTGTCTTCGAGCACGTCGCAAACGTAGGCAGGCGCATGCCGTGCTGCAGCTTCCATGGCCGATAGTTTTATCCACGCCATTTGCAACCAAGTCAGCCTACTAGAACAAGTCGGTCCGACTTGGCGATTAATCAACTAGATCAACATGCGGCAATGCCAAGCCGCTGAGCACGCGGCACGAAGCACTATCGCGCTTCGCTGGGAGCTGTGCTCTGGATCGCAGTTCAAGCTTATCCTTGGAGCCAAGTTATGTGCGGTATTTGTGGGTGGATTGACTTCAATCGTGACCTGGAAGCTCCCGACGCTCGCCGAGAGCTTGCCGTAATGACGGCCACTATGGCCCACCGCGGCCCGGACGGCGAGGGGACTTGGATCGAGGGGCCGGCCGCGCTGGGACATCGTCGTTTGGCGGTGATCGACGTGGAGGGCGGGCGACAGCCGATGAAGCTCCATGAACAAGGGCGATCCTCCATAGTTTTGGTTTATACTGGAGAGACTTACAACTACCGAGAATTGCGGCAGCGGCTCGCCATCCTGGGCCATCGGTTCAAGACGAGTAGTGACACGGAGGTGGTGCTGCATGCTCATCAGGAGTGGGGCAATCGCGACCCCTGCGCCGCGGTCAGAGAACTCAATGGGATGTTCGCCTACGCGATCTGGAACTCTGGTAAGCGCGAACTGCTCCTCGTGCGCGACCGGCTCGGCGTCAAGCCGCTTTACTACTACCCGACCAAACACGGAGTGTTGTTCGGCTCCGAGCCAAAGGCGATCCTCGCCAATAGTCTCGCGGAACGGGTCATGGACACTGCAGGGCTGCGCCGCGCACTATGCTCGTTCGTCGAACCAAGCCAGACCGTGTTCCGCGGGATGCGTGAGGTACGGCCCGGCCACATTGTTCGCGTAAGTCGGGACGGCATTCAGGAGATAGCATACTGGCAGCTTAACGACAGCGGACATACCGACGACGTGCCTCACACCATTCGGCGTGTCCGCGAGCTGCTCGAGGATACGATCCAGCGACAGCTCATCACGGACGTGCCGCTGTGCGCGCTCCTGTCCGGCGGACTTGACTCCTCGGCCCTGACCGCGCTCGCCGCGCGCTTCAGTGCGCAACGGATCCGGTCCTTTGCCCTCGATTTCGTCGGCTATACGGAGAATTTTACCGCGGGCTTCATGTGCGCCACACCCGACGGGCCGTACGTACAGGAGGTCACAAATTTGGCTGGTACTGACCACACGGACATCAGGCTATCCGCGGACGAACTCATGGATCGGAAGGTGCGAGCCAGCACACTCCACGCCCGGGATCTTCCATTCACCGCTGGTAACATCGACAGCTCACTCTATCTGCTGTTCCGGGCAGTGCGGCGATATTCGACAGTAGCTCTTTCCGGCGAGGCCGCCGACGAGCTTTTCGGCGGCTACTCGTGGTTCCACGATCCAGTCTACGTACACAGCGAGACGTTTCCATGGCAAGACGTTAGCGTCGATAAGGCCCGGCATTACCTAGACCCGTTCCTCTTCCGAAAGCTCGACCTGTCCGGCTACATCGACGAGCAGTACCAAAGCGCACTTGCGGAAGTACCTGCCCTGGCCGGGCCGGCCTCGGCCGATCCGCACGAGCGTCGCATGCGCGAGGTTTGCTATCTCTTTCTGACGCGCCGCCTGCCGAAACTGCTCGACCGCAAGGACCGGCTGAGCATGGCTTCTGGCCTGGAGGTGCGGGTCCCCTACTGCGATCACCGGCTAGTCGAGTACGTGTTTGCCACCCCATGGGCTCACAAGAATTTCGATGGGCGCGAGAAGAGCCTGCTGCGAGCGGCCACGGCGGATGTGTTACCCCGATCCGTAGTGCAGCGAGTTAAGAGCGTTTATCCGTCTATCCAGGACCCGAGCTACTACAGAATGCTGCGCAACCAGTTCACCACCCTCCTGAATGATCGCAACGCGAAAGTGGCACCGCTGTTGTCAATTCGGAGCTCCATTGCCATGCTTGAAGCGAGCGACGATGTTATGTGGATGGAACGTATCTTGACTCTCCAAGACTTCTTGATTGACTACAACGTGAGCGTCAAGTTGTGAAGCGGCGTGAACGAGTAAGGACAGAATAGGACGTTCATGCATGCGATACTGCATTGGTTCCCTGGCTAAGTCTCATGATCCCTCAAAACGAACCGGTCTCGGCGCCCACACCGCCGATAATCCTGAGATTCGTTAGTGCCGTTCTGCCGATGAGCGTGATGGAGGGCTGACGTAGATTTGCACTGGGCCTCCGACGTGCATACCGCGCCAGTTACCCCGCACGCACTGAGACACTCACCGGTGCATGGTAAAGATGCGGGTGAAGCTCTAGGCTCATACTTCAGTGAGTGCAGATGCTGTCCTTACGGAGGCTCCTGCTCCCTGCCGTTTAGGCGCGGCAGGTGCACGCAGACCGACCCCGTGTGCCATTCTGCCGTGGTCGCGCGAACGTCGCCTCGAGCGCACTGCAAGCCTCTTGGAGACGCGATTGCCTGCAGGAAAGGAGCTATCGCCAAATTTTGGTGACGGCCTGAGCCGGTCAGGCGGCGGCGGTTATGGGCTGACGGTCAGTCGGTTTAGCGACGACCTCGATCCCGTCGTTGAATGTCACACCAAGAACGAGTTTTGGCAACTGGTTGTGGCCATCGAGACGACGCCAGCTTTTGTGCGCGGCCTCAAGCAGTTTGAAGACCATCGCGAGCGCCGTCCTGTTGGATAGGCAGCCCTTCGATCGGATGGTGCGGTGGCGCGCGGTGGCGAAGGTGCTTTCGATGGGGTTGGTCGTCCGCAAGTGTTTCCAGTGCTCGGCCGGGAAGTCGTAGAAAGCCAGCAGCGTGTCCCGATGCTTGTTCAGGCAGTCGGCCGCCTTCTCATATTTTAGCGTGTAGCTCTCGATGAAGGCGTCGAACGCCAGCTCGGCTGTGGCCTTCTTTTCAGCCATCCAGATCTCCTGCAACGCGCGTTTGGCTTTCGGCTGCTGGCTCTTCGGCAGTTTTGCCGAGCACGTGGGCGGTCTTGTGCACCAACAGCGCTGCTCGCGCGTTTTCGGCCAGACCTCACCGGCGGCCTTCCAGAACCCGAGTGCGCCGTCGGCGATGGCGAGCCGCGGCGGCACGTCGAGCCCGCGTTGCTTCAGATCGAGCAGCAGATCGCGCCAATCGTACGCACTCTCGCGGGCACCATCGGTGAAGCCGACCAGTTCCTTACGGCCTTCCGGCGTCGCACCGATCAGCACCAGGATGCACTGCTTTTCGTCTTCGAGCCGCGCCTCCAGATGGCTGCCATCGGCCCAGATGTAAACGTAGCGCTTCGCCGACAGATCACGCCCCTGCCACGCGGCGTGTTCGTCGATCCAACCGTCCTTCAGCCGACTGATGGCGGATGCCGACAACCCGGCAGCATCCTTGCCGAGCAGCGCCGCCAGCGCCTCCGAGAAGTCGCCGGTCGAGATACCCTTCAGGTAAAGGATCGGCAGCAGCGTCTCGATCGATTTCGAGCGGCGCATGTAGGGCGGTAGGATCGA
>NZ_JBVVOT010000068.1:0-6564 GCF_055807455.1 Bradyrhizobium sp. Kon58
CGCAAGGTCAAGGGCAACATGGACATCGAGCTCGCCGTGAACGCCATGGAGCTCGCCGAGCACATCGACCAGATGGTGCTGTTCTCGGGCGACGGCGACTTCCGCTCTCTGGTCGAGGCCGTTCAGCGCCACGGCGTGCGGGTCACCGTGATTTCCACAATCGCCAGCCAGCCGCCGATGATCGCCGACGAGCTGCGCCGCCAGGCCGACGTCTTCACCGACCTCGTCGAGCTGCAGTCCAAGCTCGGCCGCGACCCGTCCGAACGCCCCGCCCCGCGTGATCGTGAACCGCGTAACCACATGCCGAAGTTCTTGCAAGAGCCGAAAGGAAATGACCCTCTCGAGTGAGACAGCCTTCCTCAATGGCCTACTTGCGGCTAAACCAGGACCCATAGCGAGATTGTTATGGGGGATCACAATCGACGTCCCGTCTCGATGCAATCGCGTCGTTTCGGCGAAGATCGTAGAACTCGTGCGTCGCTGCGCCCCGCACGCAAGCGAACGCGTTGTCGCGCGACTGTCGTCAGTCAATGACCATAGCCGAGCAGACGAGCAAGGTTCACCGCAAAGCTACCGAACGCGCTGCCCGCAGCAACAACGGATATCACTATTGAAAGAGGAGTGAGGCTGTAGCTAGTTGTCGTGGGCGCTTTATCCGTGTTCGAATGCGCAATCCGCAACACTTCCAGGCTTGGCATGTTACCCTCTGAGTTCGAGCGAGAGGTCTCCCCTCCGGCAAGAGGTCCCCTGTTTTCAACCGGAAACAAGAGCAATATCCCATGGTGGAAGCGCTGCGCACTATGTCTTGTTTTATCCTGCCACGGCGGTACGCGGCGAGACCGACGACGGGTCGGATTCCGAGCACCCCAAAGCGTCTTTGCGCTTTGAAGGGCGAGCCACTGGAGTACAGTTAAGAACCGCGGGTGATCACCTCTTCTTTTTCGGTTTAGTCGCCGCCCGCCCGCGTTGATCAGCCATTCTTTCACCACCGCTGCTCAGGCGCTCTGGGACGAGTTTGGCGGCTTCAAGGGTCAGTTTAGCAAAGCCATCACCTGCATCGTGCTCTGGATCGAGAAAACTGATGGCCGGCGCAATTCTCACCTCACTTCTTTGAGGATCGCGCAGCCAATAGGAGCGCAACTGAACGATCGCCTTGTACAGATTAGATTTCGCCTCCTTCGCCAGAGGGCTCCAAGCCTTGCCCATTACATCGAGCGACTCATACGACCAAATTACTCGGTAGCAGAACCCTACGGCTGTCGGTCTGCAGCATTCGTCTCCTCCACCAAGCACCATGTAGGTGCCGCGGTAGTTGGCGCCCTCCACCGATTTGAGTGTCGCGGTTCCGATGAAGTCCTCTGTTTTTCGTAAAAACTCGTGAAACTCCGGAGCATCTTCAGGTGCTAGACAGAACTGCCAGATAACGACGATCCCACCGAGAATTCCGTTGGGCGCGGATGGAAATGGAGGGGGAAACACTGGTACAAAATCCGATCGCACTTCAGAAACAAGCGGCTCTACTCTCGATTGCTGTGTTACACCCTGGCGCCGGAGAAGCGCTTCAATACGTTGCCGTTCGCTAATCTTTGTCATGGCACTACTTCCTGCGGGTTTTAATTGCGACCTCTAAATTCTTGCTGCTCACCACTTCGACAATTTCCCTTTCCAAGAGGGTTGCAAGGCCTCGTTGAACCTCACTGGCGACTTCATGTGGACTAAGTGCGGGCTCGGCGGCTATCAGATACTCCCGCGCAATTTCCGCTTCCGATCTGCCGTCGCACAATTGGAGTATCAGCCATGCGGAAGGGTTGAGCGTAAATACCTCTGGATTATTCGGCGTGAAGACGAGACAGACGGCCATCTCGGGCACGCCACGAACGCGCACGTTGCGCACTTTCCTATAACAAGTGCTTGGGCAGGACACGGAGATCGGTCCCCTCATTGAGATGGGCGCAAAACGGATCTGGCGCGTCCCACCGTCCGTGAAACGCAAATGCAGTGGAACGGCAGCCTCCACGCGTACCGTCTTTCGCGTAGCAGGACGGACAAGACTTTTCGACTACGCCTTCGCGCAACGTCCGATAGAGCTCGTTGTTGTTCCAGGTATCCAAAAAGGGCGTGGCGCGAATGTTGCCAAAATTCACATACTCTCTCAGATAAGTGCAGCCGATTGAGTCGCCAAACGCGTTCACCGTTGCGCCCTGCCAGCAGCAATTGCGATCATTTGGGTGCCAAGATTTCATGATCTGAAAGCCATCAGGCACATGAAGATCTGCGATGGCCGCGGTCTGCTCATCGAGCGAGAGAGCCAAATCGGTCCAAGCGCGTTTGGCGCGGCCTAACGGGTAGAGGCGGAGAACGCCGAGGCGCAATGCGCCTAATCGATGAGCCAAATCAACGCAGGCTTGAATTTCTCTAAAGTTCTTGCGGTTGAGAATGACGAGGACATCAGTCTTGATGCCGGCGGCCGAAAGGTGGCCGACTGCTGCGCAGGATTTCTCAAAGCTCCCCTCGACACCTGTTAATTCGTCATGCGTAGCAGAGGTCGCCCCCATGATATCGACGAGCATGCGACCGACGCCTATCGCTTTAAGTTCCTTCGCACTCTCCTCGTTAAGCAGGGTGCCATTCGTACGCACGACGGTCATAAGCTTGCGGCAGCTACGTTTCAGAATCTTGAAAAAATCTGCACGTTGAAACGGCTCTCCACCTTCAATGTAAACCTGGATGAAATCATTCGAAACGAGGTAATCGATAAACCTTGACCACTCTCGGTAGCTCAGCTCTGGTTTCGCGGTTGGATTGCCGCAATCGCCATAGCACCAGCAGCACCGAAGATTGCACGTGTTCGTAATAGAGATCGTAATCTTAGGCGGGGTAACATATTTGGGCATGTGCCAATCCCCCCGATACCCGCGAAAGTGAACGTGCCATCTTATCAGCACGTAGCGCCGAGGTCATCAACGTATCGATCGACATTCTGCCTTCGGTTGCAAGCCGCTATCGGCAGCTATATCGTTACGGCACTTACCGTGCGTGCCGTTTAAGCTATCGCGAGGTTGATGAGGTTGGTCCCTGGCAGCCAAACCGAAGAAGGACCAACATGGTCCGGGTCATGCCCGAGCTGCAGCACAACGGCGGCGGCAGGCGCCTTTTTCTGCGGCAATTGCGGACGAGCACTTGTCCCGCCATGCGCTCGATGTGCCGCCCCCGTCGCATTAGGTCAACGGTTCTGCCAGGTTTGTGGCGCGTCATTGGGCACCACGCCCCCAAGCCGCGGGCTGACCGACGGCATCGAGGGCTTGACCGATCGTCGTCTTATGACGGCCATGTTCTGTGATCTTGTCGGGTCAAGCAAGCTTGCCGAACGCCTGGATCCAGAAGACTTGGCCGCACTGCTCGTCGCTTATCGCGAGCGATGTGCCAGTGCCGTGGTCCGAAACGGCGGATACGTTTCGCGATATGCCGGAGATGGCGTATTGGCGTGCTTCGGCTACCCCCGTGCCCTTGACCGTGACGCCCAGGCCGCCGTCTTGTCCGGTCTGGCCATTGCCCTCGAAATCGAAACGCTCGCTAACACCACCTCGCTCCGTGGCGGCAGGGATCTCGCGGTCCGCATTGGCATCGAAACAGGAATCGTGCTTGCTGGGCCGCTCGGCCCAAAGAACGCGATCGAGCTCGACGGGCTGGTCGGCACTGCCCCAAACACCGCTGCGCGACTTCAACAATTTGCACCACCGAACAGCGTCGTCATTGGCGAGGCGACACGCGAGCTAGTTGCCGAGTTCTTCCTACTGGAAGAATTACCGCCGCTGGATCTCTTACCCGGCAAGTGGTTTAGGGTAAGAGGTAAATTGAAAGATCGCGGGTTCACATTCTCAAGACGCCGAGCTCCACTGGTGGGGCGTGCCCACGAGCTCGCAATGATTTTCGCGCGATGGGACGACGCCTGCCAGGGCAAGGGACAAACAATCCTGCTGTCGGGCGAGGCAGGCATCGGTAAATCACGCCTCGCTCAGGAACTCTTGGATCACGCCGCACAAGCCGCGCATAATGTGATCATACTCGGTTGTACCCCGCCCGGGGCCGTCAGCGCGTTTCATCCCGCGATCCTTGCACTGCGCGAAAGGCTGGAGACATCGGTCGAGACAGGGGAAGCTGATACGATTGAGCAATCGCTTCGGCATCTTCTCGACCAGATGGGGCTCACTGAAGAACCCACGTTAGCCTTGCTGCTTCACACGTTAGGGGTTGGCCCCGACGTGGCCGATCTCGCTCCAGCGGCACGGCGACGCATTTTGTTGCAGGCGTTTCGAACATGGCTGCTGCATTTTCCGGGGGATTCGCCGCTCCTGATCTTGGTTGAAGACTTGCATTGGGCAGACCCTTCGCTGCTTGAGCTGCTCCGCGGCGTTACTGACCTGCTGTCAACTCGGCGGGCCATGCTCCTCGCTACCTATCGAAGCGATTTTGTATTGCCGTGGCCCGACCGGGTGACGATGCTCCGACTGACCTTGCCGCCACTTGAGCGTGCCGAGGCAGAGCAATTGCTGGCGGCACTCGGAGGGCACCATCCTGCGTCCACACGCGAGGCCATTTTGGCGCGGTCGGATGGCGTTCCCTTGTTTATTGAAGAGTTTACGCTCGCGATCAACACGCCGTTGGTGCCGCGAACGCTGCAGCAGCTTTTCACGGCGCGACTTGATGCATTGGGCGAGGCGAAGCGCTTGGCGCAGTGCGCTGCTATTCTTGCACCCTACCTCGAGGTCGATCTGCTTAGTGAGCTCGCAGATTTGCCGGACATTGTTGTAGAAGAACGACTATTGTGGCTTCTCGACGCAGAGGTTCTCACGCGGACGCGATCGGCATCGGGTTCTGTAGAATATACGTTCCGACATGCACTTCTGCAGCAGGCGGCACTCGATTCGCTTTTGACAGCTGACCGGCGTGCATTGCACGCAAAGGCTGCTGAACGACTTGCGGCGCTTCGGCTGGGCCTCGTTGAGCAGCGACCTGAAATTTTCGCACAGCATTACTTCTCAGGAGAGGAGTTCACCGCGGCCGTACCGTTATATGCTCGAGCAGCGCGCCGAGCTTTGGCCGCTGCGGCTCTTGACGAAGCCGAGGCGCACGTGCGCCGCGGTCTGGCGGCTTTAGCAAGATTGCCTCACGAGGCTGTCGCGGAAATGGAACTTGATTTGTACGTTCTGCTTGGTCATGTGCTGATTGCCAAGCGCGGCTACGCCAACGTAATCGTACAGGAAGCCTTCGAATCTGCTCTCGGAGCTGCCGAACGTGTTCAGGAAGTGGCGCGAACGCTCCCCGCGTTAAGAGGACTTGCCTCTTTCTACCAGGTGCGTGGCCCTCTTTCCCGTGCGGAAGGAATTTGCGACAAGCTCGTCAACATTGCTGAGAGCACCGGCGACCTCTGTTCGCTAGTTGACGCATGGCGCCGCCGCGGCTGGAATCGTGGATGCATGGGAAACCCGGCTGGAGCGGAAGATGATCTTGCGCGTGCCCTCCAGGCCGTTGAGCCCGTAAGAATGGAGGCGCACATACTAACGGCGGGCCATGATCCACAAGTGCTAGCTCTCGCCAATCTATGCTGGCTTGCTTTGCCTCGTCATGGCGTCGGGGTGGCAACGCGGCGGGCTGAAGCGGCCGCGGCTGCAGCGCAGGGCTCGTCTCACTCCGTGAGCGCGTGCTACGGCCTGATTTTTGCTGCGCTTGTCCTTCAACAAGCTGGACAAGTCGACAAAGCCTTGCAGTTTGCCAACCAGGCCTTGGATATTGCAGGGGAGAAAGGTTTTGCTTACTGGGTAGCAATGGGGAAGGTAGCAATCGGCTACGACCAAATTGTCCGTCGGGAGAATTTGCAAGGCGGCCGAGAGGCGATCTTGAAAGGCCTTGCAAGTTATCGCGAAACACAAGGAGAACTGCTCCGGCCGTTTATACTTTCCTTGGTTGCGGAGGCCGAAGCTGCTTTTGGTGACATCGAGGCTGCTCAGGCCGCTCTGCGCGAGGCGGTTGACGTTGCCACTTCATTGGAGGCAAGAGGCTTTCTTCCCGAATTGATCCTGCGACAGGCGCGCCTTTGCGGCCATGGTTCTCAAGTTGAACGCCAGAGTTTTTTGAAACGGGCAATCGCCGCTGCGCAAGCCCACGGGGCCGAAGCCATCGCATTAGAGGCGTCTCGCGAATTGGAAGCGCAGTAGCAGGTGCAACCGAGCACGCGTCGGGTAATGACGCTACACCGCAGAGAAGACGTAGAGTCCAGCAAATTCCAACCTCCACTCGCGGGCACAAGATTGATCGGGCCGCCGAAAAGTGGACGGGCAGAGTTCCGGCTTCTTATTGGTGAGGACGGTACAAGCAACGTCTTACGGTCAGCTTAGGAGAAAGGGTTTGCGCAAGGTTTACGCCGGAGCAAAGAGGCGAGGCTGGTTTGCCGAAGCCGCAGTCACATTTCTGTCAGTGACCGCACCGTTTCAGCATTCATGAATGAATTCGCTATCGTGACCAGGTGTACTGCGGCGGTGCCCAGCTGCTCCATTTCCTTGTCAG
>NZ_JBVVOT010000069.1:0-5919 GCF_055807455.1 Bradyrhizobium sp. Kon58
TTGGCAGACGAACAGAAGGCAGCGATCGCGAAGATCATCTCCGAGGCCGGTCTTACTCGCTGGGCTAAGGATTGAGGGGAGGCGTCATGCGGTCCAATCTTGCATTCGCGAGCTCAACGCCGGCCGCGGGCCCCTTAGCTGCGCGAGCAGAAAACGCTTTCGCATCGGAACGGACTCTAATTGAAAGAACTGGTCCAATCCAGCTCTCGTCTATTTGCGTCTGAGCGCAACATATCGGTTTAAGGAAGAAAATATGTATACGAAACTGGCACTCCTCATCGATGGCGAATGGATCGAGGAAACCAATGCTGGAAGCGAAGCCGTTCTCAACCCCGCGACGGAGCAGTCTCTCGGCGAACTGCCGCACGCTGGGACGACAGAACTGGATCGCGCACTCGCGGCGGCAAGCCGGGCGTTTGAGGGCTGGAAGCGAACTTCGCCGTACGAGCGAGGGCAGATCTTGCGCCGCGCCGCTGATTTGATGCGGGAGCGTTTAGACCACATTGCTACGGTGCTGACCCTGGAAGAAGGTAAGACCCTCACGGAAGCGAAAGGTGAGATCACCGCCGCGGCAGAGTTCTTCGACTGGTTCGCGGAAGAAGGGCGCCGAAGCTACGGGCGTGTCATCCCGGCGCGTGTGCCAGACATGCGCCAGACGGTCACGCAGGAGCCGGTCGGCCCCGTCGCGTGCTTCACGCCCTGGAACTTCCCGGCCGTGACGCCTGCGCGCAAAATCGCCCCTGCTCTTGCCGCAGGGTGCACTTGCATCATCAAGCCGGCTGAAGAGACACCGGGCACCACCCTAGAAATAGCACGAGCGCTCACCGATGCAGGGCTACCCAACGGCGTCTTGGGCGTCGTCTTCGGCATACCGGCGAAGATCTCCGAATATCTCCTGCGCTCCCCCATCATTCGCAAGATCTCGTTCACGGGATCAACAGCCGTGGGACGTCACCTTGCTCGATTGGCGGGAGAGACCCTGACGCTCGCTACCATGGAATTAGGTGGGCATGCGCCGGTGATTGTCGCAAAAGACGCCGACGTGCAGCGTGCGGCGGAGCTCTCAATGACGATCAAGCTGCGCAACGCCGGCCAAGTTTGCACATCTCCGACACGCTTCTTCGTGGAGCGCTCTGTATACGAGGAATATCTGGAATACGCTCGTACCTTCGTGGAGAAGCAGGTGGTGGGTGACGGCCTGCAAGCAGGCACCACCGTTGGCCCCGTGGCCAACACCCGGCGCGTCGCCGCGATGGATGATCTGATCTCCGACGCCTTGTCCCTTTCGGCACGCCTTGTAGCCGGAGGTGAGCGAGTGAAGGGGACGGGCCTGATGTACAAGCCTACCATTCTGGGCGATATGCCCGCCCAGGCGAGAGCCATGAGCGAGGAACCGTTCGGTCCACTTGCTCTGGTGCAGCCTGTTGATGATATTGACCAAGCCCTCGCGCGAGCGAATGCATTGCCTTATGGTCTCGCTGGATATGCCTTCACCCGCTCCGCCGCAACCGCCAACCGCCTAGCGGAGAAACTGGAGGTAGGCGTTATCGGTATCAATCAGATGGTAGTGACGATACCCGAAACACCCTTTGGCGGAATCGGTGACAGCGGCTGGGGACGCGAAGGTGGCCTTGAGGGTTTAGAATCCTACACTGTAAGAAAGTATGTCGGCCATCTTCATGTCTAATAGTCGATGAGCCCGAAAGAAAAAGGAACGCGGGACATGAGGTTGGATGTACCAATTTCAGGCTGGCGACCTCGGCAACTCGTCTCCGAAGGACCGCGTTACCTAGCCCTGGTCAATGCACTGGAGCAGGACATCGCCGGCGGCCGATTGTCGGACGGCGATCGACTGCCCCCGCACCGTGACTTAGCTCGAGAGCTTAGTCTGTCAGTTGGCACCGTGAGCAAAGCCTATCAGGAGGCCGAGCAGCGCGGTATCGTCAGCGGCCGGGTCGGGCAGGGCACCTTTGTCCGGCGTCGTGTGGTCGCCCGAGCCGAGCCCACGGCAAGACACGAGCCGGTCAATTTGGCGTTGAACGTACCCGTCGAGGGAGACGAGACGCAGATTCTGTCGGCGATGTTCAGTGATGTCTCGCGTGAGGCTGATCTTGCACCTTTGCTCCGCTACCATCCCCACGGCGGCATCTGGAAACACCGTGAAGTTATCGCCACCTCGTTGTCTGATAACAGCTTCACGATCAAGCCAGCTCAGCTGTTCCTATGCAACGGCGCTCAGCACGCCATCGACATCGCCCTTCGTGTGGTGGCAAAGCCGGGCGACAATATCTTAGTCGACACGTTCACCTATTCCGGCTTTAAAGCCATAGCTGCTGCGAGCCACCTCAATTTGGTACCTGTCGAGATGGACGAGGAGGGAATCAAGCCGGAGGCATTGAAAAAGACCTGTCGCGCATACGGGGCAAGGGTGCTTTATTGCATGCCGACTTTGCAAAGCCCGACGACCTGTACCATGAGCCTTGCTCGCCGCCAGCGCATCGCTGAGCTGGCACACGAACTCGACCTCGCTATAATAGAGGATGACGTTTACGGATTTTTCTTCACCGAACGGCCGGTGCCGATCGCTTCCTTCGCGCCAAGCCGCACCTTCTACATCACTTCCTACTCCAAGTGCCTCGCGCCGGCTTTCCGACTTGGCACGTTGACGGTCCCAGTAGGCTACATTGCCCAAACCGATCTCCTGCTGCATGCCTCGGCTTGGTTTGTGGCTCCGATGCTGAGCGAGGTGGTTGTGCGGCTGATCGAGATCGGCAAGCTTGAGGACCTTCTGCGTGAGCGGCGCCTGCAGGCGCTCGAGCGTTACCGTGCATTCCTGGACGTCTTCCCCGCGGCCGCAAACCTTCGGTTCCCCGCTTTCTACGCGTGGTTGCCATTGCCGCAGGAGTGGTCTGCAGATCAATTTGCTGCAGCCGCCCGAGGTCGCGGCATACTTGTGACGCCGCGCATCGCGTCTGCGGTTGGCGAGGGGGATCCCGGCGCAACCCGCATCTGCCTTGGCGCGCCAAGAGATATTGTTGCACTCACTGATGTGCTTCAGACACTGCGTGACACCCTGACACGCCAGCCAATCAACGTTGTTTCTGTCGCCTAGCGATTGTTGGCGTTGCTGGTGCGGCCTTGATCGTACCAAACGTAGAATTTTCGAGGAAGATGCGGTTGGGGGGAGCAATGTGGCTCATGAAATTGGATTTTTCTAGCCAACCCGAAGGTCAATGGGCCGTCGCAAACAACGGACACTGCATCGGCGGCCTCCAGCGCGCACGCGTCTTTTTCTGCCGTTACCGGGCGCAACTTCATCATACCTTGTCTTCTGGTTTCATTAGCTTGGCTACAAGCCTGGGAACGCACAAGCTGACTGGAAACGGGCGAGTTTCCGCCTCAACATTCTTTTGGCCGGTAGAAGCATGCGAGGGGCTACATGGGAACTCGCCACGACCGCACGTAGTGGGGCCGCAATACGCCGAGCAATATCGATCGCTCCAAACCGCACCATCGCTGCGCGGGCGGGCTTTTACAACGTTGAAAGGTGGCCGATGCAGGCGACCTCAGCTAGGTTTCTTGCGAGCGTCGACAAGAATTTCGGTCATTCCATGACGTTTCTCGACCTGCCAAGATTCGCCGAACGGATCATTCAATGCAACTCCACCTATCCGATTCGCTTCGGCGTGAGAGTACGCGGCCGCATGTACAGCTTTAGTGGCTGGCGCTCAGTTCATAGCGAACACTCTGAACCCGTGAAGGGCGGCATTCGCTACACGCCAAATGCCGATGCCGAAGAGGTGGAGGCGCTTGCCGCGCTCAAGACGCTTAAATGCTCGCTTGTTGATGTGCCGTTTGGCGGGTCGAAGGGGGCTCTTAAGATTGACCCGCATGAATGGACGTCGCAGGAACTCGAGCGCATCACCCGCCGGTTTACCCAGGAACTCAACAAGCGCGGTTTGATCGGTCCCGGTGTCAACGTTCCGGCCCCGGACGTCGGCACAAGCGAGCGGGAAATGGCTTGGATGATGGACGAATTCCGGCGCGCCAATCCGACCCATGTCGTTAACGCGCGCGCATGCGTAACGGGAAAGCCTTTGTCGAAGGGCGGTATTGCCGGCCGCACCGAGGCAACTGGCAGGGGCGTTCAGTTCGCGATCCAGAGCTATCTTCGCGATCCGCGTCCCCAGGAGTGAATGGTCGACGCGATCTCAAGGATGCTTCTGTTGTGGTGCAAGGATTTGGCAATGCAGATGACCGGCAAGGAATTCCCCGCTGATATGCGCGACGAGTTTCTTCAAGGAGGTGCAGAGATCGACCTCGTCCGACCCGGCCTTGAGGACGTGATGCGGAGCACCCGGGCACGCATTGCAGATCTCATAGAAAAACGCCCGGAGATCGGCGATTGCAGGACCGCTGCCTATGTCGCCTCCATTCGATAGATCGCCAAAGCCTATGAAGCTATCGGTATTTGAGGGATGGAGACAATCGCTCACAAGAGGGCGACGCCAGTGCTGCATGGTAGAGTCGCTGCTGGAATTAAGGGAGAGAACAAGATGGGACTGTTGGATGGGAGGCCGGAGGCGACCTTCGGGAAGCCTATGCAAAAGTGTTTGCCGAAGAAGGTGCAGCCAAGTCTCAACGACCTCGGTACCTTGGCAAATGGCTCTGGCGCGGCTGCTAAGAAGTTTGCCTCGACAATTGTCGATGCAAAGCTAAAGGGCCGTGGCGACTGTCGACGTCGGGAGAGAAGATTCTCGCGACGGCGCTTTCAGTCCAACTCGGCATCTTGCTCTACAATGCCGACATTCTGGGGGACCGGAACTTCGCCAATAGTCTGAGGAGGACCGGGATCTACTTGAAGGTTCACCTGAAGGGGACGTACTGGGGCACGCTCTTTGCCGCACCGTCATTTTGCGACGGAATTCACTCGGAGCCCGATAATGCAATACGACCGGACGGACGCCCGCATACTTGAGATCGTCCAAAAGAACAATCGTTTGACGTCCGAAGTGATCGGCGAAATGGCCGGTCTTTCCGCAACGTCGTGTCAACGCCGGCTAAAGAGACTTCGTTCAGAAGGGATCATTGAGGCCGATGTGTCGATCGTTTCGGAGAAAGCGGTAGGAAGACCCATACAGATGCTTGTTATGGTGACTCTCGAGCGCCAGCGATCAGATATCATCGACAGGTTCAAGAAGGCCATCAAGGGCTCAGCCGAAATCGTCAATGGATTTTACATCACCGGTGACGCTGATTTTGTCCTATATGTCACCGCACGTACCATGGAAGATTACGAGCAATTCACCCGCAGCTTCTTCTATGAGAACTCGGATCTCAAAGGTTTCAAGACGATGGTGGTGATAGACCGCGTCAAATCCGGCTTTGCGATTCCGGTCGAAATTCCCGAGGAGGAACCCTCCTGAGCGCGAAATTATATACTCTCATTTCTTTGCTCAGGCCGCATCGCATATACGAACTCTCACTCCAATACTCTCCGGTTGCGGTATCGTGGCGTACGCATCCGGAGCAGCATCTTGGGGCTATGCTGGAGTGACTGAGGCCGACGCTTACGCTGGGTTGGCAGGCTCCCCGAGCTCGATAGGACGCTGCAAGCAGATGCACGCGCTGATATGTTCGAATGCAATGCGGATTTGATGACATCAGTGCTCGCTGGCGCGACTCGTTGAGCTAAACAGGCGGTCTTCAAAACAGTCGTTGTGAACTCGCCGGTCCTGTCGCTTCAGCCGAACAAGATTCAGTGCTTTCACTCTTCCTGGAACTCCAAACGCTAACCGAGGGGGAGAACACGGGTGCCTGAGCCACCTACACACCCCGCAAGGGAGCTATCGCTGAAAGTTGGTGACGGCGGGAATCGGAAAGGCGGCATATCGTGGGGGTGCTTGACGCCTCCACTTC
>NZ_JBVVOT010000070.1:0-4337 GCF_055807455.1 Bradyrhizobium sp. Kon58
CCACGTCTCGAGGGCCGCGTAACATTCATCCCGGCAACGTCGGCCCGACGTAGTTCAACACCGATCGGGACATCCCCGCGCGCGAAGACGATCGACGCATCATCAGCGGTATCGTTCACATGCTCCAGTGCGGCGCACGCTCGCGCGATTGCCCGCCCGACTATGGCCCTTACACGACAATTACAATCGGTTCAATCGCTGGGCTAAGCGCGGACATTGGCAGGCTATCTTTGAAGCGCTCGCCCGCTGCGGCAAGGACGGCCTGACTTTGTCGATCGACTCCACCTCGATCACAGCGCATCGCTCCGCGAGCGGCGGAAAAGGGGGGAGCATGAACAGGCCGTCGGCCGCTCACGCGGCGGGCGGAGCACGAAAATCCACGCGCTGAGCGACCCCGATTGCAAACCTTGCGCATTTCATCTCACTCCGGGACAAGACGCAGATCTTGCCGCAGGGCCGGCCCTTTTGAAACTCGCGGCGCCCATGTCTTCCCTCATTGGGGACAAGGCTACGATGGCGACGGCTTTCGCACCGAAATCGTCAATCGCGGCGCGAAACTCGTCATTCCGAACAAGTCCAACAGGGTGACCCTCCACAGCTTCAGCAAACGCGCCTATAAAGGACGCAACGTTATCGAGCGCTGCTTCTGCCGGCTCAAGGATTTCAGGCGTGTCTCTACTCGCTACGACGAACTTGCTAGAAACTTCTTGGCCGCCGTCCACCTCGCCGCCGTCGTCGCCTATTGGATCAATTGAGTCTGAACCCTAGTCTCTGTCGCGGCAGTTCTTCGTCTTGTGCGGTCCAAGAGCATGTCAAACAAACTAAGAAAATTGCGTATCTTTACCGACAGAGGTCCCCTGATTGCGCTAACCATCGCTGGGGGGATGGTGGTCGGCGTTGTCGGCCCGACGTCGGCGCAGTTCTTCAATTTCGGTGGCTATCAGCAACGGCCGCAGCCGCAACGCGGTGGCGGATTCGGCGGCGGCTGGTTTGGTAACGACATGTTTGAGCCGTCTGCTCCCCAGCCTCGTTGGGATCGGCGGCAAACCTTGCCGCCCGCGCGCGAGGATTTTTCGAGGGCGCCCGCGGCCGGAAAGCGCGATACTGTACCGGAGCGCCATGTTCTTGTGCTCGGTGATGCCATGGCGGACTGGCTCGCCTATGGTCTTGAAGACGCCTATGCCGAACAGCCTGACATGGGCGTGATCCGCAGACATAAGACCGTCTCAGGCCTTATCAAATATCAGCCGAAGGGCAATCCGGCCGATTGGGCCGCCGCTGCCAAAGGCATTCTCGCGACCGAAAAAGCGGACGTCATCGTCGTCATGCTCGGACTCGATGACCGAGTCGGGATGCGCGAGCCGCCGGCTGAGAAATCCGATATCAAGCCGTCGGACAAAAACGCAGACAAGAAGGAAGCCAGAGGCAAACCGGGCGTCAAGCCGGAGGGCGGTACGAACGTCGACGCGAAGCCGGATGGCAGACTGGTCGATACGGAATTGTCGCCAAATGACGCCGCCGACGCGCCGGCTATCGAGCCGGAGAGTAGCACGCGCTCGCCGAACGGCCTCTATGAGTATCGCGAGAAACGCTGGATCGAGCTCTACAAAAACAAGATCGAACAGATGATCGGCGTGCTCAAATCTAAGGGGGTGCCGGTGCTGTGGGTTGGCCTGCCGGTGGTACGTGGCCCTAAGGCAACAGCCGACACCCTGTTTCTGGATTCGCTCTATCGCGAGGCGGCCGGCAAGGCCGGCATCACTTATGTCGATGTCTGGGACGGCTTTGTCGATGAAGCCGGCCATTTTATGCAGCGCGGTCCCGACTTCGAAGGCCAGATCCGTCAGCTGCGCTCCTCCGATGGCGTGTATTTCACCAAGCCCGGCGCCCGCAAGCTTGCGCATTATGTCGAACGCGAAATCAACCGGTTGTTGGCTACTCGTTCCGCGCCGATCGCGCTGCCGACGGAACCGGCAAAGCCCGACGTCAATGCGCTGCCGGGTCAACCGGACCTGCGCCCGCTCGCCGGACCGATCCTTCCCTTGGTGGCCCCCTCTTTCGGCGCCGATCAATTGCTCGGCGGTCCAGGGGCGCCGATGGCAATGGATGCGCTAGCAGCGCGTGTCTTGGTCAAAGGTGAGCCCTTGTCGGCACCGGCCGGTCGCGCCGACGATTTTGTCTGGCCGCGCCGCGAAGTCGGACGCGAGCAGTCTAAGGATACTCCAATGGCTTCGGCTTCGCCCGATGATCGCATCCCGGTATCTGCGCCGGCGCCAATGCTAAAGCAGAAAAAGAATCGCAGCCAAAGGTGAGGCGCTGACGTTTTGGCCCGCAGGTTTCGCTCAGTGGGGCCGCTTCGGGGACAATCGCATCGGTTTGCGCCGGGGCCTGTGGGCGTGGCAAACGCAGTTCGCACCTGGAGCAACACTGTTCAGCCGCTTCTGGTTGGCCGTGTCGCGATACCAGTCGAACGGCTGCTCGTGCGTGGCGATCATCACGCTCTTAGTGTTGAAGTGGTTGTCGAAGGTTTCGGTGCGTATTCGCGGACGGTGGCGGAAATAGCCGAGGCCCCCCAAGGCGAGGCGGGGTCGAGCCGGTGATGATCGTTGACCCAGACGACGCCGGCCGACGAAGGGGCAACTCGATGCGCGCGGGCGACGTCACGGGTGATCGCTGCGGCAAGGCCGAAGGGGAAGTCGTTGGCAATCCTTAGGGCGAATGCCAAGCACCTACCTGGGTTGGCAGGTTCCAAATTATACTGCGGTGCTTAGACTCGTCGAGCGAATGCAACTCGCAACATTTGGCGAAACAAGATCACCTTGTAACTCAAATCGTCTTTTCGCTGCTTTCGGAAGGCTGGCAGAGTTGTCGACGCCGATAAAACGGACCCTTCCTCCGGAAAGCGCTGGATCCAGATGACGCTCTCATGGCGAAAAGCACAAGTCCTCGCCAGATCCAGATCCAGCCCCAAGGGTCAGGGCCTCCAGCGAGGAACCTCCGTCCGAAGCGGCCGTCGAAGGCGGTCTTCTGAGGCAGGATGAGAGCGGGAGACGGAAACTAAAGGGATCCGATGAATGTTCGGGGGCACATCCATTCCGCTCACGTCCAAGGTATCGGTCCTGTGCTCCAACCTTCAACTCTGTGATCGAAAAGCGGTGCATCATGACTAGAGAGCCGGGCGTCACCTCGGCGAACGCAAGTATTCGGGCAAGAATCGTCTGGACGATTGTCCTCGGCTTTGCCGCCGATCCTTTGATGCGTTGGAGTTGGCCGGACCCTGGGCAATATCTTGGCAGCATGACTCAGTTCATCAAGGCCTGTGGCGGACGAGCATTCGAGCATGGCACAGCATACGTCACGGGAGAGACTCGCGCGGCGGCCCTGTGGCTGCCTCCGGGCGTGCAGCAGGATGAGGATGCGCTGGACGCAATCATGGCGCTGTCCCTGCGCCCTGAAATCAGCGAACATATGGCACACCTGCGCCAGGGAATGGCCGAACATCATCCCTCCGAGCCACATTGGTATTTGCCCCTGATCGCTGTCGATCCGAACTGGGCCGGACAAGGGCTTGGCACATTGCTGATGAAGTACGTTCTTCAACGCTGTGATGAGCAGGGCCTCGCTGCCTACCTCGAAAGTTCGAATCCTGAAAACATTCCGTTTTACCAACGCCACGGGTTCAAGATTATTGGAGAGATACAGCACGGTTGCTCACCGCCACTTACGCCGATGTTGCGAAAGACGCGGTGAACGGAATTTCGGAGACGCTTCGCATGCTGCGGCTCCCGAACCGTCCTTGGAGACGAACTGAGGCGCATTGCCTCATCCGGATGGTTACTGGACAACTTCTCGCCGGTGATTGGGTGGCTGCCATCGAATTGGTCCGGTGGCGTCTATGGCGGGAAAGATCAGCATGGGCGCGCGGCGGCAGGTGGTGTCGGCCGAAAGGGATCGTTGCCGGTCGGCCACCCGGGCGGAAAAGAGGCGCATCTCGATGCGATATGCGCGACGACCGGCTGGCATCGCAAGTATGCGGTGCGTGCAATTCGGGCACGCGCAACAGTTGGACCGAGGCCGGTCGAGGCACCGCGAGAGCACAAGCGAGGATATGGGGCTACGATCAAGGACGCGATGACCGCAGTGTGGGGGCGTCGGATCGGGTGTGCGGCAAGCGGCTCAAGGGCCGGGTTTCGTCAACTCCTGCAGCTACGCCAATCATGAGGCTGGCTCCTTTTGTGTCTCGATCGACGGCAGTGGCCGACCGTGGATCTTTGCCTCAAAGCTCCGCAGCCGCTGATAGATCGAGATCAGTTCGACGATCGTGCTCCAGGAGTTGA
>NZ_JBVVOT010000071.1:0-3718 GCF_055807455.1 Bradyrhizobium sp. Kon58
GCGGCTCAATCCTGGATCAATCAGGGGCCAAACCGGGAAGTCACCCCGCCCGAACTCCAGCAGGCTATCGGTCCGGACGTCCTTCAAAAGCTGGAGCAGCAGACCGGCCTGTCGCAGCAGGAGATCCTCGACCGATTGTCCCGAGAGCTTCCGACGGCCGTGGACAAATACACGCCTGATGGACGTCTTCCGGCTCCATCGGCGGGATAATCACAGCGATAGAGAGAGACATGGGCATTATTTGGACGATCATCATTGGCTTCATCGCAGGCATCATCGCGAAGTTCATCATGCCCGGCGATAACGAGCCGTCGGGCTTCATCCTGACCACAATCCTGGGAATAGTAGGGGCGTTCGTTGCGACCTATCTTGGTCAGGCTCTCGGCTGGTACCGGCCAGGACAAGGCGCGGGGCTAGTGGGGGCAGTGGTAGGCGCCATCATCGTGCTTTTCATCTATGGTTTTGTGGCCGGTCGCAGCCGTCGGGCCATCTAACCACAGCGAGCGGAATTCTGCGGGTTAGCGGAGAATTCGCCCGGCGCGAAAGGCGAAGCAAGATGAAATGGATGCTCGTTGTGCTGGCGGGAGGGATGACACCGGTTAACACCGACCTGGTCTTCGACAAGTTTGCCGATTGCCTCGCCGCCGAGGAGCAGATGCGAAAGCACTATACGGACGCTTTCGAGGCCTGGGACAGATGGGCCGCGGCCAATATCGAGCGACGGCGCGAATACTCGAAGGTCCGCGATCTCCAGGCCAAACGCCTGCTCAGCAACATCGGTACGTGCGTTCCTCATGCGGGCGGCGCCGCCGTAGCACCTCAGCAGCAGAGTAATCCCGCACCTTCTCAGCCTCCCCAAGGTCTTCCCACTCCGCAGCCAAGTCCCAAAACGTGACGTCCGAACGTTTCGAACAGGCCCGGCCGCAAACGAAGGTCGCAGCCGCGCTTTCATCGCCCCTGCCTTGATTGTTCTCGCCACGCGCTGAGCTGTAGCCTGCTGACGATTATAGGTGCACGCCAAATGTCGCCCATAACGGTCCAGCGGGGCTGACTATGTCGACCGAACTATAGGCCAGAATGGGCGTTTACCCAGACCATGTCTGACGCCTTCGATTACTTCCGCGCCTACGCCGTCCGGGCTCTTTGCAAAGCCCGATCGCTGCCGCGCGGCAGAATGAAGCATCTGCAGCTCGTTGCGGGGCGAATTTACAATCTCCTCAAGAAGGAGGCCGCTTACAGCCCGAACACGCAGCACCTTGAGGACTTCCGGGCAGCGCAAAAACTTGAGGCATCTCTCGATCGCCGCGATCACGGCCCACCCGCTAAAGGAGCGTTTGCTCCGGTGAGGCCGGGCGCGGAACGGGAGGTTCGTTGAGTGGCTTCCGTTGACTTACGCACCATCGTCAGTCTCCTGCGAGAATACGCACAGCGGACGGCGTTGCGTGGCGGCAACCCGTACAGGGCGAAAGCCTACACGCGGGCCGCAGACAGCCTGGCGGCCCTTGCCGTCCCTCTGGACGTGCTCATCGCCGAAGACCGGCTCACCGAGATTCCCGGCGTCGGAGATGCGATCGCCGACATCATCACCAAGCTTCACAAGACGGGCTCTCATCCGAGCCTTGAGAAGCTCCGGAAGGAGATACCCGAGGGCGTGCTCGAGATGCTCGCCGTTCCCGGCCTCCGCCCCGAGAAGGTGCTGCGGCTCTACAAGGATCTCGGCATCACCTCGCTCGCCGAGTTGGAGGCCGCCGCCAAGGACGACCGTATCAAGAAGGCCAAAGGCCTCGGCGCCGCGCTGCAGACCAAGATCCTGCAAAACCTGGCCATCGCCAAAAGTGGAGAAGGTCGCCTCCATCTGCACCGTGCCGCCGCCCTGCTCGCGCACGCCAAGGATTCGCTCCGCAAGGCTCGGCCGGAGCTCAAGCGCGTGACGATCGCAGGCGACTTCCGCCGCGGCTGCGAACTCGTCGGCGACCTCACGATCGTTGCGGAGGCTGCCAAGATCGAGAAGGCGGCGAATGCTTCGGCGACCGACGGACTGCAAATCCGCTTGTCCGACCGCAACCACTTCGGCGCCGCCCTTCTTTTCGGCACCGGCTCAGCCGCTCACATCGAGAGGCTCCAGGCTTTGGCCGCGGAGAAAGGAATGCGGCTGGAGAGCGACGGGCTGCACAAGGGCCGCACCCTGATCGCCGGCGACGAGGTCCAGATCTATAGTGCCCTCGGTCTGCCGTTCATCGATCCTGAACTCCGTGAGGGCCGCGGCGAGGTCGAGCTCGCCCTGAAGGGCAAGTTGCCGAAGCTCGTCACCGACAAGGACCTGCGCGGAATCCTTCATTGTCACACCGATGCGTCCGACGGCACGGAGAGCTTGGACACGATGGCCAAGGCCACGCGCCAGCGCGGCTTCGAGTATTTCGGCGTCGCCGACCACTCCAAGTCCGCGCACTACGCGGGCGGCCTCTCGGAGGAAGAGATCAGGCAGCAGCACCGGGACGCCGACCGGTTGAACAAGCGCTTCGGCAAGGATTTCCGGATCCTGAAAGGCATCGAGTCCGACATTCTGGCCGACGGCTCGCTCGACTATGCGGACGACGTGCTGCAGCGCTTCGACTTCGTGGTCGCGAGCGTCCACGGCCGATTCAAACTCGACCCCAAGGCGCAGACGCAGCGCCTGCTTCGTGCGATCTCCGATCCCCACACCACCATCATAGGCCATATGACCGGGCGGCAGCTGCAGCGGCGGCCGGGCTACGAAATCGACATCGAGAAGGTGTTGCGGGCATGCGCTAGGCATGACGTCGTCGTCGAGATCAATGCCCACCCTTGGCGGCTCGACCTGGATTGGCGCTGGCATCAGGCCGCCCTCGAGTTCGGCTGCATGATGAGCATCAATCCGGACGCGCACTCGATCCCCGAGCTCGACCACATGCACTGGGGCGTCGAGATGGCCCGGAAGGGCGGCGTCCCTGCCGACCGGGTCCTGAACGCGATGGCCCTTCCGGAGATCACGCGCTACCTCCGCCAGAAGCGGCGCTCGGTCGCCCGGGCGGCCTGATGCCGCAGGCGCACGATCTCTCGCTGCAGGGAAGGGTGGTGGCGGTCGCCGCCGACCCGGGGCACAACTTCAGCAAACCGCTCCAGGACCGCATCGTCCTGGTGGAAGGCCACGGCGTCGAAGGCGACGCCCACGCCGGCCCATTCGTCCGGCACCGCTATCTCGCCCGACGCCGGCCAGGCCTGCCCAATCTCCGGCAGGTCCACCTGATCCCGTCCGAGCTCTTTGCCTCCCTCTCGGACGCGGGCTTCGAGGTACGACCGGGAGAGCTCGGCGAGAACATCACCACTGCCGGTCTGGACCTTGAGCGGATGCCGCTCGGGACGCTCATCGAGCTTGGACCAACGGCCATCGTGGAACTGACCGGCCGCCGGACGCCTTGCGTTCTGATCGACCGCTTCCACCCCGGCCTTAAGCAACAGGTGCTCTCGTCGGCGGAAACGGGCCCTCCGTTCAAATCTGGGGTGCTGGGTGTGGTACGGGCCGGCGGGATGGTCGCGCCTGGTGATACCGCGCGGGCTCGCCCTCCGTCCTCCTCGTTTCGGCCTCTGCCGGCCGTGTAGAAAGAGCCTACATGGCCCGCAAATCGACCCTGCCTTATCGCCTGCAGCCCATGTTGGCCACGCTCACGGATGCGCCGTTCGACGATCCCGATTGGGT
>NZ_JBVVOT010000072.1:0-3021 GCF_055807455.1 Bradyrhizobium sp. Kon58
CTCACGTGAACCGGCCGCCGTTCAAGGATCGCTTGTCTGAGCGCCATGAAGACCTGGCTGTGGCCTTCGCTGAGGATCTGGAACGGTCGCTTGCGACCGCGGCGGGGTCGGTACGCGGCGAAGTCCGGGTTGAAGGTTGCTGCCTGGGTGATCCCGATGCGCTCCATCATCGCAAAACTGTCCGATCAACGAAGGAAAAACCCTCCCCGGGAGAGCTCGCCTGTATCTCCGCAGCCGCATCCAGATCAGCGCGGACAATGGGTTCGATCCGAACTCCCCCGTCGCGCAGCCGGTCCCAGAATATCTCCGCAACGTCGCTGCCGAATCGGGCTTTTAGAAGCTGCCACGTTTCAGCCAGCACCAGGTCCGTCGTGAGATGCTGGTCGATGCTGCGAAGGATAGACTTGGCGCGCTCATTCTGAGCATCCCGCTTGGCGGCGGCGGCGAACCAGACGGAGGTGTCAACAAACGCGCTCATGCGCGTCACCCCTGAGCCGGGTACTCCCAAATCTTACCCGTCGGATCGTTCTGCTCAACCCACTTTTCCGCACACCCTTGCGAGGCAAAGAGCCTGACCCAATCGACGTCGCCAACCTCCCTGGACTCCGGATCGTGCGAGTAGAGCCAAACCGATCCTCGGGCCCGACCGCCTCCCACTTCGTATTCCCAGGCCACGCCTTCAGGGTCATTTTCCTTGAACCACCTCTCGGCGACGTCGGCAGACGCAAACACCCTTATCCATCCGGGCTCGCCGGCCGCGCGCGTTCTGCCGTCCCCGTAATCGTCGATGTACAGCCATACGGTTCTGCCCTCGCGGCGCGCCTCGTCATGGTGGCGGACCACCTCGTTCACCCTCTGCCGGTCGGAACGATCGGCCTCAGGCAGCGACATCACCGCGGCGTAGAGTTCGGCAGGAATGCTCCGCCTGTCACGGGGAGGTTTGTGGCGCCATTCCACCCATCGATCGAATGCATCCGACATGCGGCTCAGCTCCTTGGCTTAACGCTGAATGGAGTCTCGATGGTGAAGGCGTCCGGCGCGATCCCGCTCTCGATGCGCTTCCAGGTCACGGGCGCTGCGATGGGAAATCCCTCGCGGGCGCGCGGGGAATACGTGCCGATGGCCGTGGTACCGCGGCCATTGCGCAGATAATCGAGGAAGATGCGATCGCGACGCTTTGCCTGCGCGGACAGGAGGTAGCGGTCTGGATGACGCGCCGCGAAGGCGGAGACCAACTGATGCGCCACCCTATGCGCCTTGTCGTGCAACAGCGGCTGGTCCAGCGGGGCCATCAGATGAATTCCTTTGCCGCCGGTGAGCTTGGGCCAGGTCTCGAAGCCCTCGCGCTTCATCATCGTGCGCAGAGCGAGCGCGGTCTCCACGACGGCATCCCAGTCGACGCCCTCTCCGGGATCCAGATCGATTACGATGCGGTCGGCATGTTCGAAGTCCTCGACGGTCGCATTCCAGGGGTGCAGCTCGACGGCGCCGATCTCCACTAGCCCAAGGAAACCATCCAGGCTGTCGACCCACAGGCGCGTTCCCTCGCCACCCTCGCGCTTCTGAATCCGGAGCTGGTGCACGGCGGCCGGAATGTCCTTCGGCAGCGGTCCCTTGTGATAGAACGTCGTGCCGCGCACATGACGCACCAGCTTGAGCGGACGATGGCCGAGGTGCGGGAGGGCTTTCTCCCACACCTTGCACCAGTAGTCGGCGAGTTCTTCTTTTGACGGCACAACGGCGTCGGGCAGAAGCTGCAGGATGTTCTCTCTCGGAACGCCCAGCTTCGGGCGGCCGGCTGCGGACGGCACGAGGCGCGGGGCCTTGACCTTGCGCCCCGCGAGATCATCGCGGAAGCCTTTGAACACGGCCTCGCGAAGCAGGCCATCATCGGTCAGCGCGCCATACTGGACCTCGATTTCGAGTGTCGGCTCGACCCAGGTCGCCTTCGGCTTTTTGACGGTCACATCGAGCGGAGAAGCCTTGCGGATCAATGGATCAAGCCGCTCGCGTAATTCGCGCGCGGTCGTCTCGGTGTAGCCGGTACGCACCTTGCCGCCGTAGAGCAGGTTGCCGTTTTCGCGGCGGCCGACGTAGAGCGAGGCGACCTTGCGCGGGCGCGCCCCTAGCTTCTCCACGAACGCGATGATCGGGAAGGTCTCGCTCTTCTTGCACTTGAGCTTGATCCAGCTTTCCTGCCGCCCCGAGCGGTACGGCTGGCCAAGCCGTTTGGCGACCAGGCCTTCCAGCCCCAGTTTGCACCCTTTGTCGAAGACCTCGTTGCCGTTGGCCGCAAGGGCTTCGACGTAGATGAAGGTCTCGGGTGCGTCCTTCAGAAGCTGCTGCAGCAGGCGCTTGCGATCTTCGTACACGACCCTGCGCAGGTCGTAGCCGTCGAGATACAGGAGATCGAAGGCGTGGTAGCGCACGCGCTCGCTTTGCTTAGGCCCGAGCTCCCGCCTGAGCTGCTGGAAGTCCGGCAGGCCGCCACTGCCGTACACCACCGCTTCGCCGTCGATGATCGCGCTATGTGCCCTGAGCAGGTGGGCGCCGGCTGCGACCGAGGAGAACTGTTCGGTCCAGTCCAGGCCGGTCTTCGAATAGACCTTGGCGTCATCATCTTGCAGATGCAGCTGCGCGCGGTAACCGTCGGCCTTGATCTCGTAGACCCAGTCTGCCCCGCGCGGCGGCTTCTCCCGCAGCGTGGGATCACACGGCTTGATGTAACCAGGAATAGCAGCTTTGATGGCGCCATGGACACGCGATACTCCCAAACGAGACTGACGCAACGCCACGGCACACATGTCGATTCAACGCCATCGCCCTGATTCGTTCCGTGTCTCGCCTAGCACTCGTTCGGAACGCGGGTTGTCTCCGAGCGTTGGCGGGCTGTGGGCGCGGGTAGGAGCGGTGCGATGATAGAATCGGAGACCCTGCTGGAGAAATGTCCCCAATGCGGCGCATGGCCTATGGCGGCGACCATCCAAAAGTCCGCTTCCGCGCAACGCGAAATCCAGTTCA
>NZ_JBVVOT010000073.1:0-3017 GCF_055807455.1 Bradyrhizobium sp. Kon58
CTCTGCCGCTCTGCGCCCTTTGCTTCGGCGGCAAGCTTCATCGCCGCGGCGGCCTCGCGCTTGGGGTCGTACTCGAGATCCATAGATACAAATATAGCTGCAGATCGTAAACGATCACGCACCAGTGGGACCGTAGCAATCCGGGGTCGGCACGATAGGCGGACGCCTGTCTAGCCTTTGGAGCTGCTCCGCCGATCCGCCCGTTCATAGCGCGGACCTCTGGAGCGCTCGCGCTTGAAGCCCTGCGCGAGCGTCCCGCAAGGGGACCCAACTGCACCGACTCTCCCGAAAAGCCCGTGAATTGCTTGTCTTTCAGATATCTCGCGCCGAGCGGTCCCGATATTGTGGGACCTGACGGGACTACCTCATCGGCTCACCACGAGAAGAGATGTTTCAAGACGCATCCGATCTGGCCGCGATGGCCGAGGTACTAGGGCGATCGAGCGACTACCGGGTGCTCCGGCGCCTGGTGCCGCGGCCGAGGTCGATGGGGGTCTCCGGACACGAAATGAGGATCGGCATCCTGCTCGACACCGAAACCACCGGCCTCGACCACCGCAAAGATGAAGTCATCGAACTCGGCATGGTCAAGTTCGGCTACACGCCGGACGGGCGCATCATTGATGTCAGGGACACGTTCTCCGCCTTCAATGAGCCGTCCGAGCCGATCCCGGCCGAGATCACGGCGCTTACCGGCATCACCCACGAAATGGTGGCCGGCCACAGGATCGACGAGGCCGCCGTGAACGCCTTCGTCGATGATTCCGTGGTCCTGGTCATCGCGCATAACAGTGGATTCGATCGGAAGTTTTCCGAACGCTACTGGCCCGTCTTCGAGCGGAAGGCGTGGGCATGCTCCGCGACCGAGGTCCAGTGGCGGCAGCACGGCTTCGATGGAGCGAAGCTCGGCTACCTTTTGAATGGCGCCGGCTACTTTCACCAGGCGCACCGCGCGGTTGACGACTGTCACGCGCTGCTCGAGATCTTGGACTTCGACCTACCAACGACCGGCGCGCCCGCGCTCGCCGTCCTGCTCGAGACCGCACGACAGAAGACCATCCGGATCTGGGCCGAACAGTCGCCGTTCGAACTCAAGGATTCGCTGAAGCGGCGCGGCTATCGCTGGAGCGACGGCACGGACGGTCGGCCAAAGTCCTGGTACGTCGACCTCTGCGAGTCGGCGCTGGACACCGAGCTCGCGTTTCTCCGGACCGAGATCTACCTGCGCGACGTGGAGCCGCGCCTGCAGACGCTGACCGCCTTCACCCGCTTCTCCTGCAGGATCTGATGGCCGCCAACGGCCATGCTACGCGCGCGAACCTGCCCTCAGCGGCCGAGACGTTTCTCGACCCGCTTGCGGCTGTTGCCGACCTTCTTCACGGCCTTCTTCACCGCCGAGGCCGAGCGGCCAGTCTTCTTTGCTTCGTACCGCAATTCGTAGTCCTGGCCTTTAGCCACGCGGGCGCGATCCTGTTTGCGTCCCCGTGCGGTCTTCTTCTTCCCTGCCATCTGCTCCTCCGTCTGCGAAACTGATGGCAGTGCAACGCTTCAAGGAATCGCGGGGTTCCCTTAAAGAAGCTGTTGCGGGCTGAAGCCGAACGAGCGCCGGCAGCATCTCGGCTTCACCCTTGTTGGCCTTTCCATTTCGTTTGCTCGACCGCCTGCACGAAGGCTTCGTCGCACCGCATGACTACAGCGGCCCTTTGGCGTACGTCGCCCGGGTTGGCCAGCTCCGAACGCTCCGCCCGAATGACCTTGAAGTACGCGCCCTGAGCCCGCTCCCGTTTTCTTGCAGATCCTTTTCTACATCCTCCATTCCAAACCCACGGACCGGGAAAACTTGGAACTTCTCAGTCCAGCGCATGTTTGTGCCGTGCCACTTCTGGAGGACGACATGAACAAGAGACTGCTTCTTCTGCTAACGGCTGCTTCGCTTCTGGCGGGTCCGTCGTTTGCGCAAAACCCGCCGGCCACTGATCGGCCCAACAATAACGCGGTCAACAGTACCGGTCAGAACAATTCCAACAAGCCGGTCGCAGGGGCCAACAGCTTCACCGAGGGTCAGGCCAAATCGAAGATTGAGGACGCGGGCTACACCAACGTCACATCCCTGAAGAAGGACGACAACGGCGTCTGGCGCGGAAAGGCCAGCAAAGGCGGCGCCTCGACCGATGTGAGTCTGGATTTCCAAGGCAACGTGAACGCGGCGAAATAACCTGCGCCCAACAAAATTGAGGGATTCAAGATGACCGTCGCGATTTCACGTCTCTACGATAACTACTCCGATGCGCAGCGCGCGGTGACGAGCCTGGAGGGTGCGGGCGTGCCGCATTCGGATTTGAGCATCGTCGCGAACAATTCCGACAACTGGTACAGCACCGACAAGAAGGTCGATCGAGATCGAGATGGGGTTGATGATCGGGCTGAAGGTGCGGCCACGGGAGCGGGCGTCGGAGCAGGCCTCGGTGGCGCGGCCGGCTTGCTCGCGGGCCTTGGCTTGTTGGCGATACCTGGCTTGGGTCCGGTCGTGGCGGCCGGATGGCTCGCATCGACCGCGCTCGGTGCCGTTGCCGGCGGCGCGACGGGCGGGGTCGTGGGAGCGTTGACGCAGGCCGGCGTATCCGATGAGGAAGCACCACTCTACGCCGAAGGTGTTAGGCGCGGCGGCACCCTGGTTTCGGCTCGTGTACCTGATGCGGACCGCCCGCGCTACGAAGCGATCCTGAACCAGTCCGCCGTCAATCTCCGCGAACGGAGCGCAGCCTGGCAGAAGGCCGGGTGGAAGAGCTACGATCCCTCCGCCCAGCCTTATGGCGCGGACGAGGTCCGCAGAGAGCGCCAACTTTACGGCACCGGAGTGCGATGAATTAGCCGGCGGCCCGCCCTAGGCGGGCCGCCCTTTTCTTGCACGTTACTAATGATCGAACTGAGGAGCCGAATATGAGCCGCGGAATGCCATCGATGACCGCCCTCTTGGGTATGCTCGCAATCGCCGGCTATCAAAATCGGGACAAGCT
>NZ_JBVVOT010000074.1:0-2496 GCF_055807455.1 Bradyrhizobium sp. Kon58
CGTTTATGCGATCCTGTTCAAAGCCGCCGCCGAGGCAATGTCGACGCTCGCCGCCAATCCACGCCGGCTCGGCGCCGGGATCGGCGTCGTCGCCGTCCTCCACACCTGGGGGCAGGCGCTGACGCACCATCCCCACGTCCACTGCATCGTGCCGGGCGGCGGCCTCTCGCCCGATAACGCGCACTGGATCGCCAGCCGACCAAACTTCTTCCTGGCCGTCAAACCGCTCGCCCGGCTGTTCAGACGCCTGTTCCTCGAACGTCTGACCGCCGCCTTCGACGCCGGCACCCTGAACTTCTTCGGCGATCTCGCATCCCTGGCCGAGCCTGCTGCCTTCACAGCTCACCTCGTCGCCATGCGGCGCATCAGCTGGGTCGTCTACGCCAAACGGCCGTTCGGCGGCCCCGCGCAGGTGCTGGCCTATCTCGGCCGCTATACCCATCGCGTTGCAATCGCCAACAGCCGGCTCGTAGCCCTCGACCAGGATCACGTCGCCTTTACCTGGAAGGACTACCGCCAGAACGGCACGACAAAGATCATGAAGCTCAAGGCCGACGAGTTCATCCGCCGCTTCCTTCTTCACACGCTGCCCGATGGCTTCCATCGCATCCGCCACTTCGGCTTCATGGCCGACGGCCATCGCGCTGCCAGGCTCGCGCTTTGCCGTGCCCTTCTTGATCATGAGCGGACAGCGCCAAACAATATTGAGGCGTCGCCCGTGAGTTCGGCCCCTCCGACGCGGGCCGAGGTTCCTCCTTGTCCCGATTGTGGCGGCGTCATGCGCATCGTCGAGCGCTTTCGACACAGCTTCAATTGCTCCAGCCCTCGAACATCACCGTTCCAGTGCGACACATCGTGAGCCAGCTCATGCCATGTACGACAATCATCATGTGTCATCCCACTCCCAGCGGCTCGATCATCGTGGACGCTGTCGAATCCGTGCTGCCACATTGTGCGACAACAACCGCCCGATGCAGCGCTCCGCCCATCGCCACCGCTCGCAAAGCGCGTCTGATCCCAATCCATTGCCGATGCGCACATCTCGTGTCGCTGCCGCACACGCCGAGCCGGCAGACCGGGCGTTGCGATCTCCAACAATCCCCATAGCTGCAAACCCGCGCATACCCGCCCCGCGCCTTCGTTCAATCCGGCTTCAATGAGGTCGCACAACCGCACCTGCCGCACCATCGCGTGAACGCGACCTCACAGAACCCTCCAGATTCCCGAATCAATTTTTCAATGATTCATGGGTGGTCGGCTCTTGGAGGGCTGACCATGGCGGGATGGAAAGACGAACTCGAACGCTGGCTGATGCCGTTCTTGGACCGGTTGGGTCATAAGACTCGGCAGCGGATGTGTCCTCTGTATGTTGCGGGATTGATCGGTCCTGGCGATCGCAAGAGCGTTCAGCCGATGGCGGAGCGCCTTGCCACGGGCAACTACGACCAGCTGCATCATTTCATTGCGGACGGTGTCTGGGACGCGACGCCGCTGGAGACAGAGCTGCTCAACCAGGCGGACCGACTTGTCGGCGGCGAAGATGCGGTGCTGGTTATTGATGATACCTCACTGCCGAAAAAAGGTGAGCGATCGGTCGGTGTTGCGGCTCAATACGCGTCGGCTCTCGGTAAAACTGCAAATTGCCAAACGCTGGTGTCTTTAACGCTTGCGCGCGGCGAAGTGCCCGTGATGGTCGCGTTACGTCTCTTTCTGCCTGACAGCTGGACAAGCGACATACCTCGTTTGAAGCGCGCTCGCGTGCCAGTCGAACATCGAACGCCACGGTCCAAGCCGGAGATCGCTTTGGCCGAGATTGACCGCGCGATGGCAGCCAACGTGCGCTTTGGATGTGTGCTGGCGGATGCAGGATACGGACTTAGCGCACCGTTTCGACAAGGGCTAACAGAGCGCGGGCTGACCTGGGCTGTCGGCATCCCTCGGCACCTGAAGGTGTATCCGGTCGATGTGAAGCTCATTTGGCCGACCACCAAAGCCCGTGGCAAACCACGAAAGCACCACGTGCCCGATATCTTATCGATTGCGGCAGAACAAATGCTGGCCAGCGCCAAATGGAAACCGTGAGTTGGCGTAGCGGGACGAAAGGTCGGCTCAAAGCCCGATTTGCCGCTCTCCGTGTCCGCACGGCCGACGGCCCTCCTCGGCGGATTTGGGATAAGGGTCAGCAGCATCTCCCGGGCGACGAAGCCTGGTTCATTGGCGAGCAACGTGCCTCCGGGGAGAAGAAATACTATCTCGCCAATCTTCCGGCGGCGACGGATCTGCGCACCCTGGCCGCCAACATCAAGGCACGGTGGATTTGTGGGCAGGCGCATCAACAGTTGAAGGAAGAGCTTGGACTTGATCACTTCGAAGGGCGATCATGGCAGGGTCTTCATCGCCACGCCCTGATGACAATGATCGCCTACGCCTTCCTGCAACATCGTCGCCTCGCACACGCGGGGCGGAAAAAAAGAATCAACGGACCTCCGCCTCAGC
>NZ_JBVVOT010000075.1:0-2481 GCF_055807455.1 Bradyrhizobium sp. Kon58
GCCAGCATCGCCAACCAGTCGATCCGCGTCAACGTGGATACGCTGGAGCATCTGATGACCATGGTCTCCGAGCTGGTGCTGACCCGCAACCAGCTGTTGGAGATCTCCCGCCGCAACGAGGACACCGAGTTCAAGGTGCCGTTGCAGCGGCTGTCCAACGTCACCGCCGAGCTGCAGGAAGGCGTCATGAAGACGCGCATGCAGCCGATCGGCAATGCCTGGCAGAAGCTGCCCCGCATCGTTCGCGACCTCTCGAGCGAACTCGGCAAGCAGATCGAGCTGGAGATGCACGGCGCCGACACCGAGCTCGACCGCCAGGTGCTCGACCTGATCAAGGACCCGCTCACCCACATGGTGCGCAACTCCGCCGACCATGGCCTGGAGACCCCCGCCGAGCGTCTCGCCGGCGGCAAGGGCGAGCAGGGCACCATCCGCCTGTCGGCCTATCACGAAGGCGGTCACATCATCATCTGCATCGCCGACAACGGCCGCGGCCTGAACACCGACAGGATCAAGGCCAAGGCGATCTCCTCAGGTCTGGTCACCGAGGCCGAGCTCGAGAAGATGAGCGAAGCCCAGATCCACAAGTTCATCTTCGCGCCGGGCTTCTCCACTGCTGCCGCCATCACCTCGGTATCGGGGCGCGGCGTCGGCATGGACGTGGTGCGCACCAATATCGACCAGATCGGCGGCACCATCGACATCAAGTCGGTGGCCGGTGAAGGCTCCTCCGTCACCATCAAGATCCCGCTGACGCTCGCCATCGTCTCCGCGCTGATCGTGGAAGCCGCCGGCGACCGCTTTGCGATCCCGCAGCTCTCCGTGGTCGAGCTGGTGCGGGCCCGCGCCAACTCGGAGCACCGCATCGAGCGCATCAAGGACACCGCGGTGCTCCGGCTGCGCAACAAGCTGCTGCCGCTGATCCATCTCAAGAAGCTGCTCAAGATCGACGACGGCGCCGTCTCCGATCCCGAGAACGGCTTCATCGTGGTGACCCAGGTCGGCAGCCAGACCTTCGGCATCGTCGTCGACGGCGTGTTCCACACCGAAGAAATCGTGGTCAAGCCGATGTCGACGAAACTGCGTCACATCGACATGTTCTCGGGCAATACCATCCTGGGCGACGGCGCGGTCATCATGATCATCGACCCCAACGGCATTGCCAAGGCGCTCGGCGCCGCCGGCTCCTCGGCCCATGACATGAACAGCGAGAACGGGGCTCACAGCATCGGATCGGGCGAGCAGACCACCTCGCTGCTGGTGTTCCGCGCCGGCTCGTCCCAGCCCAAGGCGGTCCCGCTCGGGCTCGTCACGCGCCTGGAAGAGCTCCCGGCCGACAAGATCGAGTTCTCGAACGGCCGCTACATGGTGCAATACCGCGAGCAGCTGATGCCGCTCGTTGCCATGGAGAGCGTCACCATCGCGAGCCAGGGCGCCCAGCCGATCCTGGTGTTCTCTGATGACGGCCGCTCCATGGGCCTCGTCGTCGACGAGATCATCGATATCGTCGAGGAACGGCTCAACATCGAGGTCGGCGGATCCTCCTCCGGCATTCTCGGCTCGGCCGTGATCAAGGGCCAGGCCACCGAAGTGATCGACGTCGGCCATTTCCTGCCGATGGCGTTCTCCGACTGGTTCACCCGCAAGGAGATGAAGCCGTCGCTGCACTCGCAATCGGTGCTGCTGGTCGACGACTCGGCGTTCTTCCGCAACATGCTGGCCCCGGTGCTCAAGGCGGCCGGCTACCGCGTCCGCACCGCGCCGACCGCGCAGGAGGGCCTCGCCGCGTTGCGCGCGCAGACCTTCGACGTGGTCCTGACCGACATCGAGATGCCCGACATGAACGGGTTCGAGTTTGCCGAGACGATCCGCTCCGACAGCAATCTGGGCGCGATGCCGATCATCGGCCTCTCCGCGCTGGTGTCGCCGGCGGCGATCGAGCGCGGCCGTCAGGCCGGCTTCCACGACTATGTCGCCAAGTTCGACCGTCCCGGTCTGATCGCGGCGCTGAAGGAACAGACCGCGGGCGCCGCCGGTGCCTCCGAGCTGAGCCGCGCAGCCGCGTAAACCCCAGCGGGATCAGGAGATACGCAACATGACCAAGAAGACCCAGTCCGGCGAAGGCGCCATGGTCGAATACGTCACCGCGATGATCGGCGGCCAGCTGTTCGGCTTGCCGATCTCCCGCGTCCAGGACGTGTTCATGCCCGAGCGCGTCACCCGCGTGCCGTTGTCCTCGCGCGAGATCGCGGGCGTGCTGAACCTGCGCGGCCGCATCGTCACCGTGGTCGACATGCGCGCCCGGCTCGGCCTGCCCAAGCCCGAGGACGGCAAGATCCCGATGGCGGTCGGCGTCGACCTGCGCGGTGAATCCTATGGCCTCCTGATCGACCAGATCGGCGAAGTGCTGCGGCTCGCCGAGGACGGCATGGAAGAAAACCCCGTCAATCTCGACCCCCGCATGGCCAAGCTCGCCGGCGG
>NZ_JBVVOT010000076.1:0-2371 GCF_055807455.1 Bradyrhizobium sp. Kon58
TGTCAATCGGCGTTCAAATTTGACCCCGTATCGGCGTCCAATTTTGACCCCTTTGAGCGACGAGTCTTGACGGTAGCGCTCGCCTCGTCGGAGCTGGCCGGGGTTGCGGAGACGAGGCGAGCGCGGGTTGTGTGATCGTCGTCGCGGCTTTTGAAGCGCCAACTGTCGTTGCCACTCTCGACGATGTCGCAATGGTGGGTCAGGCGGTCGAGCAGCGCGGTAGTCATTTTGGCGTCGCCGAACACGCTGGGCCATTCACCGAAGGCAAGGTTGGTGGTGACGACAATCGAGGTGCGCTCGTAGAGCCGGCTGACGAGATGGAACAGCAGCTGGCCGCCGGACTGGGCGAACGGCAGGTAGCCAAGTTCGTCGAGGACGATGAAGTCGAGCCGGGTCAGATGCTCGGCGATGCGGCCCTACCGTCCGTTGCGGGTCTCGATCTCCAGGCGGTTGACGAGGTCGACCACGTTGTAGAAGCGACCGCGGGCACCAGATCGCATGCAGCTTCTGGCGATGGCGATGGCCATATGTGTTTTGCCGGTGCCGGTACCGCCGACCAGAACGGCGTTACGTTGCTGGGCGATAAAGCCGCCGCCGGCGAGATCATTGACCAGGCTCTGGTTGATGGGGGTGCCTTCGAACTGGAAGTCCTCAAGGTCCTTGGCAAGCGGCAGCTTGGCGATGGTGAGCTGGTACTTGATCGAGCGGGCCTGCTTCTCGTTGATCTCGGCATTGAGCAGGTCGCCGACAATGCGTTGGGGTTCGTGCTGGCGCTTGATGGCGGTCGCCATGATCTCGTCGAAGGCGGCCTTCATGCCGTAGAGCTTGAGCTCACCCATGAGGTCGAACAGTTGAGTACGCTCCATCAGATGGTTCTCCTGAGGTTGTCGTAGCGGGCACAGTCGGCGATCGGGGCATGGCGCAATGTCAGCGCAGCCGGGGTGAGGATGTTGGCCGGCGGGGCAGGATCACGCTGGCGGGCCAGGATGTTGAGCACGACATCGGCGGAATGAACGCCGTGAGCGGTCGCCTCGGCGCAGGCTGCTTCGACGGCCGGCAAGCCGTCGGTCAGAACCGCGTTGAGGATGTCGACCATCTGCCGGTTGCCGTCGTCGGCACCGGCGAGCTTGCGCCGCACACGTTCGATCGCAGCCGGCAGCACCCAGTCCTTGAAGGGAGCGCCGTTGCGCAAGGCACCGGGTTTGCGAGCCAGCACCGGCACGTAATGCCAGGGATCGTAGACGGTATCACCGCGGCCGAACGAGCGAGCATGCTCGGCAACGATGCGTCCGTCCTGGCGGATCACAATGCGATCGGCGTAGGCGTGAACCTCGACAGGCCGCCCAACGGCACTGGCCGTGACCGAGTATTTGTTGTTATCGAAGCGCACCAGGCAGGTCTTCGAGACCGATGCCAGCACCGCGTGGAATCCGTCGAACCGGCCGGCATAGGGAACGAGCATTGGTCGCTCGGCTTCGAACACCTGCCAGACCGTTTGCTCGGTCAGTTCCGGATGCCGGTGCGCTTTGGTGTAGGCGATGCACTTGTCCAGCAGCCAGGCGTTCAACTCGTCGAGGTTCTTGAACCGCAGCCGTGGCGTGAAGAAGCGTTCCCGGACAAGCCCAACCTGGTTCTCGACCTGGCCTTTCTCCGAGCCCGACGCTGGCGTGCAGGCCACCGGATCGACCAGGTAGTGACTGCACATCTGCATGAAGCGGCGATTGTAGAGACGCCCTTTGCCGACGAAGATCGTCTCCACGGCGGTCTTCATGTTGTCGTAGATGCCGCGCACGCAGGTGCCTTTGAACAGGGCGAACGCCCGATCGTGGGCGTCGAACACCATCTCCTGCGTCTCGCGCGGATAGCACCGCACGAACAGCATCCGGCTGTGGCAGAGCCGGACGTGGGCGGCCTTTACCATCACCGTCACGCCATTGAGCAAAACGACCTCATGGCTCCAGTCGAACTGATAGGCTTCTCCCGGCGCAAAGCTCAGCGGGACGTAGGCCGCAGCCGTCGATTGTCCGCGTTCCTTGCCCCATCGCCTGGCGTAACGTCGCACGGCGTCGTAACCGCCGTCATAGCCGCGGCCGCGGAGCTCCTCGAAGATCCGGATCAACGTCAGCTGCTCGCGAGCCGACTTGCCTGCGTTCCCTGCCAACAATCCGTCGAGTTCTGCAGCCCACCGTCCCAGCTTCGGTCGCGGCTGGATGACACGCTCGTACTCGAACGAGGTCTCTCCCGACCTCAGCACTTTACGGACCGTGTTCCGCGACACCTTCAGGTCACGGGCGATCTCCTTGATCGTCTTGCCCTTGATGAAGTGCTCGCGCCTTATCCGGGCAATCGTCTCCACGATCAGCATCCCCAA
>NZ_JBVVOT010000077.1:0-2359 GCF_055807455.1 Bradyrhizobium sp. Kon58
CGTTGGTGATGTGGTCGCCGACAACACCGCTGTCGGTCGTGAACGAAGCGATCGTCGGCGCCGCAGGCGGGGTCGGGGTGGAGGTCGTGCCAGGATCTACCTGCAGGCCAGTAAAGGTCTTCAACGCGCCGGTGAGTTCGGCCGCATCCCCAAGCGAATTGGCGATTTTCGCACCATTCGCCAAGTTGACCTGGGTGATGGCCAGTGCAGACACCTTGGTATCGCTCGCAGCGACAGTATAGCTGAACGTCAGCGTGTTGGTGCCTGCCCCCCCTGTGTATGTCGCCACACCTCCGTCATTCAGGACCAACGACGGCTTGCCGGTCACAGTCATGGCTTGGTCGAACTTGACGGTGAATACGATCGAGGTTCCAACGCCCTCAGTCCCCGAACTCGGCGAAGGAACGACGCTGACAACATCGGTTGTCGCAAAGCTGCCGGCCGTGGGGCCCGTCTTCTTGCCAGTCAGGAGATTGATGTTGTTTTCGATGGTGAGATTTGATCCCTGCACTTCCGAGGGCAGATCGCCAAAGCCCGTATCCGTGAAGGTACCCGTGGGATCGACGTAGTTGTTGCTGACAATCACTCCATTGAGGACGTTTCCGCTGTCTTGGAACAGCCCAATGTTCAACGAGATCGACATGTTAGGGCCGGTCGCGATGATAACATTGTTGGCGATAGTCGTATTGGTAATCGTCGAGCCGAGTTGGGCTTGAACGGCCAGCCCTTCGTTCGGTTCAACTCCCTGAGGTTGATAGATTGTATTATAGGCAATCATCGCATTATTCACGACGTCGCCAACAAACTGGATGGGGTCAGGATGCGACCCCGGCGTATACCCCAAGCCCTCAAAGACGTTGTATTGGATCGTAGGTGTAACAGTCCCGTTGCCCAAATCGATACCATCGGCGGGCATGTCGTGAATGTAGTTGTATTTGGCGACGAACGTGCCAGTGCCATTATAGTTGATGGCGGCGCCCAGTCCCGTTCCTGCCGGCGGCGGCTGCACCGACGGAATATTCATCTGATTTCCGTCGAAGGAGCAGTTCAACACCGTGAGATTTCCCACGTTGGTCGAACCTGCATCGATGGCAACGGGCTGGTTTGCGCCAAGCGAGAAGTTGCAGTTCTCGATCGTCGTCGTGCCCGTAGTTCCCGGCTTGACGACGACTGTCCAACCGCCACTCAGCGAGAAGTCGAAACCGTCAAGCGTAACGTTGTTACCAAGGATGCTCACGACATGGTTGGCAGTGTCGATCGATACGCCAGCCGGAAGATTTGCAGCAACGCTCGGATCCTTGAGCGCCGTGCCCGCCGGAACACCAACCGCGTAGTCTACGCCCGCGACCTGCCAGGGTGGGCGAACCGCATAGCTGTCCAGCAACGACGCCAGCTGTGGCGTGCCGGTATGCGCACTGCTCGATCCATCTGCGTAGCTTGAGGATGCCGAATTGACCGTCACGTTGAGACCGGCGGATGCCGCACTCACGTTTCCTGCCGCATCCGTTGTCGTCGCCGTAAATTTCTGAGCTCCATTCGACAGCACGCCGGTATCGAAGCTCCACGCGCCACTGCTGTCCGCGGTCGCGGTCCCGATCTGGGTTGAGTTGTCAAAGATCTTGACTGAGCTATTGGCCTCCGCGGATCCCTTCAGCACGAGGTCGTTAAGGGTCGTCGTGCTTCCCACCGACGATCCTGTTTGCGAATACGCACCAATGGTCGGAGCAACCGGGGCGTGTGTATCGATCGTGATCGACAGGGGCGCCGATGCGAGGCTAACCTGCCCCGAAGAATCGACATCCTGCGTCGTGAGGATGTGGCCTCCGTCACCGAGCGCCGCAGTTGTGAATGACCAGTTCCCGCTACCATCCACATTGGCCGTACCCAATTGGCTCGAACCATCGAATATTTTCACAGTGCTGCCGGCGACGGCCGAGCCCGTCAGCGTCAGCGTGTTGTCGTTGGTGGTGTGGTCACCGACAACGCCGCTGTCGGTCGTGAACGAAGCGATCGTTGGAGTGGCAGGAACTGCAGCACCGATGACTGGATCCAGGGGCTGTGAAAGCGCACTGACATTGCCTGCGACGTCGGTTGCCGTTGCTGTCAGGAAATGAGCTCCTTCTGATAGTCCGACCGTCGTAACGGTCCAGTTCCCTGAGGAGTTCGTCGTTCCCGTCCCGACGAGGGTCGCGCCATCGTACACCTGGACCGTGCTGTTTGCTTCGGCCGTGCCTGTTAACACCACCTGGTTGCCGTTGACGATTGAGTCGCCGGCCTCGAAGGGCACACCCGGCGCGTGCGTATCGATCGTGACGGCCAGGGCCGTCGACGCAACGCTGGTGCCGCCCGAGGTCGTCGC
>NZ_JBVVOT010000078.1:0-2321 GCF_055807455.1 Bradyrhizobium sp. Kon58
CAGCCAAACCTTACGGGGAAAGCAGGGAATGGTTAGGCCCGGCGCGTCTTACCGGACAAGGACGCGTCGGGCCGCGAGTGCGTAAACGCGTATTACGCAAGCTGGCGGCGCCTTGTCTTGGGAAAAATACGGATTGGCTACGAGCGCTTGAGGCTGCGGCTTGCGGCTGCTGAAATCGGTCTGACCCCGGCCCCTCGGTTGCCGCATCCGGCGCACACAAACCGCGGCTCGACATCAGAGAAGCGAACGTGGTCCGGCCCAACGATCGGCCCTTAGATCAACGTGATGGCCGCAATGGCAGTGGACCAGGACATCGCGTAGGCCCATCTCGCGCATCTCGCTGAAGGTGCCTTCTGCATGCCGCATGCCGGTATCCAAGTGTCGTGGCGGCGAGCGGTCGGCCTGGCGCGGTCAGGGAACGTATTCGGCTTCAGGTCTTTCCCGTCCTGGGGCCGCTTTTTGGCAAACCTGACCGAAAGCTAAGTCACACACTGAAATGCGCGCCTATGGAAGTGGGTGGCATCGCCCCGAATGTCGCGGCTTCGATGCTGCCAGTCTAACGGATACCCTTTGGTACGGAGCCCGCCGGCTCCTTGAATCCTGGCGCCCAGGGGGAAGGCTCCGGGGCGGGCTGGCGGACCGTCCATGACGCGGCACGGATGCCTTCTTACGCGGCCGCCCTTCTCGTCATTGGCGCACAAGCTTGGACCGCATAGCGGTCAGCATGGTGTAGGCAAGGCGCCGCCAGATCAGGTTCATCAGGACTAACATGTGGCATCCCCGTGTTCGATTACGCCACTTTCGACCCCCTCTGTTTCAGCAAGATTTCGCGGGGCCGGGAAATGGCTTCGTGCGATTTCGGGGTCGCTTCCCCGGTGCAGGTCGGCATGGCGGCGAGTTAATTCACACCGCCAGGGAGGTCTAAGCGATCGGTATCATAATGGTGCCCTGTCGCGGCCGCCCTGCGGGTGGACGGGAAATCTCATTCTCCAATGGCAATCGGAACGCCGCGGCTGATCGTACAGAAATGGAAAAACTGCGGGGACCCGTCACGCTGGCGGGGCTTTCGGTTTTTGATTAGCTGCGGCACGACCGGCGCCTTTCAAGGCTTCGATGGTCTTGAGCCGCGTACCTCGTCGGGATCTTCCGCTTTGCTGCTTAGGCGCTGATGATCGGGAAACTCTCGTAACTAGCCACAGGTCGCTGCCGCAACTAGCGCATTCATAACGCTTCAGTTCGTAGCCTTTGGTGACGGGGAAAACAGCTTTGAGGAGTCGAGCTTGGCTGCAAACGGTGCATCCGGCTTCGCCAGTCACGATCGCCTCCCGCAAGCAATTTAGCCGCAATGACCGAAATCAGAACTGAGTCTCGGTTCAGGAGCAATAGCGGCTCACGCCGGCGGGGCCTTTTTTCGATGCGGCGGCCCGGTAGCCGTCCGGAGGTGTAAACGCCGGCCATTGGAATTACCCTTCTCACCTTTTGGCGGACCCGCATTGGCCCTCGGCGGTGACACGGACAAGGCACCAACCCTCATCTGCAACAGATGTCAGCGGCCAATGGAGTTTCTCGCGTCGCTGCCGGCAATTGCAAACCTCCCCGCCGCCTATGCCTACAGGTGCATGCCCTGCCTGAGAGTTGAAATTATCGTTCTGTGCTGAAGGAACGCGCCGGAGGATCAGAATTCGAGCGGCTGGCGGACGTTCGAGGTGCAAATTGAGGTATCGAACGGCATCGCGTCGCTCGACCGGTGCGGAGAACGTCGCCTCTGTCAGGCGGCCAAGCTCATGCCGCCGATCAGCATGGCTCGCGCAGCTTCGCCGCCGTGAGTCAGCCGGAGGGCGGTCACGATGACGGCAATTGCGTCGGGGTTCTTCAGAGCCACAGCAGGTTCGCTTCGCCAGCAAGATAGGTTGCCGGATGCCGCCCCTTTCACGCAAGCGATATCGAGCCATCGCGGAGATATCTCAAAGCGACAAATGCCACCGGCCCATCCGCACTTGCGGAATGCGGGCGCCGCCTTCAGGGTCTAGTCGTGTGGGTCGTTTCCCTTCGGCTCCTGCAAGAATTTTGGCATGTGTCCACGCGCTTCACGATCACGCGGGGCGGGGCGTTCGGACGGGTCGCGACCGAGCTTGGACTGCAGCTCGACGAGGTCGGTGAAGACGTCGGCCTGCCGGCGCAGCTCGTCGGCGATCATCGGCGGCTGGCTCGCGATCGTTGAAATCACGGTGACCCGCACGCCGCGGCGCTGAACGGCCTCGACCAGAGAGCGGAAGTCGCCGTCGCCCGAGAACAGCACCATCTGGTCGATGTGCTCGGCG
>NZ_JBVVOT010000079.1:0-2163 GCF_055807455.1 Bradyrhizobium sp. Kon58
CAGACCGCCGCCACCGACATCGGCCAGGTCAACCGCGGCGCCGCCGAAACCGGCTCGGCCTCGGAAGAGGTGCTGCATTCGGCCAAGACACTGTCGTCCGAAAGCACCCGTCTGCGCGCCGAGCTCGACCGCTTCATGGGCAATATCCGGGCGGCGTAGGGGCATTCCCGCCAATATCGTCCTGGCGAAAGCCAGGACCCATTACCCCAAGCAGCAGTTATCGGGCGAACTGCTAACTCCGAGTCATCGCCAAACCGCTCCCTGGGTAATGAGTCCTCAGCGCTCCGCTCCGCTTGTCCAGTACGACGAGACCTGCGTCACCTAACCGCCGGTTGCGGCGCCACAAATTTACCGCCGCTTATCCTTTGCCATTTACCGTGCTCACGCGTCAGGAAGCGGGCTGCTTCCGGGCTGCGCCTGGTTTTCCGCGAATGGAATGGGGTGGGGAATGCCCGTCAAGTCGAAGCCGACCACATCGAAGCTGCTCACCTTGCGTTTTCGCGCAAAAATTATCCTCGGCTTCGTGGCGGTGCTCGCCATCCTCGCCGTCAGCATGGCTTTCGCCTATTACGGCTTCGAGCGGATCCAGGCGGCCGTGGCCTCCTACCGCTCCAGCGTCGCCGAAGCGGACCTTGCGCGGACGGTCGATCGCGAGCTGATCGCCTACCAGGGGTTGGCGCGGGCCTACACGCTGACCGGTGCGGCGGATGACGAGACCGCCGCCAAAGCGGCCGAAGAGAATTTGAGGGCCGCGATCGCCAAGTCTGGGGCGGCCACCACGGGCGCCGCGCGCCGCGAGCAGGTCGGCAAGCTCGAAGCCGACTTCAAGAGCTTTACCAAAGTCTTCGGCGAGATCATCACGTTGACGCGCGAGAACGGCAAGATCGCGACGGATGAGCTCAACAGCGTCGGCAACAAGATCCGCTTCAAGTTCGACGATCTTGCCGATACCGCGGCATTGGCGGGCCTGAACTCGGTTCAGGGCACGGCCAAGGACATCACATCGCAATACCTTGCGGTCTCCACCTCGGTCAGCGCCTTCGTCGCCAAGCCGGAGCCGAAGACCGCCGACGGCGTGACCGCCCGCATCAAGTTCCTGGAGACGTTGCTGGTCTCGATCTATGCCAACGACCAGAAGATCACCGACCGCGTCACCGAGATCAGCAATCTCCTGAAGCAGTACCGCACCTCCTTTTCGAAGCTGACCGAGAACGTGAAGGTCATCGTCAAGCTGAACGGCGACATGACCAAAACGGCTGCGTCCATTCTCAAGCTCTCGGGTGAGCTGCGGTCGGAGCTGACGGCGGATCAGCAGCGCATCGAGGTGAGCGCCAATGCCACCATCAGCGAGACCGAGCGGACGATGCTGATGATGGCGCTCGGCGGCCTCGCCATTGGCGCCGCGTTGGCCTGGATGCTGGGCAATGGCATTTCGCGTCCGATGATCGCGATGTGCAAGGCGATGCGCGAGCTTGCCTCGGGCAATTTCGAGGTCGTGCTGCCGGGCCTGGGCCGCAAGGACGAGATCGGCGAGATGGCCGGCGCGGTAGAGGAATTCAAGGTGCAGGCCGTGGCCAAGGCCGAGCGCGACGCCGCTGCCAACGAACTCCAGAACAGGGAGCAGGCCGCAAGCCGCCGCTCCGAGCTGATTCGTTTCGCCGACGATTTCGAGAGCGCGGTCGGCGCCATCGTCTCCAACGTCTCGGCCTCCGCCGTGCAGCTGGAATCGGCGGCCTCGACGCTGACCCGTACCGCCGAGACCACGCAGAGCCTGTCGAGCCAGGTCGCCGACGTCTCCGAGCAGGCCTCCAGCAACATGCAGTCGGTCGCGACCGCGACCGAAGAGCTTTCGGCCTCGGTCGAGGAGATCGGCCGCCAGGTCCGCGATTCCAGCCGCATTGCCGAAGCTGCCGTGGTGCAGGCCAAGGAGACCGATAACCGCATCGGCAAGCTCTCGCATGCCGCCCAGCAGATCGGCGAAGTCGTCAAGCTCATCACGGCGATCGCCGAACAGACCAATCTTCTGGCGCTCAACGCGACCATTGAGGCGGCGCGCGCCGGCGAAGCCGGCCGCGGCTTTGCAGTTGTCGCCAGCGAAGTGAAGTCGCTGGCGAGCCAGACCGCAAAGGCCACCGACGAGATCTCCTCGCACATCACGGGCAT
>NZ_JBVVOT010000080.1:0-2123 GCF_055807455.1 Bradyrhizobium sp. Kon58
CTAAACCGACTGACCGTCAGCCCATAACCGCCGCCGCCTGACCGGCTCAGGCCGTCACCAAAATTTGGCGATAGCTCGAACACCGCGAGCAGGCAGATGTATTTCAGTGTCCCGTCGGATAGTTCATGAGCCCTGAACGGCCGCGGCATATCCGGCAATTGCAGATCGAATTCACACCTGCCGTTTTCTTCCCATGCGCGGAGTTCGGCGCCCGGGAATGCATCCTGGATTGCGTCCTGCAGGTCGTTGGCGTCTTCCCGAATGACGTAGAGGGTCGCCAGGGTGGCAGCCAAATCGATGCCATCGGCGCTGAGCGAGGGCGTTGCGATCGCGAGACAAGGCTTTCGTATCGGTGACGCCGGATCAGTGCGGAAGTCATGATAGAATCGCCAGCCCAGCATGGCATTTCTGATCAGGTCGATTTCCGGGCATTGCTTGCCGTCGGAAAAAGCCGCAAGCGCGGTCTCCGACGGCAGCACCGCATCCTTGTGAGCGTTCCAGGCGCCGCTCTCGCCGCGGACGCTGATGAGCGAATTGACCCGCTCCATCAGCTTGACCGTGCGTTTGCCGCGCGTCGTTTCGATCGTTTCGGCCTTGATCATCGGCTCGCCGGAAAACGCGGCCTGGAGCGGGCTCGGAAACCCGAGCTCGATGGAATATCTCATGCTGTCGAATGTGGCCGACAGCCGCAGCCGCCCGTCTTCGCCTTTTTTGCGAATGCCGGACCAGCAGACCGAATTCAATCCGCCTTCATCGGCGATCGTGCGGGTGATTTGACCGGTCGCCGCGTCGCGCAACAGCGACAAGGACTTGTAGAGATTGGACTTGCCGACTCCATTTTCGCCGATGAACACCGACAAGGGGTGGATGGGTATGGAGAGCCGCCGAATGGAGCGATAGTTCGAGATCGCAATGTCAGTCGGACGCATGACGTGCTCTCGATCGGCGGGCGCCTGTGCATTCGCGGGCAGGGTGCGAATACGTTGTTTCAATCCAGGGATGCAGTGTGGATTGAGGCCTCCGAGAAATCAAGCCGACCGATCCGGCGTTCAGTGGCCGCCTCTCACCGGCGCAAACCCGACCGTCATCATCCGCGAAGGCGGATGATCCAGTATTCCAGAGACATCTGTTGGGTACGGAAAGGCCGCGGCGTACTGGATGCCCCGCCCCCCGTGCGCAATTGCGCACTAGGCGGGGCATGACACCTCACCTTACGGCTTGGCCGGCGCGGGCGGCCCGTACATCTCGGCCTTCTTCGCCGCCTTCTCCCGATCCCCGCCCAGCACGCGCTGCACCGAGACGAAGAACACCGGCACCATCAGCAGCGCCAAAATCACCACCGCGATCATGCCGCCCATGACGATGCTGCCGAGTGCCTGCTGGCTGGCGCCGCCGGCGCCGTGTGCAATGGCCATCGGCAGCACGCCGCAGATGAAGGCGAGGCCGGTCATCAGGATCGGGCGGAAGCGCAGGCGGCAGGCCTCGATGGTGGCCTCCACCAGCGGCTTGCCTTCTTTCCGCAGATCCTTGGCGAACTCGATGATGAGGATCGCATCCTTGGCCGCCAACCCGATGATGGTGATCAGGCCCACGGTGAAATAGACGTCGTTGGGCAGCCCGCGCAGCATCGCCGCGACCACGGCGCCGACGATGCCGAGCGGCACGGTGAGCAGCACCGCGAGCGGAATGGTCCAGCTCTCGTAGAGCGCGGCGAGACACAGGAACACCACGAATACCGAAAGCCCGAGCAGGAACGGCGCCTGCGAGCCCGACAGCTTCTCCTGCAGCGACTGCCCGGTCCATTCATAGCCGAAGCCGCGCGGCAGCTTGCCGGCGAGCCGTTCCATCTCGGCGATGGCATCGCCGGAGGTGAAGCCGGGTTTTGCTTCGCCGGAGATGCGGACCGCCGGGTAATAGTTGAAGCCGGCGATCTGGGTCGGACCGCGCGCCCATTCCACGGTGGCAAAGGACGAGAACGGCACCAGCTGACCGCGGCTGTTCTTGACGTTGTAGTTGAGGATGTCCTCGGTCCGCATGCGGTCGCGTGCATCGGCCTGCACCACGACGCGCTGCATGCGGCCGCGGTTCGGGAAGTCGTTGATGTAGTTCGAGCCGAGATTGGT
>NZ_JBVVOT010000081.1:0-1429 GCF_055807455.1 Bradyrhizobium sp. Kon58
GGGGATGTCCCGATCGGTGTTGAACTACGTCGGGCCGACGTTGCCGGGATGAATGTTACGCGGCCCTCGAGACGTGGGCAACGGGCTTGATCGTCATGCGATCGTGGTGAGCTTGAAGGGCCGTACGCAGAACCGACAATTGCTTATGCGCCTTCAATCGTCGAAAGCCCTTGTTGGCCTCGATCATGCCGGCCGCGACCCATCGCAAGGCCATACCGGCATCCCGCCAGCGTTTGACGTTGCGCGTGACGCGGCGAATGGTGCCCATCATGTTCTCGGCGATGTTGGTACAGGCGAGCGATCGACGAAGCTCCTTCGGCAGCTTCAACCGGACGACAGTCAGGATTTCGTCGAGGCCTTCGAGGATGCTGGCCGCGACGCCGGGCCATTGCTGGTCGAGGCGACGCGCGAGATTGCGGATCAATTTTTCAGCCTTGTCGGCGTCATCGAGCTCCCACGCCTGGCGCAGCACCCGACGGGTGGGCGCATGATGCTCTTTCGGCAGGCGTTCCATGATGTTGCGCGCCTTGTGGATCTGGCAGCGCTGGATCGCAGCGGCCGAACCGAAGGTGCGGCGGATCGCCTTCGACAACGCTTTCGCGCCGTCGGCGATGAAGAGTCTTGGCATCGTCGGGTCGAGCCCGCGCGAGACCAGGTTGTCCAGCAGGGCCTGAACCGTTGCGGCATTCTCGGTCGCCCCTTCCACCAGCGCCAGCGGATGCTTGTTGCCTTCGCCGTCAACTCCGATCGCGGCGACCAGCACGAGATCGTCGCCGAGATGCAGCCCGTCGATTTGGACCACCAGAAGGTCGAGCGCGGACAGATCGGCAGCCATGAAGTTAGCCAGCCGCGCCGCCGACAGCGCTACGAACCTCCGCGAGGCCGCCGACTTCGAAACCCCCGATCCGGGCGGTGCCGGCACGTCACCTTCGGGCAGCCGGACGGCGCGGCCGAACCGGCGCGTCGACACATTGATCAGCATCAGGTTCATCGCCCAGCGACCGAGCCAATCCTCCTGCGCCGCCGTTTCCCAGCTCGGGATCGTGACCTCGCCGCTATCCACGCCCCGGACCCGCGGGCGCTCGACCTCGATCTTGCCGCCGTGGAAGCCGATCCGTCCCCGCGTTCGGCCCCAACGGTGCGCCCGCCGCGCCGCGTCGCGATCGTGGCGCGGCCCGCAGGCCGCCGTGACATCCGCCTCCATCATCGTGCCGAGCGCCTCGATCCCTGCCGCAAGGCAGAACCGATCGAAGCTCGCCCGCACTTCTGCAAACGCTTCGTCCACAGCCCCGGTCGCCGGCGAACCAGCCGGTGTGATATCTCTCGTCATGGCGTTGCTCTCCTTTGTGGAATCAGCACCCCGAGCCTACCGGCTCAAGGGGGGCAACGCCGACCTCTTCAGAAATTCAACAGAACCCGGGACATCCCC
>NZ_JBVVOT010000082.1:0-1410 GCF_055807455.1 Bradyrhizobium sp. Kon58
ATCACATGGAATGGCGCCGGTGCCTGGCTGATCTTCTCGCAGTCGCGGCAAGCGAACTTCTCGCGCACCGTCTCGATTACCTTCCACGGACGCGGCACCGATTCCAGCGTTCGGGTCACATCTTCGCCGAGCTTGCGCAAGCGATTGCCGCCGCAGCATTCGCACGCCGTCGGCGGATCGATCACCACCCGCTCGCGCGGAAGGTGGTCTGGGAACGTGTTGCGCTCAGCGCGCTTGCGCGTAAATCCGTCAACCGTAGTCGTTTTGGCGACTGCCTGCTCCGCCGCCAATTCGTCTTCCGTCGCGTTAGCTTCCAATTCTTCGAAGGTAAGCGCCAGCTGGTCGATCAACCGCGCCGAGCGCTCCGATTTCTGGCCGTAAACCTGGCGCTCGAGCTTCGCTATCCGCAAGGTCTGCTGCACAATCAGCGCGGCGTCCTCCGACGCCTTTGCCCGCGCTACCGCCAGCTCCGCTTTCAGCGCGGCGTTTTCTTCGGCAAGAGCGGCGCGATCAGCATCCATGAGACGAAGTGAATCATAGTTTTAGTGATTTGCGGCACCCCAAAATACGCGGGTTTCCACATTTTTCTTCGCTCATCCCGCCCTTGTCGGCCGCCACGTCAGTTGTGGATTGCGCCAATCGATCCCTTCGAGCATGTATGCCATCTGCGCCGCCGAGATCGACACCGCGTCACCTGACGCCGAAGGCCAGATGAACTTTCCGCGATCCAAGCGTTTCGCATAGAGCGACAGCCCGATCCCGTCATGCCAGAGGATCTTTGCCAAATCGCCACGCCGGCCTCGGAAGATATAGAGATCTCCGGCGTGGGGATCCCGCTTCAGGCTCTCCTGAACCTGCAAAGCCAGACCCTGCATGCCGCGACGCATGTCGGTGTGGCCGGTTGCGATCCAGACTCTGACGCCACCCGGTATCGGGATCATCGCCGGCTCAGAACATCAAGGACCCGCCCCAACGCGTCAGCATCGACGTTCTCGTCAACGCTGACACGCTTGCCGCCACCGAGTTCGATCTCGATCAGGCCCCGGCGCCTCCGGGGCGAAATCACCGCTGGGGCTTCAATCGATGGAACGCTTTCGGTCGCACCCGGGGTGAGCTGAACAGGGACAAGCTTCGGTCCCGCCGAAACGACACTCGCCAGGCGCGCCCGCCGCCGCCACGTGAACACCAAACTCGTCGAAATGCCGTGCCGCCGCGCGATCTCCGTCACAACCGCGCCGGGCGCCAGCGTCTCTTCGATGATCCGCATCTTATCGTCGCGAGACCAGCGACGACGACGCTCAACCCCGCCCAGGACCTCTACCCGCATCTACCGACCTTAAGGCTAGCCTTAAAGCTAGATCCTCGTCGGATACCTGCAACTCAACAAGGCGGCCCACCCCGGAGGAATAC
>NZ_JBVVOT010000083.1:0-1334 GCF_055807455.1 Bradyrhizobium sp. Kon58
TTTGCGCGAGAGCCAATCGCTGTTGCTCAAGGTACAGAGCGCATAGGCTTTCATCGGGAGCAGGAGGAAGATGTTGATCGGGGTGTGCAGCGAGAAGCCGAGAAATCGAAGCTCGCCGGCGCGCAGGGCTGCCACGCTGCATCGAATCATGGTCATCGCGACGATGGTCAGACCGGTCCACCAGGGCACGGAGCCCGTGAGCGCGAGCTGAGCGAGCGCGGCAATCGATGAGATGGCGAGCAGCAGCGGGCCGAGGTTCTGTCCAACCACGTCCAGCGTGAGGTACCGGTCGAGGCCGGGCAGCAGGTGCAAACCGAGCAGCGTGTCGCGGTAGGTGCTGCGTGCCCAGCGGAGCTGTTGGCGCAGATACGGCAAGAGCGTGTCCGGGACCACCGTGGCGGCGATGGCGTCCGGAACGTACTCCGTTCGGAACCCTGCCTTGAGCATGAGGATGGTCAGATGACGGTCCTCACCGAAGTCGCTGGGTTTTCCCCGGAAGAACTGCGTCTCGTATTGCTCGAGCAGCAACAGCAGCGCGGATCGCCGGTACATGGCGCACGGCCCACAGCAGCACATGACGGCACCAAACCGCGTCTGCGCCGCGCGCTCCTCGTTGCAAGCCAACCAGTACTCCATGTCGATCAATCGGGTCAGCCAGCTGTCGTTTCGGTTGCTGGCCTTCAATTGGCCCATGGCCGCGCCGACGGCTGGATCCTGCATCTTGCGCACGAGCTTGCTGACCACGTCGCTGTCGATTTCCGTGTCGGAGTCGACGTTGAGCACGAGATCGCCGAATGAGCGGCGAATCGCTGCGATCTGCGCCTTGCGTTTTCCAACATTGCTTGGCAGCAGAATGAAGGTGAATCTCGGGTCATACGCGTAGCTCGCGTGGACCGCGGCCACTGCGCCGACATTTGCAGAGCCGTCGTCGACCACGTAGACCTGCAATCGCCCTGGGTAATCCTGACTTGCGATAGACTTCAGGCAGGCCGCCAGCGTGCGCGGGTCCTCGTTGAAGCAGGGCACGATGACATCGACGCTGGGCAGAGCTTCGGCGTCGACCGCGTCGTACGGCGGCAGTGGAGCGTCGCTTTGCAGCGCATAAAGCGCCTGCGCGCTCTTGTGGACGCTGGAGAGCAACGCGTAGGAGGCAACAGCAGCGGTGCTGATGGTGGCAAGCAGGCTCATGGGAATCGATCTATTCAGTGAGGTTGAGGAAGCGACCGGATTGCAAATCCACGGTCATGCAGTGCTGGAATGAGTTGGGCGAGCGCCGTCACGGTCTGGTCGCGCCGACCAGCATGAGGGCAGCGTCCCAACTCGTCGGGAGGGCA
>NZ_JBVVOT010000084.1:0-1299 GCF_055807455.1 Bradyrhizobium sp. Kon58
TGTCCGGCCCGAAGACATGGGTAACGGAACGTACCTAAGACATAGGTGACAGCCTCGTGCCGAACGGGTTGTCGAGAGGTTGCAGGGTTTTCTGCTCCAGGTCGAAGTATCCCAGATCATAATGCATGAAGCTGACGAGCCAAATGCCCTCGTCGACCTCTTTGATGCCGAGCTTTTGGCCCGCCAGCACGGTTGAGATGTTGACCCGCTTGCGATGCAGGCAAAGGCGGCCGCACGCGGTTACAAGAACCTCGCGATCGTGGAACGGATAGGTCAGCTCCGGCAGGCCGGCATAGGAACGCGCTGAGGCGACGTAGAGCTCGGCAGGGCATTTCATGTCGAGGGCCTCGTGCGGGCGTTCGGAGTTGAACTCGCGAACGAAGGCATCGAAGCGTTCCTGCTGCTGCAAGCTATTGCCGCCCGGTGGCCGGGTGGTTTCCTTTTTGAGGGTGAGGTGCATGCGCTCATGACGTCCGTTCTGTTGCGGGTGACCCGGCTTGATGCGTTCGATTGCAATACCAAGTCGGAGCCACCACACCGAGAGCTTGGAGAGGTTGAACAAGGCGTTGGGACTGGCGAAGGGCACGCCGTTGTCGGAGCGAATGGCGAGCGGCAGGCCGCGCTCGAGGAACAAACGCTCGAAGGCAGTAATTACGGGGTCTTCACGCGTTGAATCGAGCGCTTCGCACAACAACAGGAAGCGCGAGGCATGATCGGTAACGGTGAGCGGGTAGCAGTAGCGGCCATTGCCGAGCTTGAACTCGCCCTTGAAGTCGGTGCACCACAAATCATTGGGTCCGATACCCGTGGACAGCGGCGTGCCGCGCGCGCGGTGGCGCGGCCCGCCGCCACGCTTGACCAGGCCATGGCGATCGAGCACCGCATGGATGGTGCTTTTGGCCGGAATCCTGACATCGCCATCGAGCCGCCGGACCAGCAATTCGCGGATCTTGCGCGCGCCCCAGTGCGGTTTCTCGGCCTTGAGGCGGACAATCAGGCCCTCGATTTGCTCTGGGAGCTGATTGGCATAGCGTACCGGCCGCCTGGACCGATCGCTCAGGGCGGCCAGCCCATACTCTTTGTAGCGATCGAAAATCTTGTAGCCGGTCTTTCGGGATACACCGAACTCCCGGCACACATCCGTCATGGCTTCCCCATCCAGAAGCCTGGCCACAAAGCGAAGGCGTTCTTCCATGACCGAACTCGCTTTCCACGGCATCCACACCTCCCGCAGAACAAAAGCGGAAAGTGTAACCCATGTGTCCGGTACGTTTTGTCACCTATGTCTCGGGCCGCTCA
>NZ_JBVVOT010000085.1:0-1297 GCF_055807455.1 Bradyrhizobium sp. Kon58
ATCATGGCCAAGCGCGCCGACAGCCCGTACGCGTCCGGACGCCGGACCGCCGATTGGCTGAAGGTGAAGACCGCGCAGCGTCAGGAGGTAGTGATCGCCGGCTTCACCGCGCCGAGGCGAACCCGGCCCTTCTTTGGCGCCCTCGTGCTGGCGGTACGCGACGCCGATGCATGGCGGTACATTGGCCACGTCGGCACCGGCTTCAGCTACCAAGTTCTCGAAGAGCTTCACCGCAAGCTCGTGAGGCTGAAGACAGCCAAGTCGCCCTTCCCTGGCAAGGTGAAAAATGAGCGGGTTACGACCTGGGTGCGTCCTTCCTTGGTCGCGGAAGTGAAATTCGCGGAGTGGACCAGCAAGGGCGAGCTGCGCCAGCCGGTCTATCTCGGCCTCAGGTCCGACAAAAACGCCAAGGACGTCGTTCGCGAAAAGAAGTGGTCGCGAAAATAATGCCGCCGAGACGAAACGTTCGATCTGGAGTTCAGATGGCGGCGCGCTCGGACGCCGAAGGCCACGGCGGTAGGGGCGGCAGCCCGAGCGCCTTGCGTACCGGTCCGAACGACCTCCGGTGAGCTGCGCATGCACCAAGCCTGGCGAGCGCCTCATAATGAGCCGGCACCGGGTAGCCCTTGTGATCCGCGAATCCGTAGCCGGGGTGACGCTCGTCGAGTGTCCGCATTCGGGTGTCGCGCTCGACTTTCGCGAGGATGGAGGCGGCCGCAATGCTGGCGGACTTGGCGTCACCTTTAATGATGGACTGCTGAGGGATGTCGATTTCCTTCAACCGCTTCGCATCGATCAGCAAGTGCTGCGGCGTCAACCCTAGGCCCCGGACCGCACGTTGCATCGCTTGGATGCCTGCCCAATAGATGTTGATTTCGTCGATCTCCTCGACCTCGACGAATGCTACACACCAACTCTCTGCCTTTTCCTTGATTTCCTTCGCGAGTTCTTCGCGAGCGGCGGCGTCGAGTTTTTTCGAGTCGTCGATTCCAACTATCCGCGTCCCGGGCTTCAGGATCACGGCGGCAGCGGAAACTGGCCCGGCGAGAGGGCTCATTCCCGCCTCGTCCACGCCTGCCACCGCATGATGGCCGCTTTCCCAGAGAGAGGTCTCGAAGCGGAGCATCTTGCGGAGGCGCTGCCCTTCCGACCTATTTTCGGAGCGCCGCTTGTCGATTGAAGCCAGGATTGCACGGGCTCCGGCGCGGGTGTCGGCCCGTAAGATCTGCTCGACGCCGGCCTCGAGCGGTCTTTTCTCGATGACATAGCGCCGGCGCAACGCATCGAGCGAATACTG
>NZ_JBVVOT010000086.1:0-1297 GCF_055807455.1 Bradyrhizobium sp. Kon58
ATCATGGCCAAGCGCGCCGACAGCCCGTACGCGTCCGGACGCCGGACCGCCGATTGGCTGAAGGTGAAGACCGCGCAACGGCAGGAGGTCGTGATCGCCGGCTTCACCGCGCCGAGGCGAACCCGGCCCTTCTTCGGCGCCCTCGTGCTGGCGGTACGCGACGCCGATGCATGGCGGTACATTGGCCACGTCGGCACCGGCTTCAGCCATCAGGTTCTCGAAGAGCTTCACCGCAAGTTCGTGAGGCTGAAGACAGCCAAGTCGCCCTTCCCTGGCAAGGTGAAGGATGAGCGGGTGACCACCTGGGTGCGTCCTTCCTTGGTCGCGGAAGTGAAATTCGCGGAGTGGACCAGCAAGGGCGAGCTGCGCCAGCCGGTCTATCTCGGCCTGAGGTCCGACAAAAACGCCAAGGACGTCGTTCGCGAAAAGAAGTGGTCGCGAGAATAATGCAGCCGAGACGAAGCGCTCGATCTGGAGTTCAGCTCGCGGCGCGCTCGGACGCCGAAGGCCACGGCGGCAGGGGCGGCAGCCCGAGCGCCTTGCGTACAGGTCCAAACGACCTCCGGTGAGCTGCGCATGCACCAAGCCTGGCGAGCGCCTCATAATGAGCCGGCACCGGGTAGCCCTTGTGATCCGCAAATCCGTAGCCGGGGTGACGCTCGTCGAGCGTCCGCATGACCGTGTCGCGCTCGACTTTCGCCAGGATGGAGGCGGCCGCAATGCTGGCGGACTTGGCGTCGCCTTTAACAATAGCCTGCTGAGGGATGTCGATTTCCTTCAACCGCTTCGCATCGATCAGCAAGTGCTGCGGCGTCAACCCTAGCCCCCGGACCGCCCGCTGCATCGCCTGGATGCCTGCCCAATAGATGTTGATTGCGTCGATCTCCTCGACCTCGACGAATGCTACGGACCAACTCTCTGCCTTTTCCTTGATTTCCTTCGAGAGTTCTTCGCGAGCCGCGGCGTCGAGTTTTTTCGAGTCGTCGATTCCGATTATCCGCGTGCCGGGCTTCAGGATCACGGCGCCAGCGGAGACGGGCCCGGCGAGAGGGCTCATTCCCGCCTCGTCCACGCCTGCCACCGCATCATGGCCGCTTCCCCAGAGAGAGGTCTCGAAGCGGAGCATCTTGCGCAGGCGCTGCCCTTCCGACCTATTTTCGGAGCGCCGCTTGTCGATTGAAGCCAGGATGGCACGGGCTCCCGCGCGGGTGTCGGCCCGCAAGATCTGCTCGACGCCGGCCTCGAGCGGTCTTTTCTCGATGACATAGCGCCGGCGCAACGCATCGAGCGAATACTG
>NZ_JBVVOT010000087.1:0-1233 GCF_055807455.1 Bradyrhizobium sp. Kon58
GTTCCTTCCACTCGGGGGGCTGACTACTTGGGATCAGGTTAAGGGAATCATCACCGATCTGTCCTCAGTCGTTTCACCGGATATGGTGTTGCGCGATCCGAGAGTCTGCATCTGCATCGACGGGTGGTCAGAGTTCGCAATAGGGGAAAACATTGGAGAAAAGTTTAAAGCACTTAGAGTGCTGCAGGGTGCACGCGTAATAGCCAATGCCCGGCATTCCGATGTCGGCGACACGGTCTTTAAAGTCTGGGCGCTTGAGCCATTCCCTTCGCAGTTGGTCGCGCAAACCGTGGCCAAGGCAAGGCCAGGTCAATCCGATATTCCTGGTGACCTACTCGACCTCTTGCGTCTACCTCTGTTGTTGTCTCTATACGTACTATCAGGGAACACAGGTTCGGCAAGTGGAGCCCTTCTTAACGATTTTCATAATCGCTTAGCCCGCAATATGCCCGAGCAATTTAGCAATGCATTGAGTCGTGCGGTAGCGGTGGTAAGCATTTCAGGCGATCGATCTTATAGCCGCTTGGTTTCACAACTTCGCATAGAAGCCACACAGCTTGGCATTGCTGAGCCCGTACGTCTTCTCGAATCGTTGGGTTCCATCACAAATCGCAGCGGGCTAGCGGTGCCAGTGCATGACCTTTATTGGAGCTGGCTCTGTGGATGCGGGCTCCTGCAAGGAATTGGAAGGTGTGAGGCCATCAATCAATTATCGACTCGGGAAAGCTACAGCCTCGCGATTCAATCGGGCCAACCTGCTGATCCGTCGCTCATCGCGCAGACAGTAGCGAACGACCTATTACTTGCAGCCGAGCTTGATGCGAGCATCGGATTGCAGCAACCACACCCGGTCTTGGTATCTGATCTGGAGCGAGCATTTTCGGATCCTCGCCTGGCGGTGAGAGGACGGGCTGCGCTTGCGAGTTTGCTAAGCCGGAGGCCTCAGTATCTGCGTCAAGCTTTGTCGACGCTAAGCGAGTTGTATAGGCAGAAAGCGGTCCTGCCAATATGGGCACACATTTTGGATACAACAGACCTTTTTGCCCAGAGAGGTATCGTCTCCGAATGGTTAGGTTCATCAGGGACGGAGTATCTACTTGACGCTCTTGCCAGGAAAGGGGGGGAGCAATGGGTTGGTTGGCTGGAGCAGATGGCGGCGGCTGGTAAAATCACTTGGGAAGAAGCGCTGGCGACCGCACTTGCCTGCAGCCCTGAAGTGCCACGATGGGGTAC
>NZ_JBVVOT010000088.1:0-1165 GCF_055807455.1 Bradyrhizobium sp. Kon58
AGCGGCAGAGATGGATCACTGCCGCGCTCGCGTGGTCAGAACTCAATTCCCTGCGCGGGGCTGCCGAGCACAACGTGCCGGAAGGGTGGCCTACGCGGCAGCTCGTTGCCGGTGCAAGGCGCAGCGCCTTCCCCCACCCCCTTCCAAGGCGCTAGGAGCGAGTTCAGGGGGAAACGCGATGCCGCACCCGCTCACGGCATCAGATCCTCGCCGGTGAGGGCAGGACCACCGGCTGGGTATGTGAGCTTGGTCCACGGGAGGCGGCACTCTTCGCGCACTGCGGGACGGCTGCCAGGCTTCATCGGGTGCGCGGTGCGGCACCATCAACGACAGGGTGGGAGCGTCAGGCCTCGCCGGGTCCAGAGAAAGTCGCTGCATGCGGCGTTGTGCGAGGCGTCGGCAGCGGCCGCTCGCTCGGTCCGGATGCCGAGGGCTGACCTCCCCTGCTGTCATACCGCTTGGCGAGATCCAGGAGACGACGCCGGGTGAACGGATCAGCCTTCTCGGCCATACCCCGGACCCTTTGGGCCAGACCCCGGTAGAACTCCTGCTCCATGACACGCTCCTCAACATCACCGCCCAGAGTTGAGTGCTATGCGGCGACGGAGTCAAGAAGGCGCGCAACAGTGCGTGAACCCGACCTAATTTTTGTCGGCCAGCTTGAGCTCGCAATCTCGGCTGAACTAGAGTGCCATCGCAGGGGAAAAACAGATGGCCATGCTCCATCCGGTCCGGAAGGCGTGCCCGGCGTGCGGCAAGCCGATGAAAGCTGTGTCCGAGGAAGCTTCAGAACGGCCGCCGCGGTACGTGTGCACCAATTGCAACGATGACCCGCTACACGACCCCGCCGCCCGCAAATGGGCGGACGGTCCGCTGCGGCCTCCGGAGCCGTAGGCGTTCGAGCTGCGCGCGGTCTTGATGTCGAGCATGGAACGGGCTCGGCCGGATGCCGTTGATGTGGTGGGCCCGCGCGAATGCACGGCCTGCGTGGCTCCGCCCTCAAGCCCCCCAGCCCCCAAAACGGCGGGGCCACGCTCATTCTTCCCAGTCCTCTCGCAGAATTTTTCGTTGACCGTAACTTGCGTGAATCCCCGGCTGGCCGGGTTCAGGCAGAATGCTGCTTTCGCTGGGGGAGACCTCCAATGTTCGATGCTGAAACCACCGC
>NZ_JBVVOT010000089.1:0-1161 GCF_055807455.1 Bradyrhizobium sp. Kon58
TCATTCTTCCCTCGACCAAAGTTGTTCTTTGCGTCGTCAATTCTTTGGACGGCGTTGGCGATGGCGTTTTGGTATGTATTTGCCGGCAATCTCTTTCCAGCCCCGGACAAGCCGGTCGGGCTTGCGACGTTCTGGTCGGCCTCGGCGCTGTGGTTTGATCTCTATTTTGCGCTGGCCGTTACGGTGTTCGCGGCTGCATGGATGTTATTTGCCCCGCATCCCTGGGCGACGTGGTCCATTCTTGGTTCGGCGCTGATCCTGTTCACCTCTTACTTTCAGGTCCAGGTCTCGGTCGCGATCAACAGCTGGTATGGACCGTTCTATGACATGATCCAGGCTGCGCTTTCGAAGTCGGCGCCGGTCACGGTCGAGCAGTTCTACAGCGAGTTGTCGACCTTTGCCGGCATAGCGCTCGTGGCCGTCGTGGTCGGCGTGATGACGCGATTCTTCGTCAGCCACTACATCTTCCGCTGGCGCACGGCGATGAACGATTTTTATGTCGCCAACTGGCCACGGCTGCGCACGATCGAAGGCGCCTCCCAGCGGATCCAGGAAGACACCATGCGCTTCGCCAGCACCATGGAAGGTCTAGGCGTCAATCTCATCAGCGCGGTGCTGACACTGTTGGCGTTCCTGCCGGTTCTGGTGAGGCTGTCCAGCAACGTCACGGAGCTGCCTCTGTTCGGCTCGATTGCCTATCCGCTGGTGTTCGCCGCGGTGATCTGGTCGATCCTGGGCACCGGCGTTCTCGCGCTTATCGGCATCCGCCTGCCCGGAATTGAATTTTTCAACCAGCGGGTCGAAGCGGCCTATCGCAAGGAGCTCGTGCTCGGCGAGGATGATGCGGCGCGTGCCAATGCGCCGACATTGAGCGTGCTGTTTAGCGACATTCGCAGGAATTACTTCCGGCTCTATCTGAACTTCATGTACTTCAATATCGGCCGGATCGTCTATCTGCAGACTGACGTCATCTTTCCTTATCTGCTGCTTGCGCCCACAATCATCGCGGGCAGGATCACCCTCGGCGCGATGAACCAGATCCTCAACGCGTTCACGCAAGTACGAACCTCGTTTCAGTATCTCGTCAACTCCTGGAGCACGATCGTCGAACTGATCTCGATCTATCAGCGGCTGCGGAGCTTTGAGGCAAAGATCCACGGT
>NZ_JBVVOT010000090.1:0-1107 GCF_055807455.1 Bradyrhizobium sp. Kon58
AAGATCTGCTCGACGCCGGCCTCGAGCGGTCTTTTCTCGATGACATAGCGCCGGCGCAACGCATCGAGCGAATACTGGGGCATAGTGGCCTTCGTGAAGACTGACTGTGGGAAGCGTGTCGGTGAAATTTGTGGCGATTGTCTGAAGCTAGACCATGCCGTCATCGACTGCGCAGCGCCTTGTCGAAAGGAACCGGACCGGCTCGCCATCTGAGGTCTCGCTATTCTGGAGGGCCACTGATCCAGACCTCGCGTTCGACCTCAGAGCGGAACCAACCGGTGTCTTCATCCCTTGAGAAAGAGTGGAGCCTCGATTCCCGGGTGCTTCCGAGGGGGCCGGCCCATGCTCCGCCAAGCCAGCAACGAAGAAGAGGTTCTGGACCGCACCGCCGAGGTCGCGGCCACCATCGCGGAAGAAGGCCTCCGCTACGTCAGCGACTCCGCGCCGGGGTACACGCGCAAGCGGACTGGAACCACTTTCAGCTACTACGACAAGGACGGCAAGCGCATCACCGATGCCGCCGTCATCCGACGCATCAAATCAATCGGCATCCCGCCGGCCTACGAGTCCGTGTGGATCTGCCCGTCGTCGAACGGCCACATCCAGGCAACCGGGCTCGATGCGCGGGGTCGCAAGCAGTATCGCTACCATCCGAAGTGGCGCGAGCTCCGAGACCAGAACAAGTATGAGCATATCGTCCTGTTCGCTGCCGCGCTACCCGCGCTGCGGGAACGGGTCGCTGCCGACATGAAGCGGGACGGACTGCCCCGCGAGAAGGTGCTGGCCACGATCGTTAGTCTTCTGGAAAAGACGTTGATCCGGGTCGGCAACGCCGAGTACGCCGAGAAAAACAGGTCCTACGGGCTCACCACCATGCGCCGCAAGCACGTCGCGGTCGGGCGCGGCGTCCTTCGTTTCGACTTCACGGGCAAGTCGGGCAAACAATGGAAGCTTCGCGTCGAGGACAAGCGGATAGCCGCGATCGTGAAGCGCTGCGCGGAGATCCCGGGACATGAGCTCTTCAAGTACCTGGACGACGACGGACAGCCCCGCACCGTCGATTCCGGCGACGTCAACGCCTACATCAAGGACATCACGGGCGAGGAC
>NZ_JBVVOT010000091.1:0-1059 GCF_055807455.1 Bradyrhizobium sp. Kon58
CCTGAGTTCACAAACGAAGTGCAACACTTCCATCTGGAGGTGTTGCCATGGGGCGGACTTACAAACAGCTCTCCCTTGACGATCGATGCGAGATTGCCCGCCTTTCGGCCAATGGCAGCTCGGTCGGGCAAATCGCGGCAGCTTTGGATCGGCCGCCATCAACGATCTCTCGGGAGCTGAGGCGGAACCGTGGCAGGCAAGTCGGCTACAAGCCAAGCTATGCTCAGCAGCAGACCCGGGCGCGGCGCTGGAAGGGCTCTCGCCTCGAGCGGGACGCCAGCTTGCGCCGCGAGGTCTTGGCAGGCTTGAGCCGCGGTTGGTCGCCCGAACAGGTCGCAGGCCGGCTTGCCCGGGAACGTGGCCGCAGGGTGATCTCCTACGAGAGCATCTACCGCTTCATCTACGCCCAGATCACACGCACGACGGACTTCACCTGGCGGCGCTATCTGCCTCGTGGCAAGAGCAAGCGAGGCCACCGCGGCAAACGAGGCGGGAGCCCCGCAAGCTTCATCGAGGGCCGTGTTTCGCTGGCAGAACGGCCTGCCGAGGTCGCCGATCGCAAAGTCCCGGGCCATTGGGAAGCCGATCTGATGATGTTCTCCAAATACCGGCAGGCCATCCTGGCTGTCCACGAGCGAACCTCGCGCCTGCTGCTCGCCGTTCCGATCGAACGCAAGTTCGCTGCCGGTGTCGCTGGCCATCTCGTACGCCTGTTCAAAGCCGTACCGGAGGCACTGCGCCGTACCGTCACCTTCGACAACGGCACCGAGTTCGCCGCTCACCTTTCCTTGCAGAGCCTCTTGATGAAGACCTTCTTCTGCGACCCGCACGCGCCGTGGCAAAAGGGCGGCATCGAGAACGCCATCGGCCGCTTGCGCCGCTTCATCCCCCGAAAGACCGACCTCGAAAAGCTCCCAACCAAGCGCTTCCGCCAGTCCATTGCCGCCTACAACAACACCCCGCGCAAATGCCTTGACTTCAGAACCCCGGCAGAGGCCTTCTCCTCTCAACTGTTGCACTTCGAGTGTGAATCCACCTCCTGGCTTTCGCCAGGACGAC
>NZ_JBVVOT010000092.1:0-1035 GCF_055807455.1 Bradyrhizobium sp. Kon58
GCAGAGTCGATCAGCTTCTGCAGCGAGGTGATGCCGGTGTTGGCAGCCTGCAGCACCTGCACGCCGTTGGCGATGCCGTCGAGCAGATTGTTGATGTCGCTGGCGCGGTTGTCGAGCGACTGTGCGGTGAAGAAGTTGGTGGGATTGTCCAGGGCCGAGTTGACGCTCTTGCCGGTCGACAGACGGCTCTGGGTGGTGGCAAGAAGATCAGCGGTGGACTGGAGAGAGAGCAGGTTCTGACGAACCGACGAGGAGAGAACAATACCGGACATTGAGTGTTACCCTTCTGGTACGCAACGCAACAAACTTCGATTAGGATTAATCGATGCCGGGACGGTGAATGCAGACGGCTAACAAAGCATGAAGCGTGTCGCGCCAGTCCTTGCGCGGATTCACCATATGAGCAGTCGGAGCCATCTCAGGCTCGTCCACATCATCATGATAGCATGATGCTTTTTCGCGCAACGACCCGGCGTTTGCGACTTGTCAACCATAACTCAGAGTAAGCAATCGGCTGCATCCGAATGCATCCTTTGCACCTCGTCGAGCGGCACTCTGATGCCGCCGCAAAAAGAAAGCGGCGGAGCCGAAGCCCCGCCGCCATAGTCGTCTTGCGATGTCGTCCGCTTGTTAGCGGAGCAGCTGCAGCACGCTCTGCTGCGACTGGTTGGCCAGCGACAGCGCGGAGACCGCGATCGACTGGCGAGTCGACAGCGCCTGGCTGTTGGCCGCTTCCGTGTTGGTGTCGGCCAGGGTCAGGTTGGACGAACCGGTCTGCAGCACGTTGATCAGGCTCTTGTTGAAGTCCTGACGCACCTGCACCACCGAGAGGTTCGAACCGAGGCTCGACGCTTCCGAGCGCAGCGTGCTCGACGCGGCGTTCAGGTTCGACAGCACCTTGTTGGTCGCGGAGTTGTCGATGAAATCGACACCGCTGGTCAGCGCTGCGAGGCCGAGGCCCTTGGAGTTGTAGGTCACGCCGGTGATGCTGAGGTTGGACTTGCCGGTCTCGTCGAACACCAGCTTGAGCTGGTC
>NZ_JBVVOT010000093.1:0-1028 GCF_055807455.1 Bradyrhizobium sp. Kon58
GGTGAATTGTCTTCCAGCAGCGTGGACATGGCCGAGAAAGCCGGCAAGTTGCTCGACGAAATGGTGCCCTCAATCAACAAGACATCCGATCTGGTGCAGGAAATCAGTGCAGCGTCCGAAGAACAGGCCGCGGGCGTCGCGCAGATCAACACCGCGATGACTCAGCTCAATCAGGTGACTCAGCAGAACGCATCGAGCAGTGAAGAATTGGCCGCCACCGCCGAAGAGATGAGCGGCCAGGCCGAGCAACTGCAACAGGCCATGAGCTTCTTCGTACTCGATTCAACAACCAAAGCCGCGATTCAAAGCAGCCCAGCGGACGGCGCCGGCAGCAAGCCAACCCGCCAGCCACCACGTCCTGTCCAACAAGCCCCTCGCAAGGCTTTCGCCTACAGCACGGCAGGTGCCCCGGACGAATCGGAATTCACCCGTTTCTGATCGCCAGAACTGATCCGGGCTCACAGGGAGTAGAGAGATGGGCGCAGTGATGACTACCCGCCAGACCGCCATCGCGGTCGACGAGGACGCGCAGTACCTGACCTTCATGCTCGGTGGCGAAATGTTCGCCATCGGCATTCTGGGGATCAAGGAGATTATCGAATACGGCAGCCTGACCGTGGTGCCGATGATGCCCGCCTTCGTGCGCGGCGTGATCAACCTGCGCGGCGCGGTGGTGCCGGTGGTGGACCTGTCGGCGCGTTTCGGCCGGCCGAACTCCGAGATCACGCGACGCTCGTGCGTCATTATCATCGAAGCCAGCAGCGAAGATGGTCAGCCGCAGGATATCGGGCTGCTGGTCGACACCGTGTCCGCCGTGCAGGAGATCCCTGCCGCACAGATCGAGCCGCCGCCCAGCTTCGGAGCGCGGATCCGCGCGGATTTCATCAGCGGCATGGCCAAGGTCGAGGGCAAATTCGTCATCGTGCTTGAGGTGGACAAGGTGCTGTCCATTGATGAGATGTCCAGTCTCGCCGAAGCTGGCCAAGCGCCGACACTCGACCTCGACCCGCGGTGAGGCCTGATCATGC
>NZ_JBVVOT010000094.1:0-1005 GCF_055807455.1 Bradyrhizobium sp. Kon58
CCGCTTTCGTCGGACGGTTCACGGAACAGGCTCGTCTTCTCGGCCCACTCACTTCGCCCGCGGCTATACCTTCAGCCGCATCTTCCAACAAGGAAAGTAAATCATGACCAATGTGAACTGGGGCGGTATCTTCTCTGTGCTCGTCACTCCATTCGGAGCCGACGGCTCCATCAACGAGGCCCGGTACAAGGCGCTCATCGACGACGCGATCGCTAATGGTGCGGAGGGCATTGTCGCGGCTGGCAGCACCGGAGAATTTTATGCGCTCACCAAGGCCGAGCGTGCGCACCTCTATAAGTTGACAGTCAACCATGTGGGCGGCCGCGCTCCCGTCCTGGCGGGCGTGGCCGACTTGCGTGCCGAGGATGTGCTGGAAGCGTGCCAGTCCGCCGTGGCGACGGGCTGCGCAGGCGGCATGATCTTGCCCCCGATCTACGCCATGCCGAGCCCGCGTGAGATCCTGGCCTTCTTCGATTACATCTCGCGCAATACATCGCTCCCGCTGATGCTCTACAACAGTCCGCGTCGCGCGGGAATCGACATCACTCCAGCGCTTGTGGAGCAGCTCTCCGCCCTCCCAACGGTCGTCGCTATCAAGGATAGTTCCGGCGCGATCACTCAAGTGACAGAGCTTGTGCAGCGTGTAGGAAGCAGACTCCGCATCTTCGTCGGCTATGAGACAATGATTGTGCCAGCCCGCGCCGTTGGCGCTCACGGAGTGGTGGCTATGGCGCATCAAATCGCCGGACCTTTGATCCGCGACTACTGGAAGAAGGCGCTGAGCGGCGACAAGACATTGGATGGCCTCGGTCGCGACGTCTTCGCGTTCTATCGTTGCTTCCAGTCGGGATCCTATTACGCGGCCATCAAAGAGACCATGAGTCAGCTCGGCCGGGGCGCGGGCGACCCGCGTCTGCCCCTGCTGCCATTGGCAGACGAACAGAAGGCAGCGATCGCGAAGATCATCTCCGAGGCCGGTCTTACTCGCTGGGCTAAGGATTGAGG
>NZ_JBVVOT010000095.1:0-923 GCF_055807455.1 Bradyrhizobium sp. Kon58
GGTCAGCGCCGTGGTGCCGCCGGCGCCGGTCGTTGCCGTGGTGCCGGTGAAGGAGCCGATGGTGGCGCCGAGGGTCGTGGTGCCAGTCGCCGCAGTGGTGCCGCCAGCGGTGCCGTTATACAGCACGTTGCTGCTCGCGGTGGCGCTCGCAAAGGAGGTCGTACCACGCAAATCGGCCGCAGTCGCACCCGCGATCGTGGTGGAGACGTTGGACTTGGTGGAGTAGCCGACGGTGGTCTGCAGCGCCTGGTTGGCGATCGACTTGGCGCTGTCGATCAGCTTCTGCAGCGAGGTCAGACCGGTGTTGGCGGCCTGCAGCACCTGCACGCCGTTGGCGATGCCATCGAGCAGATTGTTGATGTCGCTGGCGCGGTTGTCGAGCGACTGTGCGGTGAAGAAGTTGGTGGGATTGTCCAGGGCTGAATTGACGCTCTTGCCGGTCGACAGACGGTTCTGTGTGGTGGCGAGAAGATCAGCGGTGGACTGGAGAGACAGCAGGTTCTGACGAACCGACGCAGAGAGAACAATACCGGACATGACTCTTACCCTTCTGGTTTACGCGTCTTCGTTCGATCGCTTCGGATCGAGTGACGGGGACAGCGTGCCGCGACATGGCTAACAAAGGGTGAAACGACACGCGCCCGCATTAAGCGCGGGTTCACCATAAGCGCGGGGAAGGCGTGGTCGCGGCCAGCAATCAGGCTGAAATCATTGGCATTTATCCGCGCTTACTCTCCATTAACCATAACCGCTGGTTACTTTTCAGAGCGTCGCGCGGCTGCTCGAATGACAGCTGACGCGCAAAAAAAGCGGCGGGGCCGAAGCCCCGCCGCCGGATTTTGCTTACGATGTCGTCCGCTTGTTAGCGGAGCAGCTGCAGCACGCTCTGCTGCGACTGGTTGGCCAGCGACAGCGCGGAGACC
>NZ_JBVVOT010000096.1:0-889 GCF_055807455.1 Bradyrhizobium sp. Kon58
CGCTGGTAAGCTCGACGGGTGCGGATCTGAGCGTCACCGGCAAGGCCGACCTGCTCAAGGCTCTCGGCCTGACCACGGCCGTGGGCGGCGGCAACGCCACCGTGAACGTCAACCGGACCACGAGTGCGGCTTCGCTGGGTGCGGAGATCACGGACGGTTCGTCGCTGAACGTCGACGGTCACGTCATCACCTTCAAGAACGCGCCGATCCCGGGCTCGACCGGTGCTCCGAGCGTTCCGAGCGGCTTCGGTGCCAGCGGCAACGTCCTGACGGACGGCGCCGGCAACTCGACGGTCTATCTGCAGGGCGGCACGGTCAACGACGTGCTGAAGGCGATCGACTTCGCCACCGGCGTGCAGACCTTCACGCTAAACGGCAGCGGAGGCGGTACGCTCGCAACCGCATCGGGCCAGACCGCATCGTCGATCAACGCCTCCGGCCAGCTCAAGATCTCGACCGGCGTCAACGCCGATCTGTCGGTCACGGGCACTGGCAATGCGTTGAACGTGCTCGGGCTTGCCGGTAACACCGGGACCTCGACCGCGTTCTCGGCGGCGCGCACCTCGGGCATCGGCGGCATCGCCGGCAAGTCCTTGACCTTCTCCGCCTTCAACGGCGGCACGGCGGTCAATGTCACCTTCGGCGACGGCACCAACGGCACGGTCAAGACGCTCGACCAGCTCAACTCGAAGCTCCAGGCCAACAACCTGACGGCGACGATCGACGCCAATGGCCTGCTGACGGTCTCGACCACCAACGACTACGCGTCCTCGACGATCGGGTCGAGCGCCGCGGGTGGTGCGATCGGCGGTACGCTGACCACGGCGCTGACGTTCTCGACGGCTTCCAGCCCCGTCCAGGACACGGTTGCCCAGACCTCGCGTGCGAA
>NZ_JBVVOT010000097.1:0-850 GCF_055807455.1 Bradyrhizobium sp. Kon58
CTAGGGTCCGGACTCATTTAGCCCACCATGAGATTGCGGCTGCGAGCAAGATTGCAGACAGGAAGATGTCTGCGCGCTTGTCGTATCGAGTTGCGATACGGCGGAAGTCTTTGAGCCTGCAGAACATGCGCTCTATGACGTTTCGACCTTTGTAAGCTGCTTTGTCATACCGATGCGGATGCTTGCGGGTCGGATTCGGTGGGATCACGGCCTTGATACGGCGTGCGGCCAGTTCGTCGCGTAAGCTCTTGGCGTCGTAAGCTCTATCGGCCAGCAAGCGGCGCGGATTGCGGATCATGCCGATGAGGTCGCGGGCACCGACCAGGTCGTGGGTGTTGCCCGGGGTAATCAGGAAGGCCAGGGGACGGCCGATATCGTCAGTCAGCGCGTGGATTTTGGTAGTCTGCCCGCCCCGCGAACGGCCGATTGCATTGTTGAAGGCCCCCCTTTTGCGCCGGCTGCGGAGCGATGGGCTTTGATGTAGGTCGAGTCCACCGAGATCGATCCGTACATGCCGGTCGATCCCGTCAGGGCGTAAAAGATGCCCGTCCAAATCCCTTGCCGGCTCCAGCGGTTGAAGCGGTTATAGACCGTTGTGTAGGGGCCATAGACTTCCGGGCAATCGCGCCAGCGTGAGCCAGATCTCAGCATGTGCATGATGCCACTGATGACGCGCCGATCATCGACCCGGTGCGCTCCTTTGCGCCCTCGGGGCAACAACGGCTCAATCCGCCGCCATTCCGCGTCGCTGAGCCAGTAGACCTGCTTTGCCATTCAAGCCTCCCTTCAACTGAGACGCTTGAATCACAATCCAATTTCGAAGGGAATCCCTATTGAGTACAGACCCTAG
>NZ_JBVVOT010000098.1:0-803 GCF_055807455.1 Bradyrhizobium sp. Kon58
ATCAACTGGTGTAATAAACTGGGTGCTGCTGTTCCATTCCCTGCCTGTGGGGCTGAAGCCTGGGGGACTCGCTGCTGTTTCCAGGTATTGACCTGTGTCTGCATCTTGCGCATTGAGGTGGAGCCCAACACTCTCGTCAGAGGCTTTACCCCACCAGAGCGCTCCCCTGGCGCCCGATGCGCAAGGTCAAAGGACACGAGTACTCGAAACAGAAAAAAACCACGCTTCATTTGAAAATGGAAACGGCCGATTGGACACACTTTGCCAAGCGTTCGTTTGGCGTGCTACGGCCATTACCGGTGCTGACGCGCACTCTCATTCAAACGAGCACGGAGATAGCGATGTTCTGTAGACACAAGATTGAAATAGATAAGGACAACCTTGGACTACCGCCAACCCTCATCTCACGCCAAACCCTTGCTGACTTTTCGCAGGCCAGTCAGCTGTTGAACCGCACCCAGGCAAAGCCAATGCCGAAGGTGCCGACAAAACCGATGAGATTGAGCAAACGCCAAGCCTTGAACCAGGCGATGGCGAGGATGCCGGCGTTGAGCAACGCGAAATAACTGAACAATGCGACATGGTTACCGGCGCCGGTCGACGTGAGGATCGGTGCCGCGAAACCACCGAGCGCCGCGGCGCAGGCCAGGCCCAACGCATCCTGAGTAACGGCCAGGATCGCCGAGAACACCGTGACCGCCACCAACAGGCCCAACGCCGCGCCTGGGTCGATCAGCGGGTGCAGGCGCATCGCCGCAAACACCGTGAGGTACAGCACCGCGATGCCGGTGCCTTGCAGCATC
>NZ_JBVVOT010000099.1:0-795 GCF_055807455.1 Bradyrhizobium sp. Kon58
GGTGGAGAAGGTCAACAATGACCTGGCCGATGCAGCGTATGCGCTGGATGCGGGGAAGGTGAGGGTGGTGAAAGAGTCCGACCTTTAACCCATTTTCTACCCGCATCCGTGCGCAGACATACGCCTTGAGTCATCCTGCCAACTCTGGGTAAAACACCCGCCGGGCCTGTGGCCAATCGATCTCTGCGCGGTGGATATCCAAGCGGCGGCCTTCGCGAGCGGCGCTGGTCTGAGCGTTTGCGTACAGCGCTCGCTGTCCCGGTGGTTTGAGATAGATTTTGGCGGGGACGGTGTGGGAGGCTTGTTCAAAGTGCATGTGACCGTAAGCCCACACGGTGTCTGCGATTTTAATTTCGAACTCGTCCAGGAAGTCCGGGACTTTTACCCAACGGCTGGTGCCAGGCTTTGGTATCTGCCGAGTGCCTGCCAATCGGTCAAGGGTTTTGCGAATGCGCAGGATGCCTGGTTGGCTTTGCAGGAACTCCAGAGCATTACCAGTGGGGGCTTGTTTGGAAATCAGCTCCCGACGCACCAGTTTCGCCATTGTGTTAATGCGCGCAGCGTTCTCCCTGAAATGGCGAACTTGCGCAACTAGACGTTGCCGGGTTGCCTCGTCGGTGACGGCGCTGCAGGCGGCCTCAAGGTCATCGGCTCCCTGGTTGAGTTTGATCGCGCCGGACCTGATAAGCGCTTCGGCACCCGCAGGTTCGCCAGACGGTTTGTTTCTATAAAACACGATAAGGTCATCATATTCCTTGATCGCGTCCTGCATTTTTTCGGCGGCGGCTTTGAGCT
>NZ_JBVVOT010000100.1:0-790 GCF_055807455.1 Bradyrhizobium sp. Kon58
ACGCTATAAAAGTAACTTCAGGGAAGGAATTTAAGCCATCGTAGTACTCGGGCGAGGGGATTCGATTAATACAATCGAAAAATATTGAATATGGCTCATTAATATGGAGCGATGACTCACCTCACCTCCCTACAACCTATGCAGACAAGCACCCTGAACTATTATTACAAACTAATAACATTGTCTTTGCGCTCTATCGACCAATGCGCAATGAAGAAATAAAGATCACCAAAATTAGTAAAAATGATGAAAAATCGATTTTCAGCCATCAGCTAGCCAAGTTGGAAATCATTACCGATTTACTTTGCGCAGATTTCGCATTTCATTTTTGTCGACATTTCTTATCAGACTACGCACAAAGCAACTCTATCGGCCTCGGACAGACAAGGATATCGCTAAAGGAATTGAACAAACAGAGTATTACACTCCCGTCGCTGCCTGAGCAAATATGTATTGCAGGCTGTCTTAGCTCACTTGATAGCTTAATATTGCGTTCGGCGTAAGTGCGACCTAGTTTTTCAGAGTCAAGGTTGATTGCGCTAAATAGACCTTGGAATGTGTGCTCAAAAGATTCAAGCTCGATGTGTTTGAAGGCCCCCTGCAGTGTGCTGAGTAGTTCGCTTTTTTGAGATCGAGCCATGTTCGCGATGCTGCTCCATATATACTGAGGGTGCAGTACATAATGGATCTTCTTGCGCATATGTTTTTCGAATTTGGTGATCTCTTCCGGGTTGTTGGCGTACCAAAGGGTAAGGGGTACGCAATAGTCTTTATCTTTGACTTTAGGGTA
>NZ_JBVVOT010000101.1:0-724 GCF_055807455.1 Bradyrhizobium sp. Kon58
AATTCATGGACTTCTACATAAACAAAACCCCTGTCTGCGTAAGCAAACAGGGGTTCTGGAATTTAATCTTGACGATGACCTACTCTCACATGGGGAAACCCCACACTACCATCGGCGATGCATCGTTTCACTACTGAGTTCGGGATGGGATCAGGTGGTTCCAATGCTCTATGGTCGTCAAGAAATTCGGGTACTGAGTCGTGGCCAGACGGCCTCGCTTCAGCAAATTGGGTATGTAATAGAATTTGGTGTTTGCAAGCGTCGAACTTTCGGTTCATCTCGTCTTCACACACCGCAATCTGGTCTCTTTCGAGTCGCAAATTGCTTGGGTGTTATATGGTCAAGCCTCACGGGCAATTAGTATTGGTTAGCTCAACGCCTCACAGCGCTTACACACCCAACCTATCAACGTCGTAGTCTTCGACGGCCCTTCAGGGAACTCAAGGTTCCAGTGAGATCTCATCTTGAGGCTAGTTTCCCGCTTAGATGCTTTCAGCGGTTATCTATTCCGAACATAGCTACCCGGCAATGCCACTGGCGTGACAACCGGAACACCAGAGGTTCGTCCACTCCGGTCCTCTCGTACTAGGAGCAGCCCCTCTCAAATCTCAAACGTCCACGGCAGATAGGGACCGAACTGTCTCACGACGTTCTAAACCCAGCTCGCGTACCACTTTAAATGGCGAACAGCCATACCCTTGGGACCGGCTTCAGCCCCAGGATG
>NZ_JBVVOT010000102.1:0-720 GCF_055807455.1 Bradyrhizobium sp. Kon58
CGCTGGGCATAAACAGCAATTCAACGCTGACAAAGCCCTCGCCTTCGCAGTTCGGGCAACGGCCCTTGGCGACGTTGAAGGAAAACTGCCCGGCGTCGTAACCGCGTTTCTTCGCGGCCGGCGTTGCGGCGAAGAGTTTGCGCACGTTGTCGAACAGCCCGGTGTAGGTCGCCAGGTTGGAGCGCGGCGTGCGGCCGATGGGTTTCTGGTCCACTTGCACCAGACGGCGGATATGCTCCAGCCCGGCACTGATACGCCCCTCGCTGGCGGCGGGCGCGGCGTCTTCCAGGCTGGGCTCGTCGACGCTTTCCAGCTCGCGCCCAAGGCCGCTGCTGACCAGCTCCAACAGCGCCTGGCTGACCAGGCTGGACTTGCCCGACCCGGAAATCCCGGTCACCGCCGTGAAGCAGCCCAGCGGGAAGCCCACCTCAAGATTGTTCAAGTTATTGCGCGTCACCCCGTGCAGCTTCAGCCAGCCGCTGGGTTCGCGCCGCGCCTGATTCGACGGGCGCGCTTGGGCAAACAGGTACTCACGCGCCAGTGTCGCGCCGACCTCTCGAGCCAATGCATACAGCGGGCTTTCTATTGGCGTACGTGCCGAGCCGAATACCGTGACTTTGCGTCGTCCCTTGAATTGTTCGAGCACACGAAAGGCATGGTCGAGCTCACGTATGGCGCGCAATGTGATCTTGGCGTTCCAGCGATCACGGTCGTCCCGGG
>NZ_JBVVOT010000103.1:0-685 GCF_055807455.1 Bradyrhizobium sp. Kon58
CGCCGGTTGACGGCCTGGGCACCTCCAGCGGCTTCGAGTTCCGCCTGCAGGACCGTGGCGGCGTCGGCCATGCGGGGTTGATGGCCGCGCGTACCGAGCTGCTGGAGGCCGCCGGGAAAAGCCCGATTCTGGCCAACGTGCGCGAAAGCGCCCTGGCCGAAGCGCCGCAAGTGCAATTGGGGTCAAGACGGCCCATGGGCCACCCGCTTATGTGCCGAGACTCGCTGGCTAACTCCAATAAAAATGAGGTTGTATTCCTATGCCTGTCGGCAAACCACTGCCCCCTGGCGAGACCGCTCAAGGCGGCCCGCTCAAACGCGAACTCGGTGAGCGGCACATCCGCCTGATGGCCCTCGGCGCCTGCATCGGTGTCGGCCTGTTCCTCGGCTCGGCCAAGGCCATTGAAATGGCCGGCCCGGCGATCATGCTGTCGTACATCATTGGTGGACTGGCGATCCTGGTGATCATGCGCGCCCTCGGTGAAATGGCGGTGCACAACCCCGTTGCCGGCTCGTTCAGCCGCTATGCCCAGGATTATCTCGGCCCGTTGGCCGGCTTTCTGACCGGATGGAACTACTGGTTCCTGTGGTTGGTGACCTGTATCGCCGAGATCACCGCCGTGGCGGTGTACATGGGCGTCTGGTTCCCCGACACCCCGCGCTGGATCTGGGCCCTGGCGGCGCTG
>NZ_JBVVOT010000104.1:0-683 GCF_055807455.1 Bradyrhizobium sp. Kon58
CAGCAATTCCTCGCCGGCGAGCTGGAACTCGAATTCAATCCGCAGGGCACGCTGGCCGAGCGCATCCGCGCCGGCGGTGCCGGCATTCCGGCCTTCTACACCAAGACCGGCGTCGGCACGCTGATCGCCGAAGGCAAGGAAGTGAAGGAATTCGACGGACAGAAATACCTGATGGAGCGCGGCCTGTTCGCCGACCTCGCCATCGTCCACGCCTGGAAGGGCGACACCGCAGGCAACCTCATCTACCGCAAGACCGCGCGCAACTTTAACCCGATGATGGCGACCGCCGCCAAGGTCACGGTGGCCGAGGTCGAGCATCTGGTTCCGGCCGGCGAACTCGATCCCGACCACATCCACACGCCCGGCCTTTTCGTCAAGCGCATCGTCGAGGTTGGAACGGCCAAGAAGCGCATCGAATTCCGCAACACCCGCCCGCGCACGGCAGCTTGAGATCAGGAGACTAAGATGGCCTGGACCCGTGAACAGATGGCTGCGCGCGCCGCGAAGGAATTGCGTGACGGCTATTACGTCAATCTCGGCATCGGCATCCCGACGCTGGTCTCGAACTACATCCCGGACGGCATGGACGTCAGCCTCCAGAGCGAAAACGGCATGCTCGGCATGGGCCCGTTCCCCTATGAGGGTGAAGAGGACGCCGATCTCATCAACGCCGGCAAGCAGAC
>NZ_JBVVOT010000105.1:0-676 GCF_055807455.1 Bradyrhizobium sp. Kon58
TGATTGCTGCGCACGCTGATCATCAACTTGATATCGATCCACTCCACGCCCTGCGCCTTGAGCTTGGGCAATTCGCGCTCAAGCACCGCCAGCGTCTGCGGATAAGGGTGCCCGATCATCACCGCCGAACCTTGCTTGTGCGCCAGCTTGACCCGGAGTACCTTTTATCCGTTGAGCGATGGCCCTTCCATACAGAACCACCGGATCACTAAGACCTACTTTCGTACCTGCTCGACGTGTCTGTCTCGCAGTCAAGCGCGCTTTTGCCTTTATACTCTACGACCGATTTCCGACCGGTCTGAGCGCACCTTCGTACTCCTCCGTTACTCTTTAGGAGGAGACCGCCCCAGTCAAACTACCCACCATACACTGTCCTCGATCCGGATAACGGACCTGAGTTAGAACCTCAAAGTTGCCAGGGTGGTATTTCAAGGATGGCTCCACGCAGACTGGCGTCCACGCTTCAAAGCCTCCCACCTATCCTACACAAGCAAATTCAAAGTCCAGTGCAAAGCTATAGTAAAGGTTCACGGGGTCTTTCCGTCTAGCCGCGGATACACTGCATCTTCACAGCGATTTCAATTTCACTGAGTCTCGGGTGGAGACAGCGCCGCCATCGTTACGCCATTCGTGCAGGTCGGAACTTACCCGACAAGGAATTTCGCTACCTTAGGAC
>NZ_JBVVOT010000106.1:0-659 GCF_055807455.1 Bradyrhizobium sp. Kon58
CTAAACCGACTGACCGTCAGCCCATAACCGCCGCCGCCTGACCGGCTCAGGCCGTCACCAAAATTTGGCGATAGCTCTGTAGGCGCGACAATGCCGAGGTTCTCGGCAAAAAAGCTCTGAATAGCAATCGTAGGCCACGACCCGGAAGCCAGAGGTACTTGTCGGTCGGGTGTTGGCGATAGGAATGGCGCGCGATGCCACACATGTCAGGCATGGCCCAGTGGCAGCAGCAAGCTAATCAATATCGTTTGGCGGGATGGACTGGGCAATGTCGCTTTAGCGGCCGCAGCGCGCCCCGGTTCCTGGCCGTCGTCGGCCGGTGGCGTTCGTGACCATCACCCAACCCAGCTGGAGTTCGCTCCGCGCGAGTGGAACGCTGATCCAGCACCTCACTGAGAAGCTAGTCTGTCGGGCCGACGAAGCGATCACGGGCCGGGCCCCTCGCATCTGGTTGCGCGCGGGCGTGCAGGCCCCAAGTTGCTGGTGATGTTCTTACCGAGTACAGTCATGCACCTGCCCTTCAATCGTCACAGCGCCGTCTATTCGTCAAGGCATCGATCTCGAGTTACCGACCCTTGCGGGGGAGCTATCGCCAAATTTTGGTGACGGCCTGAGCCGGTCAGGCGGCGGCGGTTATGGGCTGACGGTCAGTCGGTTTA
>NZ_JBVVOT010000107.1:0-644 GCF_055807455.1 Bradyrhizobium sp. Kon58
TCCCCGGCTGGCCGGGTTCAGGCAGAATGCTGCTTTCGCTGGGGGAGACCTCCAATGTTCGATGCTGAAACCACCGCACTTTTGCGCGCGGTCCTCGACGAGGTGTGCGAGAGCGTGTCACGCTACGAGACCTCTGCCCGCACGCACGTGGCCTCCATGATCCTCGAAGCCGCCACCAAGGGCGAGACATCGGTTGACGGGCTGAAGCAGATCGGCAGGACTGCACTTCGCGAGGCGCCGATCCTGCGGAATTGACCTGCTCTCGAGGGCAGCGGCGCCCCGCTACACCGGCCTCAATTAGTCGAGGCTTGTGCCGCGAACTACGGTCTCGCGTCCAGGTGCACCTTATCGACACATCGTTGCACCGGTCCCGGGTAGTCTTGCTCGATCCAAGGCTCATCGGCGAAGAGAACTTCCTCAATCTTCGACAACCGAAGGCAGATCCAGCTGGCTTTGACCGGACGCTTCGTGCTCAAACTCGCCTCCACAAGGAGGGCGAATGCGCGCTCCTCACCGGCGGCGTGGCCCAGAGTGTACGGGCAGACCGTCTGGCGCTTGCTGCCATCACTCACGTGAACCGGCCGCCGTTCAAGGATCGCTTGTCTGAGCGCCATGAAGACCTGGCTGTGGCCTTCGCTGAGGAT
>NZ_JBVVOT010000108.1:0-644 GCF_055807455.1 Bradyrhizobium sp. Kon58
TCCCCGGCTGGCCGGGTTCAGGCAGAATGCTGCTTTCGCTGGGGGAGACCTCCAATGTTCGATGCTGAAACCACCGCGCTTTTGCGCGCGGTCCTCGACGAGGTGTGCGAGAGCGTGTCACGCTACGAGACCTCTGCCCGCACCCACGTGGCCTCCATGATCCTCGAAGCCGCCACCAAGGGCGAGACATCGGTTGACGGGCTGAAGCAGATCGGCAGGAGTGCACTTCGCGAGGCGCCGATCCTGCGGAATTGACCTGCTCTCGAGGGCGCCGGCGCCCCGCTACACCGGCCTCAATTAGTCGAGGCTTGTGCCGCGAACTACGGTCTCGCGTCCAGGTTCACCTTATCGACACATCGTTGCACCGGTCCCCGGTAGTCTTGCTCGATCCAAGGCTCATCGGCGAAGCGAACTTCCTCAATCTTCGACAACCGAAGGCAGATCCAGCTGGCTTTGACCGAACGCTTCGTGCTCGAACTCGCCTCCACAAGGAGGGCGAATGCGCGCTCCTCAACGGCGGCGTGGCCCAGAGTGTACGGGCAGACCGTCTGGCGCTTGCTGCCATCGCTCACGTGAACCGGCCGCCGTTCAAGGATCGCTTGTCTGAGCGCCATGAAGACCTGGCTGTGGCCTTCGCTGAGGAT
>NZ_JBVVOT010000109.1:0-622 GCF_055807455.1 Bradyrhizobium sp. Kon58
AGTGGCGAACGCGCAATGGTCGCTTGAGTGGCGAACACGGTGGCCGCGAATTACCGTCCCGCGAGGCCGTGGCGCAGATTCTTGAAGCGTTGTGCGGCGCCCTGTTCCCGATGCGCCTGGGCCCGGTGGACCTGCGTGAAGAAAGTGAAGACTTCTACGTCGGGCATACCCTCGATGTCGCCCTTAACGCCTTGCTCGCCCAGGCCCGCCTGGAACTGCGCTACGCCGCGCGTCAGAGTGGCCAGGATGACAGTGAAGTCAACGCCCATGCCATTCGCCTGATCCAGGACTTCGCCCTGGCATTGCCGGCTTTGCGCAGCCTGCTGGACACCGACGTACTGGCCGCCTACCACGGTGACCCGGCCGCACGCAGCGTGGATGAAGTACTGCTGTGCTACCCGGGCATCCTCGCGGTGATCCACCACCGCCTCGCCCATCACCTGTACCGCGCCGGCCTGCCATTGCTGGCGCGAATCAGCGCGGAAATCGCTCACTCGGCCACGGGGATCGATATTCACCCCGGCGCGCAGATCGGCCCGAGTTTCTTTATCGACCACGGCACCGGTGTGGTGATCGGCGAGACGGCAATCATCGGTGAGCGGGTGCGCATCTACCAGGCGGT
>NZ_JBVVOT010000110.1:0-620 GCF_055807455.1 Bradyrhizobium sp. Kon58
GTTCTTCGCTGGCCTTGAGTTCCTTGAGCGCTTCGAACACATCGCCTTCGATGCCGGTCATTTTCTCGGCGACGCCGTTCAGCGCAGCGTTGCGCTCGACGCCATCGAGGGCGAAGGCGGAGGCGTCGACGCAGAACACTTCACTGGCGCCGAATGCGGCGGCTTGTACGCCCCAGCCGCCGATGTAGCTGTACAGGTCGAGGACGCGCTTGCCCTTGGCATACGGCGCCAGGCGGGCGCGGTTCATGCGGTGGTCGTAGAACCAGCCGGTTTTCTGGCCCTGGATCACCGGGGCTTCGAATTTCACACCGTTTTCTTCCAGCGCTTCTGACGAGAAGGTCGCGGAATACGAGCGCAGCGCCTGCCCGACCTGCGGTTCGTGCTCCGGTATGTTCACCGCCAACTCGATGAACTGCCTGGTCGAAGCCCTGGGCCTGGCCTTGCCGGGCAACGGCTCGACGCTGGCCACCCACAGCGACCGCGAGCAGCTGTTCCTGCAGGCCGGCCGCACCATCGTCGAGCTGTGCAAGCGTTACTACGGCGAGAACGATGAGTCGGTGTTGCCGCGCAACATCGCCAACTTCAAGGCGTTCGAGAACGCCATGACCCTGGACATCGCC
>NZ_JBVVOT010000111.1:0-605 GCF_055807455.1 Bradyrhizobium sp. Kon58
TGCATCCTGGTGCTGATCGGTGCGACGCCGGAAGGCCGTAAGGAACTGGTCGGCTTCACCGATGGTGCCCGCGAGAGCGCGTACGACTGGCGCGATCTGCTGCTTGATCTGAAGCGGCGCGGGCTCGCCGTGCCTCCGCGGCTCGTTATCGCCGATGGCGCGCTCGGCTTCTGGAAAGCTGCCGGCGAGGTCTGGCCGAAAACGCGCGAGCAGCGCTGCTGGGTGCACAAGACCGCGAACGTGCTCGCCAAGTTGCCGAAGAGCCAGCAGCCGAAAGCCAAACGCGCGTTGCAGGAGATCTGGATGGCTGAAACGAAGGTCGCCGCCGAGCTGGCGTTCGGCGCCTTCATCGAGAGCTACGCGCTGAAATACCAGAAGGCGGCCGACTGCCTGAGCAAGGATCGGGACACGCTACTGGCGTTCTACGACTTCCCCGCCGAGCACTGGAAACACCTGCGGACGACCAATCCCATTGAAAGCACCTTCGCCACCGTGCGCCACCGCACCATCCGATCGAAGGGTTGCCTGTCCAACAGGACGGCGCTCGCGATGGTCTTCAAACTGCTTGAGGCCGCGCACAAAAGCTGGCGTCGTCTCGATGGCCA
>NZ_JBVVOT010000112.1:0-593 GCF_055807455.1 Bradyrhizobium sp. Kon58
CTCTGCCGCTCTGCGCCCTTTGCTTCGGCGGCAAGCTTCATCGCCGCGGCGGCCTCGCGCTTGGGGTCGTACTCGAGTTCCATGGATAGAAATATAGCTGCAGATCGTAAACGATCACGCACCAGTGGGACCGTAGCAATCCGGGGTCGGCAACCATACGCAGATGCTGTCGAGCCGTCCGCAGATGCCCCGCCCGATCCGCCTCATTCATAGGCGGGGACCTCCAGAGCGCTCGTGATCGAGGCCTGCGCGAACGTCCCGCAAGCGAATCCAACTGCACCGACACTCCCGAAAAGCCCGTGAATTGCTTTGTCTTTCAGATATCTCGTGCCGGGAGCTCCCGATATTGTGGGGCCTCACGGGACTACCTCATCGGCTCACACGAGAAGAAATGTTTCAAGACGCATCGGATCTGGCCGCGATGGGCGAGGTACTAGGCCGATCGAGCGACTACCGGGTGCTGCGCCGCCTGGTGCCGCGGCCGACGTCCATACCGGCCTCCGGACAGGAAACCAAGATCGGCATCCTGCTCGACACCGAAACCACCGGCCTCGACCACCGCAAAGATGAAGTCATCGAACTCGGCATGGTCA
>NZ_JBVVOT010000113.1:0-566 GCF_055807455.1 Bradyrhizobium sp. Kon58
CGTCGAAGCTGGCGCGATAAGCACGTTGGTCATTGCTCGCCCAGCGTTCGGCCATCCTGCGGCGCAGGTCGGACTGCCCTGCCTTGGGAAACAGCCTCTCGCCCAGGGCCTTGCCGATGGTCCTCGGGCTGAGCAGACGGGCCAGGCTGCGGCGCTTGGCCCAAGGCCAATAGTCTGCGGCGCTGCGCACCTTGACCTCGGGTAGCAACGTCCAGACGCCCAAATAGACCTTTATCTTTGAGCAGGGCAAGGAGTTTCCCTTTTTTTGCCGGGTCGTCTTCTAGCAAAAGTATGTCAAGAGGCATTTTTTTTCTCTAAAATTGATCTAAGATTAGATTCGATGCGAAGCTCCCAGTCAGAGAATGCTGAATCAAAATATACGGTATCTAAAAAGGTGTTAGGGAAGTCCTTTTTCAGCTGTTTTGATAGCTCTGTTAGCCCCAAGCTTTTCGATCCCTCGCTGAATACTGGATACGATGTCACTACTAGAGTAGGAATCTCCATTTCATAGCGTTCAAGGGTTTCGAAGACCTCAATGCCTCCAAAAGGTCTAGGAGTACCACCAC
>NZ_JBVVOT010000114.1:0-562 GCF_055807455.1 Bradyrhizobium sp. Kon58
CAGTCCTGGGCGTCGCACAGTTCGGATTTGCGGTAGAAGAATTGCTCGATCTGGTACTGCAACTGGGCATTCATCACTTCACCTCCCGCAGTTTCAGCGCTTGCTGGTCCAGGCCGTCGAGCAGGAACTGCTGCCAGTTGCGGTGCTGGTTGACGTACAGGCCTTCGTGGGTGAATTCGGTGCCGGTCATGGCGGGCTGGATGCCAATGGCTTCGCTGTTGGGCGTCGGCCCGGTTTCCCAGCGATGGCTGCCGCGCGAGATATCGCTCCAGCGCTCCAGGCGGCCCTGGAAACCCCGCTGGGCCTCGCGAAATTCCACCAGGTCATCCGGCGTGCCCATGCCCGACACGTTGAAGAAATCCTCGAACTGGCGAATGCGGTTTTCGCGGTCGGCGTCGGACTCGTTCTTCACCCCCAGGCACTGGCTGATGATCTCGGTCTTGTTCCACGCCAGCAGAAAGCCGAATGGATGATGCACCGCCTGCGCAACCTGACGCAGAGCTTATGGCCTGCGGCGTTCTTTTTTGCAGCAACCGCTTAAACGGTATGCAGGTACCAGTTG
>NZ_JBVVOT010000115.1:0-556 GCF_055807455.1 Bradyrhizobium sp. Kon58
CACCTGCACCGAAAACCCCACGGTCGGTGCCACGGCGATGCGCAGCGCTTGGGGCAGTATCACGTAGCGCAGTTGTTCAAGGGGATTGAGCGCCAGGCTGGCCGATGCCTCCCACTGCCCATGGGCAATGGAATCAACGCAGCCGCGCCAGATCTCGGCCAGGTAGGCGCTGGTAAACAGGGTCAGGGCAATGGCCGCCGCCAGCCAGGGCGAAATATCTACCCCGAGCAATGCAACACCGAAAAACACCAGGAACAGTTGCATCAGCAAAGGCGTGCCCTGAAACAGTTCGATATAGGTGCGGGCAATGTTGCGCGGGAATGCCTTATGGCTGATACGCATCGCCATCACCAGCAGGCCGATCACACCGCCGCCGACAAACGCCACCAGCGACAACAACAGCGTCCATTGCAGGCCGCTGAGCAGGTTGCGCACGATGTCCCACAAGGAAAAATCACTCATCGGCTGTTCCTCATCACGTAGCGGCGGCCGATCCAGTTGAGCAACTGGCGAATCATCAGCGCCATGCATAGGTACACGAGTGTGGTCAGGGCAT
>NZ_JBVVOT010000116.1:0-551 GCF_055807455.1 Bradyrhizobium sp. Kon58
GGCGCTGCAAGGGCTTTTTCAGCGCCTCGGGTGCACCCTCGCGCAAGGTCTTGAGGCTGTACTGATCAAGGCTGGCGCTGTACATCGAACGCGCCCGCTCGACCAGGTTATGGGCTTCGTCCACCAGCACCGCGACCCGCCACTGGTTGAGCTGGGCCAGGCCGAAGAGCATCGCGCCAAAGTCGAAATAGTAGTTGTAGTCGGCGACCACCACGTCGGTCCAGCGCGCCATTTCCTGGCTCAGGTAATACGGGCAGACATCGTGGGCCAGCGCCACCTCGCGCAGATGACGTTGATCGAGCAGGCGCACCCCGGTCGCGGCCTGGCGCGCGGCGGGCAAGCGGTCGTAAAAGCCTTTGGCCAGCGGGCACGACTCGCCGTGGCAGGCTTTATCCGGGTGCTCGCACGCCTTGTCCCGCGCCACCAGTTCCAGCACGCGCAAAGGCAAGTCGGGGCTGCTGTCGTACAACACCTGGGCGGCGTCCAGCGCCAGCTTGCGGCCCGGGGTCTTGGCGGTGAGGAAAAACACGGTGTCCAACTGCTGGGGCGCC
>NZ_JBVVOT010000117.1:0-548 GCF_055807455.1 Bradyrhizobium sp. Kon58
CTTCCTGAGGCAATAAGGAAGGATATTTCGCAGGACCCTGCGTTGGCACTGGATAAGCTTATCCGCTTGCCCGAGGCGCAGACGCTGGGTGAAGACATACAAGAAAAAATCAAGTTGCTCCAGACGGCCACCAGCGCAACTGAAAGTGTGAGCGCCGCACTTGTGCAAGAACTTGACCCAGGATTGGGCAAGTCACCATTCAATTTAGCGGGCTATAATCTGTATAGCGAAGATAACGCAGGCGCCCCGGCTGCCGAAATTGTAAAGCGTTTTATCGCTCACCTTGAGAAGACGATCGGCGCTGAGGCAGCGCCTCTTGCGGCGCGTTTGTTATTGTCGGTAGCCGCCCCGGAATTTCTGGTAAAAGACATGCCGCCTAACCTTGTGTTTGGCTCTCATGCTTGGACGAATTTTTCCATCGAGGTCTCGCGTATAGAACAGCAGAGTCCAGGTGCTTCACCCAATATGACGTTTAGTCAAGTCATGGCCTTCGGTGATACACCCCCTATTTCCGTTGAGGGTGAGCAAGAGCTGAATCTGGCTGCGCG
>NZ_JBVVOT010000118.1:0-543 GCF_055807455.1 Bradyrhizobium sp. Kon58
ATTTCATCACTCTACAGCGCGAATTACGGGTGGCATGGGAGACGAGAAAATCTTGGGAAGGGCATACTGGAGTGGACGGAATTGTAAATGTAATACTAGCCGCGTTACTGACAGCTGGAGTAGAGGTCACTTTGAGCCAGGCTCCTCCAGGTTCGAGGGTATATGCGCCTTTCACTGTTGAAACGATGCCCAACGGATAGGCGGATATGGCAATAATTCGAATGCGCCGCATGCTGGGGTTGGATCCTGCCTAATAGGTCAAGATTGTAGGCGGACTTTGTGGTTCTGAGTTGTCGACATGCCGGCGAAGGAAGGTTACGGCTCTAGATAGGGTGTGCCATTCTGGCGGGAGGTGGTAATGAACGGCTGCTTACGTCAGTTATGTGCCACAGAAATCGTTGGATGAAGATAGTTTGTTACTGATTGCATCTGAGAGGAATAGTCGTATGAAGTATCTTTTTGAGAACCTGGCGCTCGCTCCTGAGCTGAAGGACGGAGAGATCTGGTGCAGTACCTACCTATCAAGTCACGACGATAACTTGC
>NZ_JBVVOT010000119.1:0-542 GCF_055807455.1 Bradyrhizobium sp. Kon58
GGGCAGCAGGGTTGGATCAGCGTTGCGCCAGGGGCGGGTGATTGGTTGGACGTGGGGGTCGACTTTCCCGACCCTGCAGTCCTGCCGGAAATCGAGCGGCGGCTGCGCAGAATGTTTGACCTGGATGCCCAACCTGAACGGATCAACGCAACGTTGGCCCGCGACCCGCTGATGGCGCAACTGGTGGCTGCCCGCCCCGGGCTGCGCCTGCCGGGAACGTGGGACGGTCTGGAGCTGGCGATGCGCGCCGTGCTGGGCCAGCAGATCACGGTGGTGGCGGCGATTCGCCTGGCAGGTAAATTGGTGGCGCAATACGGCCAGCCGCTGCAGACACCCCATGCCGCTATTACCCACGTGTTCCCGACGGCTGAAGTGTTGGCGGCAGCAGACCTCGCCACCCTGGGCATGCCGAGGGCACGAGGGCGCACGTTGTCGGGAGTGGCCCAGGCGCTGCTGGATGATCCGCAGCTGTTTGTGCCCCAGGCCAGCTTGAAGGAAAGCGTTGCGCGGTGGGTCGCGCTGCCGGGGATCGGCGACTGGAC
>NZ_JBVVOT010000120.1:0-536 GCF_055807455.1 Bradyrhizobium sp. Kon58
GTAGCCAGATGCCACCCATCCGCGTAGCCGTTCTGGCTTTCGACGGCGTAAGCCTCTTCCATCTGTCCGTCCCGGGCATGGTACTGGGCAGCGCCCAGCCAACAATTGACGCACCTCACTACAGCGTCGAGTACTGCGCAGAGTCGCCTGGCATGATTACCAGCGATCAGGGGCTGGGGCTGTCGGTCAATCACGGCCTGGAACTGATGCACACGGCTGACGTGATCATCATCCCGGCCTGGGGCGACCAGTCGGTAGTGGCATCGGCCACGCTTATCCAAACCCTGCGCCTGGCCGATGCTTCAGGCAAGCTCATCGTCGGGCTGTGCCTGGGCGCGTTCGTACTCGGGGATGCCGGCCTGCTGGACGACAAGGAGGCCACCACCCACTGGGCCGCACGCGATGAGGTCGCGCGGCGTTTTCCAAAGGTTCGCTTCTAGCCGCAGGTGCTGTACGTGAGTGCTGGCAACATCATCACATCGGCTGGCTCCGTAGCGGCCATCGACTGCTGCCTGCACTTGATCCGCCAGCGCCTG
>NZ_JBVVOT010000121.1:0-533 GCF_055807455.1 Bradyrhizobium sp. Kon58
TGCTACGATTTTGCTTACCCGTTTTGGGCTCAACATCCAAGCAACACAGTTTGCATTATCGCTTTGCGCTGGCTGGGCATTACCTGGTGCCTATGGTGCATCGCTGAAAGAGCACGGCTTGAAGCGCCTGTGGCTTTCGGTCTTGCTCGTAGTGGCACTTTTCTTTTCATCGACCCCCATTCGGTACCTGCTATTGGGTTTCATTGGATAAGTCGAGGATATGTCGATGCCGACCATTGCAGTAAGGCTCAAAAGTGAACGCAAGCGGCTGGAACTCACGCAAGCTGAAATGGCTGAACGTTGCGGCATATCACGGGAGATTTGGTGTCGGTACGAGCACGGTAAGGGGCTTCCAGGTAGCGAAGTGCTGCAAGCCTTCTTGAAGGCGGGAGGCAACGTTCACTTTGTCTTATCAGGAGAATCACCTGCGGAGGAAACGTTGTTGATCGAGCGTTTCAGGGCATGTCCAAAAGTGCTGCAAGACGCCATCTTGCGGGCATTGAAAACTGAACACTGAATTGCAGGAAAACCGT
>NZ_JBVVOT010000122.1:0-530 GCF_055807455.1 Bradyrhizobium sp. Kon58
GCGACCGCAGGCGCCGTCGTATCCAGCGTGAAGCTCAGCGAAGCCGAGCCGGTATTGCCGAAGCTATCGGTCTGGCTTGCCACGATGGTGTGCAATCCGTCCGCCAGCCCGCTCGGCGTGAACGACCAGGCGCCTTGCGCATCGGTCGTCACCGTGGTGGTGCTGGCGACGCCGTCGATGGTGAAGTGCACCACCGTGCTGGCAAGCCCGGTGCCGCTCAGCGCCGGGCTCGTGGTGAGGTGGTCGGTCGCCGAGGAGCCGGTGTCCGAGACCAGGGCCTCGGTCACCGCCGGACCGGTGGTGCTGACCGTATAGACCACCGCGCTGCTGGTCGCGGTGTTGCCGGCCGCATCGCTGACCTGGGCCGTCAGCGAGTTGCTGCCGTTGTTCAGTGTGACCGTGGCGCTCCAGCTGCCGTTGCCCTGCACCACCGCGGTGCCGATCGTGGCCGTGCCATCAAGGATGGTGACGGTCGCGCCGGCATCGGCCACGTCGACCGTGCCGGTGATGGTCTGGCTTGCCTGGTTGGT
>NZ_JBVVOT010000123.1:0-530 GCF_055807455.1 Bradyrhizobium sp. Kon58
CGTGGTCAGGCCGAGAGCCTTGAGCAGGTCGGCCTTGCCGGTGACGCTCAGATCCGCACCCGTCGAGCTTACCAGCGTGACGGCGCTCGCCGTAACCTTCGAAACGGTCGTGGCACTTGGCTGGCTGGCGCTGGTGGAGATCGTCGCAGCACCCGCAGTGATGGATACTGTCTTCACGCCGCTGGCGATATCGACCGCGGCCAAGAGATCGTCGACGGTCGCAGTCGGAGCGCCCGCGGTGCCGAGATAGACGGTGGTGTTGCCGCTGCCGTCGGTGACGAGGTTGCCGCTGACGCCGGAGCCGGACGGAACCGCCGTCGATGCCGGAGCCGCGCCGCTGCGGAAAGTGATGGTCTTGCCGTTCACGGTCAACGTGTCGCCGTCGGCGGGCTGGGCGACGCCGGCCAGGCCGGTCGCGGTCGTGCCGTTGGTGGCGATCAGGGTGATGGCGCCGGTCAGCGCCGTGGTGCCGCCGGCGCCGGTCGTTGCCGTGGTGCCGGTGAAGGAGCCGATGGTGGCGCCGAGGGTCG
>NZ_JBVVOT010000124.1:0-528 GCF_055807455.1 Bradyrhizobium sp. Kon58
CTGGAACGGTATCGGTTTCGTGATCCAGGCCTACCAGAAGCGTTGCCCTTATGTGATCGACTACGTGATCGACCTGGCACGCCGCAGCCGCCACCGCCTGATGATCCGCCTGGTAAAAGGCGCTTACTGGGACAGCGAAATCAAGCGCGCCCAAGTCGAAGGCCTGGAAGGCTACCCGGTGTATACCCGCAAGGTGTACACCGACGTTTCCTACATCGCCTGCGCACGCAAACTGCTGTCGGTGCCGGAAGTCATCTATCCGCAGTTCGCCACGCACAACGCCCACACGCTGTCGGCCATTTATCACATTGCCGGTCAGAACTATTACCCCGGACAGTACGAGTTCCAGTGCCTGCACGGCATGGGTGAACCGCTGTACGAACAAGTGGTGGGCAAGGTTTCCGAAGGCAAGCTGAACCGTCCGTGCCGCGTGTACGCACCGGTCGGCACGCACGAAACCCTGCTGGCGTACCTGGTGCGTCGCCTGTTGGAAAACGGTGCGAACACCTCGTTCGTCAACCGCATTGC
>NZ_JBVVOT010000125.1:0-526 GCF_055807455.1 Bradyrhizobium sp. Kon58
CCAGCGCCCATTGCGTCAACGTGCGCGAGGTGGTCTGCGTCCAGCCGACTGAGCCGCCCTGGGTGCGGGTGAACGTCAGCATATAGTCATCCGGGTTAATCACTACTTCCTGGGGATGATCCCGAAGCATGCGCGCCTGCAGGGCTTTGCGGGCATAGACGTGAATGGGCTCCAGTCCGTCCAGGAAATTCGCGCCCTGCGCCTCGACCTGTGCAGCATGCACGGCATCCAGCAGCCGGCTTGCGTGCAGACGGTCGGCCGCGTCGGCACCCTGCAACCAGGCGGGCAATGCCTGTTCGGGCATTTCGCCGCGTGCCGGCGACGTCACAAACCAGGCCTGGGGCGCAGTCAACCGATGAAAGCGCTGCTTGTACCATTGCACATCGGGGAAATCCGACCAGCGTAGCGCCTGGAGGTCGCGCAGCTGTTTTTCCAGGAGCACCTGGGCCATGGCGTCGAACACGTCGTCTTGCGGTTCGCGCACCGCCCATTCCACGCGTCGGCCTGTGTAGCGACGACTCATGTG
>NZ_JBVVOT010000126.1:0-522 GCF_055807455.1 Bradyrhizobium sp. Kon58
TGATCGGCGGCAGCACCAGGATCGACTTGGGTCGTGCCTGTTTGTACGCCGATCAACGAATCGCCGGAAGTGCAGGCGTCCTACAGCCTGGTTTCGCAAGTGACCTACCCGTTGGCCGAAGCCGGCTACTACGTGCTGCCTATCGCCCTGGTGGACGAAACCTTCCGCCAGAACGGCCTGACCACCGCCAACGATATCCAGGGCGTACTGCCGGCCAAGCTGCATGACATCTTCGGCGCCGACGCCGCGCTGTACATCACCGTCAGCGAGTACGGCACCAAGTACATGCTGATGTTGACGATATTCAATGCGACTTTGGCGTAGGCCACTTGGGTCTTGCCACGGCCGAGGATGCCGAACAGCTGGCGGTCGCCGGTTTCCTTGCGGCCGAACTCGGTCACATCGCCAGTCACCACGTAGTCAGCGCCCTTGAGCTTCTGTGCGGTGCCTTTGATCTTGGCTTCCTGGGAAATTTCGCCCATGTTGTCGCGGTCCAGCACGCTGAAGCGGTTGGTCTGCTGC
>NZ_JBVVOT010000127.1:0-521 GCF_055807455.1 Bradyrhizobium sp. Kon58
ATGGCGTTCTTCCCGGGCTCGGTCGGCATCATCTACCGCCAGTTCTCCGTGACCATGGTCGCCGCGATCGGCTTCTCGGCCTTCCTGGCGCTGTCGCTGACCCCGGCGCTGTGCGCGACGCTGCTCAAGCCCGTCGCGGCCGGTCATGGCCATGCCAAGAAGGGCGTGTTCGGCTGGTTCAACCGCATGCTCGAGGGCGGCAAGGAGGGTTATTCCTGCACCGTCGGCTTTTCGCTAAAGCGCACCGGCCGCCTGATGTTGGTCTATGTCGCGCTGCTCGCCGGCCTGTCCTGGGCCTTCGTCAATCTGCCCGGCGGCTTCCTCCCCGTCGACGACCAGGGCTTCGTCACCACCGACGTGCAGACGCCGTCGGATTCGTCCTATGGCCGGACCGAGGCGGTGATCGAGAAAGTGGAAAAATACCTGGCGCAGCGTCCGGGCGTGGACAACGTCACCTTCCTCACCGGCTTCAGCTTCTCCGGCCAGGGCATGAACACCGCGCAGGCCTTCATCACCCTGAA
>NZ_JBVVOT010000128.1:0-521 GCF_055807455.1 Bradyrhizobium sp. Kon58
ATGGCGTTCTTCCCGGGCTCGGTCGGCATCATCTACCGCCAGTTCTCCGTGACCATGGTCGCCGCGATCGGCTTCTCCGCCTTCCTCGCGCTGTCGCTGACGCCGGCGCTGTGTGCGACGCTGCTCAAGCCCGTCGCTGCCGGCCACGGTCACGCCAAGAGAGGCGTGTTCGGCTGGTTCAACCGCATGCTCGACCGCAGCAAGGAGGGTTATTCCAGCACCGTCGGCTTCTCGCTGAAGCGCACGGGACGCTTGATGCTGGTCTATGTCGCGCTGCTCGCCGGCCTGTCCTGGGCCTTCGTCAATCTGCCCGGCGGCTTCCTGCCCGTCGACGACCAGGGCTTCGTCACCACCGACGTGCAGACGCCGTCGGATTCGTCCTACGGCCGGACCGAGGCGGTGATCGAGAAGGTGGAAAAATACCTGGCGCAGCGCCCGGGCGTCGACAACGTCACCTTCCTCACCGGCTTCAGCTTCTCCGGCCAGGGCATGAACACCGCGCAGGCCTTCATCACCCTGAA
>NZ_JBVVOT010000129.1:0-518 GCF_055807455.1 Bradyrhizobium sp. Kon58
ACCGAAGCCGAGCCCGAGGGCACCGACCGCGATCTCATCGACAAGCTGGAAGCGATGGTCGAGCAGGGCATGGCGGCTATGTCAGGCTCGGCGCAGCCGATGCCGGCCGGTGCTGCTGCTCCCGTGGCCGAAGCGCCGCCGCTGGTGCCGGAAGCACCTGTCGCCGCTGAAGCCGCGCCGTCCTCCGGCGTGCTGGCCGACCCGAGCCTGGAGCGTCCACTGCGTCCGGGCGAAGTCTCGCTCGACGAGCTCGAGCGCGCCTTCCGCGAGACCGCGATCGAAGTCCCGGCCCCGGTTGCCAAAGCCGAAGTCAAGGCCGAGCCCGCGCCCGCCGCTGAAGCGCCGGCGGCTGTTGCCAAGGACGCTGCCAAGGAAGCCAAGGCGCCCAAGGAAAAGGCCGCGCCGAAGAAGTCGATCGCCGACGAGGGCGCCGCCGAGGGGGCCAGCATCGCCAACCAGTCGATCCGCGTCAACGTGGATACGCTGGAGCATCTGATGACCATGGTCTCCGAGCTGGT
>NZ_JBVVOT010000130.1:0-517 GCF_055807455.1 Bradyrhizobium sp. Kon58
ACGATTTGGCTGGCCAGCTGGTTGCTGCTGCCTTTGCGCACATTGACGTGAATGCCGGTCTTGGCTTCAAAGGTTTTGGCGAGTTCATCGCCGACTTCCTTGTGCTGGCCGTTGTAGAGGGTCAGGGAGACCTTGTCAGCGCAATAGGCAGCGGGCGAGAGCAGGGTCAGGCCACGTCGGCCTGCATCGTCGCCGCGCAACTGGTGATGGTGCCGACGGCGATGCTGGTGGGGGCCAAGGCCGACCTGTGGGGGCGCAAGCCACTGCTGCTGGCCGGGTTCATGATCCTGCCACTGCGCGGCGTGCTCTATACCTTGTCCAGCGACCCCTACTGGCTGGTTGCGGTGCAGATGCTCGATGGCATCGGCGCAGGCATTTTCGGCGCGTTGTTCCCCGTGATCGTCAAGGACCTGACCCAAGGCAGCGGCCGCTTCAACGTCAGCCTCGGCGCGTTGTCGACCGTATTTGGCCTGGGCGCAGCGCTGAGCAGCAGCCTGGCCGGCTTCGTGGTGCAGTT
>NZ_JBVVOT010000131.1:0-515 GCF_055807455.1 Bradyrhizobium sp. Kon58
CATCTGAGCGCTGCGTAGAAAGGCTGGAATATGCAGGATATTCAACGGCTGAGGCGGTGAATAATCGCTGTGGCCGGCTGGTGTTGCATGACGGCCAGTGCCTCAGAACGCGCTTTGAGGTGTATGGGCTGCAGGGTCAGGTATCAAAGCAGGGGCAGCGTTTTCTTCGGCAGAGTGCGGCGGTCAACTGGCCGTTGGAAGCCACACAGCGAGAAGCTTTATTGCAGGAAGAAGACTTCGTGACGTCTTGGTGCTTCAGTGCGCTGGGGGAAGAGCTTGAGCAGGTAGATGCGAAAAACAACCTAAAAGACAGTCGTTATGGACGCATGGGTGAGCTGCTGGAAGTGGGTATTACCCTGGCGGGTGGTGCTCGTCAGGTCATCGCGACGGGGGCCGACTACAACGCCAGTGGTCAATAAGCGCTGCAGCCGCTGACTGCGTGCGTCGTAGCGCCACTCGCTTACCACGCCGCTGCCAGCGCGTTGCGTTATCAAATGACCACTGGCGTTGTAGTC
>NZ_JBVVOT010000132.1:0-510 GCF_055807455.1 Bradyrhizobium sp. Kon58
CCGGCGATCAATGGCACACAGATGGGCGCCAGGATCGCGCCCACGTTGGCGCCGGCATGTGGGGCTGGGAAGCCGCCTTCATGGTTATTGGCATGCTCGGCTTCATCTGGGTGGCGGTGTGGGCCGCGGTGTACGAAAAACCCGAGCAGCAAAAGCGCCTGTCGGCCGAAGAACTGGCCTACATTCGCAGTGACCAGACGGTACAGCCGTTCACACCAGCCCCTGCTGGCGCCCCCGCGAAAAAAGTCTCGTGGTTCAAGTTGCTGACCTATCGCCAGTCCTGGGCCTTTGCCTTCGGCAAGTTCATGACCGACGGGGTGTGGTGGTTCTTCCTGTTCTGGCTGCCCACATACCTGGCGGCGCAGTACGGCATGAAGGGCGCCGATATCGTGATGCCACTGGCGGTGCTCTACAGCATGACCATGGTTGGCAGTATCGGTGGCGGCTGGTTTCCCAGCTACTTCATGGCGCGCGGCGACGCGCCTTATGACGGCCGCATGAAAGCCATGT
>NZ_JBVVOT010000133.1:0-510 GCF_055807455.1 Bradyrhizobium sp. Kon58
CCAGAAGATGCGGCCACCGATGTTGATCAGGCTCAACAGCCCGGTAAAGCCTGCGGCGATGGCAGCGATAGACGCCAGCTGCCCGGCATCCAGTTGACCGAACGGTACGTCCACACCCAGCAGCTTGCCACCGAACACTTCCTGCAACAGCGGCGACGCCATGCCGAGAATGCCGATACCGGCCGACACGTTCAGGCACAGCACCAGCCAGACCAGCCGGAATTGCGGGGTTTTCCACGCCACGTTCACGTGCACATGGCGGTGGGTGATCATCGCGTTGCTGGCTTTTTTCGCCGGCGCGGTCCAGCCCTCAGGCTTCCAGCCGGTCGGTGGAACACGGTACGAGAGTGCGCCACCGATCATGAACACGAAATAAATCGCGGCCATGACCAGGAAGCTCTGCCATACGCCCACGCTGGTTGGCGAAGCGAAGTGGCCCATCAGGGCTGCTGCCAGTGGTGCGCCAACCATCGCGCCGCCACCAAAACCCATGATCGCCATGCCGGTGGC
>NZ_JBVVOT010000134.1:0-509 GCF_055807455.1 Bradyrhizobium sp. Kon58
GACAACGTCACCTTCCTCACCGGCTTCAGCTTCTCCGGCCAGGGCATGAACACCGCGCAGGCCTTCATCACCCTGAAGGACTGGTCGGAACGCGGGCCGAAGGATTCGGCGGCCGCTATCGTCGCCGACATCAACCGCGATATGTCGTCGTCGATCCGCGACGCAAAAATCTCCGCGCTGCAGCCGCCGCCGATCGACAATCTCGGCAACTCCTCGGGCTTCTCGTTCCGCCTCCAGGACCGCGGCCAGAAGGGCTATCCGGCCTTGATGCGCGCCGCCGATCAGTTGATCGCGGAGGCGAATGCGAGCGCCGTGCTGCAGAAGGTCTATGTCGAAGGCCTGCCCGAGGCCGGCGTGGTCAATCTCGTGATCGACCGCGAAAAGGCCGGCGCCTTCGGCGTCACCTTCGAGGACATCAACAACACGATCTCGACCAATCTCGGCTCGAACTACATCAACGACTTCCCGAACCGCGGCCGCATGCAGCGCGTCGTGGTGCAGGCCGATGC
>NZ_JBVVOT010000135.1:0-508 GCF_055807455.1 Bradyrhizobium sp. Kon58
TATCCGTCCCGCCGGCCTGTTTGGCGAGCGCGCCATCGAGCGAGTCTGAAACCATGTCGACCTCCGTTGCACACCACACTGCGCCGCTGCTGCTGACCACCCGGCGTGTGCCCTGGGGCCTGATCGCCTGGCTGGCGCTGGCGTTTATCGCGGTACCGCTGTGGGGCGATGATTATTGGCTCAATGCGATCCTGATTCCATTTTTGGTGCTGTCACTGGCCGGCCTGGGCCTGAACCTGCTCACCGGTTACACCGGGCAGACGTCGGTCGGCGCGGCAGGTTTCATGGCGGTGGGCGCCTTTGCTACCTACGGATTCCTGCTGCGCCTGCCGGAGTTGGGCTTGCCGGTAGCGTTGCTCGGTGGTGGGGTTATCAGCGCGCTGGTGGGCCTGTTGTTCGGTCTGCCCAGCTCGCGGATCAAGGGTTTCTACCTGATGGTCACCACGTTGGCGGCGCAGTTTTTCCTCGAGTGGCTGTTCGTCAAATTCCCCTGGTTCTACAACTATGG
>NZ_JBVVOT010000136.1:0-508 GCF_055807455.1 Bradyrhizobium sp. Kon58
CGACCATTCGTTAAGCATGAACAGCACCATCAACACCGTGCCGCCGCTGAGCAGAAAGGTGATTAGACCCGACTCGAACCAGTCCAGACGATTGCCTTGCAGCAAACCGATCACCAGCATGCAGATCGCCGGGAAGCCCAGCAGCAGGCCACGCCAGTTGAACTGCTTGAGGCGTTCCAGGCGCAGCGGATCCTGCGGCAAGCCGTAGGCGACGGCAGCCATCGCCACCAGACATGGCCCGACGATCTGCCAGACTGCGGCGGCATGGCCGGGCTGGATGAGCAGATCCGCCGGCGCACCGGGGTGCCGGTGGTGGATGGGGTGACGGCGGCGGTGACGATCGCAGAATCGCTGGTGCGGTTGGGGTTGTCGACATCGAAGGTCAGGACCTATGCAACCCCAAGGCCAAAGAAAGTGCTGGGTTGGCCCGGCAAGTTTGGGCACTGAAAATAAAATGTGGGAGGGGGCTTGCTCCCGATAGCGGTATGTCAGCCAGCTTATCTATAGC
>NZ_JBVVOT010000137.1:0-500 GCF_055807455.1 Bradyrhizobium sp. Kon58
ACGCTCGCAACCGCATCGGGCCAGACCGCATCGTCGATCAACGCCTCCGGCCAGCTCAAGATCTCGACCGGCGTCAATGCCGATCTGTCGGTCACGGGCACTGGCAATGCGTTGAACGTGCTCGGGCTTGCCGGTAACACCGGGACCTCGAGCGCCTTTACCGCGGCGCGCACCTCGGGCGTCGGCGGCCTCAGCGGCAAGACCTTGACCTTCTCCGCCTTCAACGGCGGCACGGCGGTCAATGTCACCTTCGGCGACGGCGCCAACGGCACGGTCAAGACGCTCGACCAGCTCAACTCGAAGCTTCAGGCCAACAACCTGACGGCGACGATCGACGCCAACGGCCTGCTGACGGTCTCGACCACCAACGACTACGCGTCCTCGACGATCGGGTCGACCGCCGCGGGTGGTGCGATCGGCGGCACGCTGACCACGGCGCTGACGTTCTCGACGGCTTCCAGCCCCGTCCAGGACACGGTTGCCCAGACCTCGCGTGCGAA
>NZ_JBVVOT010000138.1:0-495 GCF_055807455.1 Bradyrhizobium sp. Kon58
CTGGCGCTCGACACCTACGAGATAGAGGTACGGAGCCAAGTGATCTGGGGCACCTTCACGGTGCCGGGTCAGGTCGAAACCACTACCTTCAGCCTGGCGCAATTGGCGCTGCAAAACCTGATTGCCCTGCCCCTGGGCAACAAGATCCTGCGTCAACGCAACGGCCGCACCATTCCCGACTGGCTGACAGTCAGCTATGTGGAAGAGCTGATTACCCGCATCGATATCGGCAGTACCTACCCTGCCCTGGTCAAGAGCACACTGCTTGGCGACCAACAGGAGTCAGCCCGGCGCCAGCAACTGTACGCCAGCCACCTGCGCATTCAGCTGCCATTGCTGGCGCTGCAGCTCAAGATACGCAACGAGGCCGGCCTGGATGAGCGCGGCTACCGGTATGTCGCTGCAGTAATGGCGCGAGAGGAAAACGATCGGCAAGTCGAGGGGCAAGCCATTGTGATCCGGCCGTTGGCGTTCGTCCCCAAGCGCCGCACCGAC
>NZ_JBVVOT010000139.1:0-494 GCF_055807455.1 Bradyrhizobium sp. Kon58
ATGCCTTCGAGATGTCTCAGCTCGGCTTGTGCAAAGAACTTTGTGCCGCTGCCTTTGCGGTGGTTGCTGAACGCGATCAGCTTGTGGCGCGGCAGGAGGGCCTTGAGCCGCTTCTTGCGCTCGAGAAGCGGCAGCGCACGCAGGTCCTCGCCCGCTGCGAACATGAGGTCGAACGCGCAGTACAAAAGCTTGGCCTCCTGACGCAGGGCGTTTTGAAGCAACTGGAAATGGGATACGCCGTCCTTCCCGATCGCAACGAGCTCGCCATCGATAACGGCGTCCGCCTTCACTCCCTCGAGTGCTTTCGCGACCTCGACATAGGAGTGGCTGATGATCTTCCCGTTCCGGCTGTAGAGCGCGACCCGACCACGCCGGATTTCCGCGACCATGCGGAAACCATCGAATTTGTCCTCGAAGACCCAATCGGGATCGTCGAACGGCGCATCCGTGAGCGTGGCCAACATGGGCTGCAGGCGATAAGGCAGGGTCGATTT
>NZ_JBVVOT010000140.1:0-494 GCF_055807455.1 Bradyrhizobium sp. Kon58
ATGCCTTCGAGATGTCTCAGCTCGGCTTGTGCAAAGAACTTTGTGCCGCTGCCTTTGCGGTGGTTGCTGAACGCGATGAGCTTGTGGCGCGGCAGGAGGGCTTTGAGCCGCTTCTTGCGCTCGAGAAGCGGCAGCGCGCGCAGGTCCTCGCCCGCTGCGAACATGAGGTCGAACGCGCAGTACAAAAGCTTGGCCTCGTGACGCAGGGCGTTTTGAAGCAACTGGAAATGGGATACGCCGTCCTTCCCGATCGCAACGAGCTCGCCATCGATCACGGCGTCCGCCTTCACTCCCTCAAGTGCTTTCGCGACCTCGACATAGGAGTGGCTGATGATCTTCCCGTTGCGGCTGTAGAGCGCGACCCGACCACGCCGGATTTCCGCGACCATGCGGAAACCATCGAATTTGTCCTCGAAAACCCAATCGGGATCGTCGAACGGCGCATCCGTGAGCGTGGCCAACATGGGCTGCAGGCGATAAGGCAGGGTCGATTT
>NZ_JBVVOT010000141.1:0-491 GCF_055807455.1 Bradyrhizobium sp. Kon58
ACCGAAGCCGAGCCCGAGGGCACCGACCGCGATCTCATCGACAAGCTGGAAGCGATGGTCGAGCAGGGCATGGCGGCCATGGCGGCAGGCGCCGCTGCTGCTCCCGTAGCCGAAGCGCCGCCGCTGGTGCCGGAAGCGCCTGTCGCCGTTGAAGCCAGCCAGGGCGTGCTGGCCGACCCGAGCCTGGAGCGTCCGCTGCGTCCGGGCGAAGTCTCGCTCGACGAGCTCGAGCGCGCCTTCCGCGAGACCGCGATCGAAGTGCCGGTCCCGGTTGCCAAGGCAGAAGTCAAGGCCGAGCCCGCGCCGGCCGCTGAAGCACCAGTGGCTGTTGCCAAGGAAGTAGCGAAGGAAGCCAAGGCGAAGGAAAAAGCCGCGCCGAAGAAGTCGATCGCCGACGAGGGCGCCGGCGAGGGAGCCAGCATCGCCAACCAGTCGATCCGCGTCAACGTGGATACGCTGGAGCATCTGATGACCATGGTCTCCGAGCTGGT
>NZ_JBVVOT010000142.1:0-488 GCF_055807455.1 Bradyrhizobium sp. Kon58
GTCGATCTTGCACCGCTGCTGAACTTCAACGAGGCCATCAAGCGATACGCCCGCAAACTCTTGGCCCTCAGCGCAAAGCGCAGAAAGGCGGCCTCCGCTGTTCAGCAACGGTTGATACAGCTCAACACCGACCGCTCAAAGGATTTCACTGGCTTGCTGGCACAGTTGAAAACCCTTCAAACACAGGCTGCACCACAGCCACTGGCACACCAGTTCTTCACACCTCATTACCAATCACCGCTGTACAACGCCTGCGTACGGGCAGTGGACGTGTTGAAGAAACTCAAGGATGACACGGACTTCGCAGCCTGGCTGAGTAAGCGGTCGAACGAAACCCAGGGCGACTGGTCGTTCTGGGACACGCTCGGGCAGCTCGTCAGTACCCTGCCGGCTGTTGTGGATTCGCCGCTGACCCGCTTTACCATTCAAGGCTTGCTACTCCCCCTGAGCGAGGTACCAGCGTACTGGCACCATGACGTCCAAGTGCT
>NZ_JBVVOT010000143.1:0-484 GCF_055807455.1 Bradyrhizobium sp. Kon58
GCTTCGGTTGCAACCAGGCGATGTGGAACTCCCTGGCGCCCCACTTTCTCGAGCGTTTTCGCGTGGTGCTGTATGACCTGGTGGGCGCCGGCCTCTCGGACCTTGGCGCCTACGACAAAGCCAGGTACAGCACGCTGGAGGGTTATGCCCGCGACCTCAACGAGCTGATCGACGCCTACGCCGAAGGCCCGGTGATTCTGGTGGGTCACTCGGTCAGCGCGATGATCGGCGCCCTTGCCGACCGCTTCGCCCCGGGACGGGTCGCGGCGCACGTGATGATTGGCCCTTCGCCGCGCTATATCGACACCCAGAGCTATGTCGGCGGCTTCAAGCGCGACGACATCGAAGACCTGCTCGACACCCTCGACAGCAACTACCTCGGCTGGTCCAGCAGCATGGCCCCGGTGATCATGGGCGCCCCTGGGCAACCTGAACTGAGCAGCGAACTGACGGAAAGCTTCTGCCGCACCGAACCCGACATCGC
>NZ_JBVVOT010000144.1:0-482 GCF_055807455.1 Bradyrhizobium sp. Kon58
AACGGCATGCTCGGCATGGGCCCGTTCCCCTATGAGGGTGAAGAGGACGCCGATCTCATCAACGCCGGCAAGCAGACCGTCAGCGAGCTGCCGTCGACCTCGTATTTCTCGAGCGCGGATTCCTTCGGCATGATCCGTGGCGGCCACATGGATCTGTCGATCCTCGGCGCCATGCAGGTGGCCCAGAACGGCGATCTCGCCAACTGGATGATCCCCGGCAAGATGGTCAAGGGCATGGGCGGGGCGATGGATCTCGTCGCCGGCGTCAAGCGCGTGGTCGTGGTGATGGAGCATTCGGCCAAGGACGGTCCAAAGCTCCTGAAGCAGTGCAATTTGCCGCTGACCGGCGAGCGCGTGGTCGACATGGTCGTGACCGACCTGGCCGTCTTCACCATCGACAAGCACGGCAGCGGCGGCATGGCCCTGATCGAGCTCGCCGACGGCGTCTCGCTCGACGAGGTCAAGGCCAAGACCGAAGCCGA
>NZ_JBVVOT010000145.1:0-481 GCF_055807455.1 Bradyrhizobium sp. Kon58
CCGATGGAAGCCACCTACGTGGGCATCCATCGGGTCGTTGGTCACTGCTTTGTCTGCCCCCGGCAGGTTGTGTTTCTTGGCGTAGGCTTTCCAGTCGGCCACAAACTTCTGGTTCACCGGGTTCTCCACCGACTGGAAGTAGTTCCAGGCCGCGAGGTTGCCCACCAGCGGCTTGGTGTCGATGCCGCGCAATTCTTCTTCGCCCACCGAGAAGGCCACTACCGGTACATCCCTGGCAATGACAAAAAGCCGGACTACGCCGTGAAGAGCAACTAAGCCCCACCACAGGCCAAATGTGGGAGGGGGCTTGCTCCCGATAGCGGTGGGTCAGTCCTATCAACAGTGACTGACACTCCGCCATCGGGGGCAAGCCCCCTCCCACATTGGATCTTTATTGGTTTTGGGATTTATGTGAGCCCAAACAAAAAATGCGCCCCTGGGGGCGCATTTGAGATCGTTGCCACGCTCCGCGTGGGAATGC
>NZ_JBVVOT010000146.1:0-478 GCF_055807455.1 Bradyrhizobium sp. Kon58
CGCCTGGGCTGACGTAACACCGAGCTTTAACTTTTACATTCCTATCTGTTGGAACGGTCAAGTCGCTAACCCATTGCCCATCTGGGCCAGCGACGCCTTTCCCATAGACAGTTTTCGTAGCATTAGCATCAACGATCTCAACGCTGTAATTGGGCTCTGCCGTTCCCCAGATTCGTGGGTGTGCGCCAAGTGGAGGAGGATAGGCGTCGGTGTTGACGGGATTGATGGTAGGTGTCTTTGCCATGATAATATTCCCTATTATGTTTGATAAAGGACAAGTTTAAAACGGCGCATTTTTAGTTTTGCCGTTTTTGTAAGGCTATAGATAGTTGGTCTGCATGAAACCTGTGAAGTATGACAGTGTCTTATACTATTTTGGAATTGAAGGTAAGTGGCGGTAGATAGACAGATAGGGCTCGAAATCTTGCGATTGAGTTAATTGTATTAAAAACTGTCAATGTTGACGGTATCGCCAGTT
>NZ_JBVVOT010000147.1:0-475 GCF_055807455.1 Bradyrhizobium sp. Kon58
GAGATACCCTTCAGGTAAAGGATCGGCAGCAGCGTCTCGATCGATTTCGAGCGGCGCATGTAGGGCGGTAGGATCGACGGAGAGAACCGGATGCGACCAGGATCGGTAGCGGCCGCCTCGCGATCGCGTACACGTGGCTGGCGGACGGCGACCGGACCGATGCCGGTCATCACCTCGCGTTCCGGCAGGTGACCGTGGCGCACGAGGCGCTGGTGGCCGTCCGCGGTCTTCAAATCGGCATGCTGGCCGAGAAAGTCTGCGACTTCGGCCTCGACCGCCTTGGCGAGAAGGGCACGTGCCCCGTTGCGCAAGACTTCTGTGAGTTGATCGTCGAAGATTCCTGGCTGAATCAGCTGGATGACGTTATCGTTGGACACGGCATATCGCTCCTTCGGTGGAGAAGTGGAGGCGTCAAGCACCCCCACGATATGCCGCCTTTCCGATTCCCGCCGTCACCAACTTTCAGCGATAGCTC
>NZ_JBVVOT010000148.1:0-474 GCF_055807455.1 Bradyrhizobium sp. Kon58
ACTGAAGAAACGCCAGATCGCCTACGCGCTGCTGACCGGCCAGACCCGTGACCGGCGCACCCCCGTCAAGGAGTTCCAGAGCGGCACGCTGCAGATTTTCCTGATCAGCTTGAAAGCGGGCGGCGTCGGTCTGAACCTGACCGAAGCCGACACCGTGATCCACTACGACCCCTGGTGGAACCCGGCAACCGAAAATCAGGCCACCGACCGTGCGTACCGCATCGGGCAAGAGAAGCCGGTGTTCGTCTACAAGATGATTGCCAGAGGCACGGTGGAGGAGAAAATTCAGCACCTGCAGAAGGAAAAATCCGATCTGGCTGCGGGCGTGCTGGATGGACGAACGACTGGGGACTGGCAGTTGGGCAATGAGGATATCGAGGCGCTGTTTGCACCGCTGCCCAACAAGCAAGAGAAGCGCTGAGCCAGTTAAGCGAAAGTGGTTTTCTGTAGGAGCGAGCTTGCTCGCGAAGAACT
>NZ_JBVVOT010000149.1:0-467 GCF_055807455.1 Bradyrhizobium sp. Kon58
GCGAATGCACCGCGCCAGGCGTCACCACCGCCGCCACTGACGGATCGATGCAGCCACCGCGGCCGCCTACGTCGATTTCCATGCGGCCGCGGATCGGCAGCACCAATTGAGTGTAGTCATGGTGATGGTTGTGGTTTTCGCGCTCGTAGCTGCGCACTTCAAGACTCAGAAACATGATGCACCATTGGCCCGATCTGGTAGGTTGACGCCTACAGCGCCTGCGCGCACCTGTATTCGCTCAGGATTGGCCTGGAGATTCTAGCATCGGCTTACTTGACTACGACATTCAAGACCAGATCGCCGTTTCTGTATTAATGTCTGCCACGGACGTGGCGTTAAACTGCCGCTGGCGGTGCAAGTCATCTCGCATTTTCGAAAACTCGAAGTTCCTGGTCTCCAATTCCTTCAGTACCAGACTCGAGATTCTGTAAGTACCGCAGTCGGAGCAGTCAACGAGCTTAGTACTC
>NZ_JBVVOT010000150.1:0-467 GCF_055807455.1 Bradyrhizobium sp. Kon58
CTTCGAGCTGCAAGCGGCGGCCAGCGAAAATGCGATTGTGCTGTCGTTGTCCACCAGCCACAGCTTCGCGCTGGATGAGGTGTGGCGTTACCTCAACAGCCACAGCGCCGAACACCTGTTGATCCAGGCCGTGCTGGATGCGCCGCTGTTCGGTGTGCGCTGGCGCTGGAACGCCGGGGTGGCGCTGGCCTTGCCGCGCTATACCGGCGGGCGCAAGGTGGCGCCGCAGATCCAGCGCATGAAAAGCGAAGACCTGATCGCCAGCGTGTTTCCCGACCAGATCGCCTGCCTTGAAAACCTCGCCGGCGAGCGCGAAGTACCCGACCATCCCCTGGTGGAACAAACCCTCGACGACTGCCTGCACGAAGCCATGGACAGCGAGGGCTGGCTCGCGCTGCTGCGGCGCATGGAAGCGGGCGAGGTGCGCATGGTCAGCCGCGACTTGCCCGCGCCGTCGCCGATGGCCG
>NZ_JBVVOT010000151.1:0-465 GCF_055807455.1 Bradyrhizobium sp. Kon58
TCCATCATGAAGCGGTTCATCTTGATGTCGTTTTCCTGCCAGTCGAAGGTCATTCGCAATAGCGGCAGGCCGTGGGCATCGCGGTAAACCGGGTCCAGATCGAGGTAATTGCCCCGGTAGGACTGATGGGCACCGTGGGCGTCCATCGACACCTGGTGGGTGTAGTAGTCGGCGGTAGCGCGCTTCCACGCGCTGCCCCAGGCCGGCGTGCCCGGCGGGTTGGAAGTGCCGGCAATCGGCCGGCTGCCCGCCTGGTTGACCCACATCGGCGAACCGCCCACGAAGCCGTGGGGGCCGTGATCAAAGTTGTCGGCGTTGAAGTCATCGATGGCCACGCCATTGCCACCAGCGCCGATGAAGTTGTTGGTGTGGGTGTCCTTGTCGAAAAACACCTTGATGGTGCCCATGTTCTGGTAGGCAAACTTGCGGCCCACCACACCTTCGTTGGTAATCGGGTCGTAAGGC
>NZ_JBVVOT010000152.1:0-457 GCF_055807455.1 Bradyrhizobium sp. Kon58
CACGCCGTGCTTGATGCCTTCGACGATTTCTTCAACCGGTACGCCGTAGGTTTCTTTGATGTCGCCGCCGTACTGGTTGATGATCGCCAGCCACTCCTGCGGTACCGAGGAAGAACCGTGCATCACCAGGTGGGTGTTGGGGATGCGTTTGTGGATTTCCTTGATGCGGTCAATGGCCAGTACGTCGCCGGTCGGTGGCTTGGTGAACTTGTAGGCGCCGTGGCTGGTGCCGATGGCGATGGCCAGGGCGTCCACTTGGGTCTTCTTGACGAAGTCGGCGGCTTCTTCCGGGTCGGTCAGCATCTGGCTGTGATCCAGCACGCCTTCGGCGCCGATGCCGTCTTCTTCACCGGCCATGCCGGTTTCCAGGGAGCCCAGGCAACCCAGTTCGCCTTCAACCGACACGCCGCAGGCGTGAGCCATGGCCACGGTTTGCTGGGTAACACGTACGTTGTAT
>NZ_JBVVOT010000153.1:0-456 GCF_055807455.1 Bradyrhizobium sp. Kon58
GAACAGCCTCAACGACCTGCACCGGGACCGTCGCAGCGACCTCTATGACGCGATGCTCGGCTACCGCCTTCACCCGTGCCTGCCACGCTGATGGAGGTGCGATCATGGGTTTCATACCAACAAGAAAAGCATCATCAGACTCATCCGTTCGCCACCTTGTCATCCTGATCCTGGCCTCGCTCACCCTGGTAGTGTCGCTCACAGGGTTGTCAGTGGCTTACTCCACCTCGGCGCCGCAGCTCTGGCCAAGCTACAACGACATGATGGCCAGCCTGCCCACGCCAACAGCGTGGTTGCGTTGGGTGGTCGGCGATATCAGTGAGGTGGCCTTCTACAAACACGAGTTCGCGTCACTCGGCCTGCTGCTCGGTGGCGCTTTCGGTTACTGGACCAGCCGTTATGCTCAAGCCTGGCAGTGGAGGCGTCGGGACTAATCTCCCCGGCGCTTGTATCCAA
>NZ_JBVVOT010000154.1:0-456 GCF_055807455.1 Bradyrhizobium sp. Kon58
GTCGTCATTGCCGCTGCCGATTGGGCGCGCCCGCCCGGGCGCGGCATTGCGCCTGGCCCATCCGCTGGACGCTTCGGGCCGCGGACAGATATTGATCAGCGGCGCGTGCGTCGGCCCCGGCTACCTCAACGCGACGCCCGCGCGCCAGGCCAATTTCAGTCGACAGGCGGGGCACGCCACTTACGCCACCGGGGCATTGGCCGCCAACAGCGCAGGGCCGTCCGTGTTCAGGATCAGGCTTGCGCCGACAGTGCGGGCAATCCGTTCCAGGCGCTCAGGTGCGTTGTCCGACTCCACCGGCACGATGGGACAGCCGCACAGCAGGCAGGCCCACCAGGCGGCTAGAAAATCGAAAGACTTATGGCCATACACCAGAACCGGCGCCATGGGGGTTTCGCCATGGGCATGCTGGCGCATTATTTCATGCGCGATATCCTGCGCCCGCTGGCTCAGCGC
>NZ_JBVVOT010000155.1:0-444 GCF_055807455.1 Bradyrhizobium sp. Kon58
GTTCTTGCTCGCGTAAGTAGGTACAGTCGATTAAAGACAAGATGCGTAGCTCAACGCGACCTGATGTCTAACGGATCAGCCACGGCCAAAGCCCTCGGTTCAGCCAGATACGCTGGGTGCTGTGACATGCTTCCTCAGTGATAGGACTGTGCCAGTCGACAACAACCCGGTTGAGGACCTGGGACGGCCATGGGCACTGGGACGTTCCTACTGATCCTTTACCAGATCGCTATGCCGCGGTAAACGGTCGGCAGCAATCATGAGCTTGATCCAGTCGACGAGCAAGAATGAACACCGTCAGCATGCCAATCTCGAGGATGTGCTGACCGGCTGACGACGCTGCGGGCCAACGTGATCGTGTAATTGCTACCGCATGAGTGGATGCCGATGTGACTCGCGCAGGTGAATTGTGCGGACGCTTACAATCAGCCGCTGCACGAGAGC
>NZ_JBVVOT010000156.1:0-444 GCF_055807455.1 Bradyrhizobium sp. Kon58
CGTGGCATCCAGGCCCATTTTTGACCCGAGGCCCGACACCGGCGAGGCGAAATCGAGGTAGTCGATCGGCGTATTGTCGATCATTACCGTGTCGCGCTTGGGGTCCATACGCGTGGTAATGGCCCAGATCACGTCGTTCCAGTCGCGAGCGTTGATGTCGTCGTCGGTGACAATAACGAACTTGGTGTACATGAATTGTCGTAAAAACGACCACACACCCAGCATTACCCGCTTGGCATGGCCGGGATACGACTTTTTCATGGTGACGATGGCCATGCGGTACGAGCAACCTTCCGGCGGCAGGTAGAAGTCGGTGATTTCGCAGGCACCGCGCTGGCGGGCCTGGTGCACGCAGCCGAGCTCAAGGAGATCCGCATTGCCGTGCCCGACCTCAGCGCCGGCACCCAACACAGTGGCGGTGGCATCACCGATGTGTTGCGCGAG
>NZ_JBVVOT010000157.1:0-439 GCF_055807455.1 Bradyrhizobium sp. Kon58
CTGCTGGGCTATTCAGCGAACGAATACATTGGCCGTCATATCACCGAGTTTCATGTGGATGAGCCGGTCATTGGCGATATCCTCCACAAACTCGGTAGCGGTGACTGCCTCACGAGTTACCCGGCGCGATTGATATAAGAACTGTGGAGATAAAATGTACTGAATGGTTAGTTTGGTCAAATGAAGTCGCTGGACTTGTTCGATTATCGAACCGTTAATCAGCGGGACCGCTTCTGATGAAGTGTTGCTCGGGTTGCAGTGTGAACACGATTGTCGGGCGCGGCCTGAGTTTACCTAGCCGTTGGCACGAGTGGTTACAACCCGGCGTTCGCCGGGTTGTTCGTCGTCACTAATCTTTTGATGCCTGACAGATTTTATCGGCGGGTCAGCAACACACCCGATTCCATATGGTGGGTCCACGGAAACTGGTCAAACATTG
>NZ_JBVVOT010000158.1:0-438 GCF_055807455.1 Bradyrhizobium sp. Kon58
GCTTTTTCCACCGGAAGTGTTTCCAAGTGGCCCAACATCCTTTCCAGTTCATCGTCCAGTAACGACTTCAGTACCTTGGTCTGTTCAATGACGGTGTTAACGGCTCTTCGTTTAGCGTCTAGAAAGGACTTCAACGTTCCAGCGGTGAGGTCGCTCTGATTCAGGGGCAGACCAGGCCCTGTCAGCCGTTCAATAGTTTTTTGCTGAGCCTCCAAATAGCCTTCCAGGTTATCAACGACTGCCGCGTAACGCGGGCTGAGGTTGTCAGCCACTTCAATGCCTTTGATCAGCCGCGCCCTGCCGAAGTCTGGTGTGGTATTGAAATGTGCCGGGTTGAATATTGGCGAGTCCATGTGCGTTGTGTGTATCAGGCCCAGTTCGTTGGCGGCCTCTTTGTGCAGCAAAGATTTATCAAATATCAGGTTTCTCGTGTTGAAT
>NZ_JBVVOT010000159.1:0-436 GCF_055807455.1 Bradyrhizobium sp. Kon58
AGCCAGGGCCCAGGCACAGCCGGGTACCAGTTCGGCCGGCTTGATCACCACACAGTTGCCGTAGGCCAAGGCCGGGGCGATTTTCCAGGCCGGGATGGCGATCGGGAAGTTCCAGGGGGTGATCAAGCCGACCACACCGAGGGCTTCACGGGTGACTTCCACGTTGACGCCCGGACGCACCGACGGCACATAGTCGCCAGACAGGCGCAGACATTCGCCAGCGAAGAACTTGAAAATGTTACCGGCGCGGGTCACTTCGCCGATGGCTTCGGGCAGGGTCTTGCCCTCTTCCCGGGCCAGCAGCGTGCCGAGTTCTTCGCGACGGGCGAGGATTTCGCTGCCGACTTTATCCAACGCATCGTGGCGCGCCTGGATGCCGGAAGTGGACCAGGCCGGGAAGGCGGCGCGGGCAGCCTCGATAGCGGCGTTGACTTGG
>NZ_JBVVOT010000160.1:0-435 GCF_055807455.1 Bradyrhizobium sp. Kon58
TTGTACCGTTGCCGAACTGGTCGAACTCGAATACGCCGACCGGGCCGTTCCACAGGATGGTCTGCGAAGCTTTGAGCAGCTCAGCGAAGTTGGCCGCGGTTTGCGGGCCGATATCCAGAATCACTGGGCGATACGCCGTTCTTCGTGATCGAGGCCGACGAATACGACAGCGCGTTCTTCGACAAGCGCTCCAAGTTCGTCCACTACCGTCCGCGTACCGCGATTCTGAATAACCTTGAGTTCGATCACGCCGACATCTTCCCGGATCTGCCGGCCATCGAACGGCAATTCCATCACTTGGTGCGCACCATCCCGAGTGAAGGCCTGGTGATCCACCCGACCACCGAACCTGCGCTGCAGCGGGTGATCGACATGGGCTGCTGGACCCCGGTGCAAACCACCGGCGCGGGCGGGCAGTGGCAGGTCAGGTTGCTG
>NZ_JBVVOT010000161.1:0-429 GCF_055807455.1 Bradyrhizobium sp. Kon58
CCCATAGGCTGTCTGACACGCTGTCATCGGGGGCGAGCCCCCTCCCACATTTTGCACCGTTGCGCCGGCCGCCACTTGGGCGCCGGGTAATCAACTATTTGCAATGGCAATCACACCCTTGAGCACCCGCGTGCAATCGCGTTTCTGCTCTTCGCTCGGCGTACCGACGGGCACCATCCGCGTGATATCGGTGGTACCGCCCAGGTACTGGCCGCCCGAATCGATCAGCAACAGGCCATCGCCTTCGATCACCGCATGTTCTTCTGGCGTGGCGTGGTAGTGCGGCATCGCGCCGTTGGCATTGAAGGCAGCTATGGTGTTGAAACTCAGCGATACATAACCCGGACGGCGCATGCGCGCTGCCGTCAGATGCTCGTCGATCGTCAGCTCAGTAATGCGCTCACGCCCCAGGGCCTTCTCCAGCCAGGC
>NZ_JBVVOT010000162.1:0-428 GCF_055807455.1 Bradyrhizobium sp. Kon58
GCTGTTGGCGATCAGGCGATCCCAGTAGTAGTGGCCGACTTCATGGCGAAAGTGGCCGAGCAACGTGCGATAGGGCTCGCGCATCTGCACGCGAACCTTTTCACGATGGGCGTCGTCGGCCTCCTTGATGTCGAGGGTGATCAGGCCGTTGGCGTGACCGGTGGTGGGCGCATTGCCTGCCAGGTCGATGCCGACGAAATCGAATGCCAGGCCGGTGTCTTCGTCGACGCATTTGGGCACCACCTGCAGGCCCAGACTGATCAGCTGCGCCACCAGTCGGCGCTTGGCGGTTTCCACCTTGCGCCAGCGCTCGGGGTTTTCCGGGACCGATAAGTCGGGAATGGTGCGGTTCAGGCTGCAGGCCACGCACAAGGAAAAGGTGCTATGCGCCGGGAGCAGCCAGTTGCAGGCAGCCGGTGTGTCGAGGT
>NZ_JBVVOT010000163.1:0-427 GCF_055807455.1 Bradyrhizobium sp. Kon58
CCCAAGCGCGCCGCCAAGGCGATGCACTACCTGTGTCATGGCTACGAGCAGAACCTGGAAGAAATCGTCAACGGCGCACTGTTCGCCTCCGACAATGACGAGATGGTGATCCTGCAGGACATCGAGCTGTACTCGCTGTGCGAGCATCACCTGCTGCCCTTTATCGGCAAGGCCCATGTGGCCTATATTCCGACCGGCAAGGTGCTGGGCCTGTCGAAGCTGGCGCGCATCGTCGACATGTACGCCAGGCGCCTGCAGATCCAGGAAAACCTCACGCGGCAGATCGCCGACGCGATCCAGCAGGTCACCCAGGCCGCCGGCGTGGCGGTGGTAATAGAAGCCAGGCACATGTGCATGATGATGCGCGGTGTGGAAAAACAGAACTCAACCATGAACACCTCGGTGATGCTCGGCGCGTTCCGCGAGT
>NZ_JBVVOT010000164.1:0-426 GCF_055807455.1 Bradyrhizobium sp. Kon58
GCCAATGTCACCGGGCACTCGCCCATCAAGCTCAATTGCGGTCCCGGCTCGCTGAGCGCCAGGACCCCGCAGGTGGTTTCGAAGCACAATGACTGAACACCAAACGGCTCATTGCCAGGCTCGAGGCGCAATTCACCCCGCTGCTCGGCAACCTGGAACGGTAAACGCAACCCGCGCCCCAGCCGCCGCCGCGCGGCCACTGCGTCGGCCCTCACCCGGGGCAAGGCAAGAGATGGCAACATCATGCCGGCGCCGCATTCGCCACGCACAGCTCCACCGGGAGTGCCAGGCCTGAGGCGAGCCTCTGCTCACATTGGTGCCGTACGCCGTAGAGCCAGCTTGCCGTTGCGTTCTGCTGCGCCTCAAGCTCGATATTCCACCCAGCCCTTTCCCGACGAACAACGCGCCCACATAGAACAGCAGAAT
>NZ_JBVVOT010000165.1:0-426 GCF_055807455.1 Bradyrhizobium sp. Kon58
ACTCATTCACCGTCATGAGGATTTAGAGTCGACATTCTAACTATCTGAGCACTGTGGCGTTGCGAAGCAAATTGCAATCCTAGCCAGCCCTTCGTCGGATCCACAACCCGCCAGCGCACAACACGTGACACTGGCTACATATACAGCACATCTTCAGGTGGAAGTTATGAGCGCTGGCAACCTTGCCCACGCGTGCCCGAAAGAATCTCAATGTATACCTTTAAAAAATCTCCCCGGCAAACCCTTTTACCTCTCTTGATTTGGTACGCTAGCACCTCATACGTGCTAAAGACCAAGGAGCGGTACAGATCAATGGCTGCCAATAAAAAACATCATTTTGTTCCGAGGTTATACCTTAAAAACTTTTCTTCTAATGATAAGACAATATCTCTGCTCAAATTAAACAGATTTATTGTCTTATCATTA
>NZ_JBVVOT010000166.1:0-426 GCF_055807455.1 Bradyrhizobium sp. Kon58
CTTAGATCAACGCAGTGAAGCGACGCGGTATTACTTTTTGCTGAGCGCGCGTCTGCTCGCTCGCCGCTTGAAAAAGACATGGGCATTCAACCTTTCGCGTGGATAAGGCTTTTGCTAGCCCTAAACGTCAAGCAATCGACCCATTCCACTCAGCCATGGAAGGAAGAACCGGCAATGCAGACGATTGCTTGAGCACAATGCCCACCTGCACACGTCCCCCTTCATCCTAGGCACATTGACGCCGCGTTCAATGACGGATCCAAACATCTATGCTCTGGTTGCAGAGCTCCAAGAACGAGCAGATTGGCCAGTGGCTAAAATGACCACCCTTAGGTCACGAATGCATCTAGGATGCTTTGAGTTCCGCGTAAAGGAAGCAAGAACGTAGTGGGCCACCCTAAGCGGTTAGTTTAAAATGATATTTTT
>NZ_JBVVOT010000167.1:0-424 GCF_055807455.1 Bradyrhizobium sp. Kon58
GCCTTTATCGATGATGAATTAAGAAACAAACTATTTCTGCTGAAGAGGGACGAGCCCTTTTGGAAATCTTTTTCCGACTATGCTAGAGAGCATAAATTGCAGCTTCCAAAGCTCGTATTAGGACCTATGGCTACAGGCTCATCCGTACTCGCTGATGTCCGAGTATCAGAGCGGATACGTACGATCCAACATCGTAATGTTACAGGCCTAGACATGGAAACTTATGGGGTTTATGCCGCAGTATCATCAACTCTTACAGGTGCAGACTTTATTTCATTGAAATCGGTTTGCGATAATGGCGACAAGAAAAAAGATGATCAGCATCAACAATACGCAGCGACAATCTCTGCGAACGCTGTAGAGCAATTTATCCGCCACTACTTTCGGGAATAAATCAGCTAACATCTTGCACCTGTAAGAGTTG
>NZ_JBVVOT010000168.1:0-422 GCF_055807455.1 Bradyrhizobium sp. Kon58
CAGTACCGAGCGTGAGTCGGCGGCGAAGGAGCTCTACTCGACCGAACCATCTCCTGGTGTTTATACCAAAGAAGCCTATCTGCGCTACTACGCGGATGAGGAGCAATTGCAAGCTTCTAGTAAAGGTTTTCCGGCGGAGGAGGTGCTCACTGGTGTCGTTGAAGGGGCCCTTCGACTGCAACTGATAGATCTGTCAATTCGAATGGCCGAGCAGCTTGATCTGAACTTTGGCTCATACAATTCCAGGGTGCTTTTGGCGATCGCCACTGGCGTTGCACTCAATCCTGACCTCGTCGAGCGACATTTCTGGCTAACCCAGCCGGCGGTGAAGGAGCGACTGGACGAGCTCACTGAGCGGGTAATCAAGCTACTTGCGGAGTCGGGGACTGATGTCCGCGTCCATGAATTGGGTTGCTCGATAT
>NZ_JBVVOT010000169.1:0-420 GCF_055807455.1 Bradyrhizobium sp. Kon58
GTAAACGGTCAATCCCAACCGCCACGGTCCAGACACCGTGTAGTCGAAGGTGGCTGTTTGCCGTAAGCCAGAAAATCACCGAGCCAGCGACTGATGCAGCCATCGCCGCTGGCCTGGGGCGGTTCCTTGAGCAGCAACAGGTCGATGCCGTACGCGAGCGGTTCACCGCGCCCGGTGTTGACCAGCACCATGCGTGCGATGCGTACGGGGAACAGCGTGGCATAGCGGTTGCCGAGTCGCGCCGCGTCGGCATTGCCGATATAGCTGAGCGCCAGGGCCTATGACGAATGGCAGCGCTGGGCGCGCCTGAGTGCGATGATCGGTTCGGCCACCGGCGACGCCTACCTCAAAATTGCCCAGGCCTACAACATGGACCTCCTGGTGCACCACGCCAAAGTCCAACTGCGCCAACTGGAGCGC
>NZ_JBVVOT010000170.1:0-419 GCF_055807455.1 Bradyrhizobium sp. Kon58
CAATTCGCGCCCACCCAGCAGACTGAAATGGCCGTAGTCTTTAATCAGTTCAAGGGGTACGTAACCGGCAGGGTCGGCGTAGTGAATGATTCCATCGGGCAATTGGCAGGGTTTGGTGAAGGTACAGCCTGGCAGCTTCTCGGGCGCAGGCGCCTGGCCGGGAAGAGGTTCGGACAGGTCAATGTGTGGCGAATAGGGCACGCGTTTGGTGCTAACGCAGACAGGGGTTTTGTCGTTTGGGGCGGTCTTCGGCCAATAGCGACTGAGCACATACCGCCTGTCGGTCTTCTCCTCTAAAAGAGGAAGATTCACACAAACCTCTAAGTTTTATTGATTTCTGGCCGAAAGCCTGACGAGCCATGCGTGCACCGAATTAGAGCGGTCGCAGAGTCCGCATATCACGTTACATGGAATGTTCC
>NZ_JBVVOT010000171.1:0-417 GCF_055807455.1 Bradyrhizobium sp. Kon58
TCAGCGTATTGCGCGGCAGGTTCAGCACGTCTTCGATGCGACCGAACAGCTCGTTGGTGAACGCTGCTTCTTCGGGGCCGTGCATTTTCGGTTTGAAGATGTACACCGAACCGGTGCGGCTGTTCTTGCGAGTGCTGTTGCCGTTGAGGCTGTGGATCGCCGCCAGGCGGGTGATCAGGCCGTCGAGAATGCCTTCCGGCACTTCGTTGCCGTCTTTGTCGAGAATCGCGTCGATGGTCATCAAGTGGCCAACGTTGCGCACGAACAGCAGCGAACGGCCATGCAGGGTGACGTCGTTGCCGTCCACGCCGGTGTAGACGCGGTCGGGGTTCATGGTGCGGGTGAAGGTCTTGCCGCCCTTGGCCACTTCTTCGGCCAGGTCGCCCTTCACCAGGCCGAGCCAGTTGCGGTAGATCA
>NZ_JBVVOT010000172.1:0-417 GCF_055807455.1 Bradyrhizobium sp. Kon58
GGTTCGTGCGCCTGCAGGATGGCGAGCTGAGCGCGCAGGAACGTCAGCGTTTCGAGGCCTGGCGCGCGCAGCGGCCTGAGCATCGATATGAGTTCGATGTGCTGCAAGGTCTGTGGAACGCAGCGGACCTGCTGCCCAAGGTCCGGCTGCAGGCCCTCGGCGATGCGCCGATCGAGCGCCCCCTGCGCCGCGCCGTGCTGCGTTATGCACTGGCTGCCAGCGTGGTCGCCGTTGCGCTGGGCCTGGGATTGTTCCTTACGCTCAACCAGACGAAATCGTACAACGCTGAGTTCACCACGCGCCTGGGTGAGCATCGCCAGGTGACCCTGCCCGATGGCTCGTTGATTGACCTCAACAGCCGCAGCGTGGTGGCGGTGCACTACGAACAGGGCAACCGCGGCGTTGAGCTCAAGCAGG
>NZ_JBVVOT010000173.1:0-416 GCF_055807455.1 Bradyrhizobium sp. Kon58
CGATTCTTCATCGCGGGTCAGGGGTTGTTCTCGTTGCACATAGGCGATCACGTCTACGGCGTGCGGTGTGAGAAGTACGATCTGCTGATCGTACCCGCCGGGGTGCCCCATTGGTTCGACATTGGCGAGAACCCCCATGTGATAGCCCTGCATCTGTTCAACACGCAGGAAGGCTCGCTGCCCACCTTCGGATTGCTCCTATTGACAGGCAACATAAACATCGAATTAAGGAGAGAGTTACACAGTGTGCGGAACAGGAGGACAAGGCCGAGAATAAACAGCTAAGCCCTACATGTGTTTAGGCTTATTCCCACAGCACATTCCAACTTGCCGGGGTTGAACATTTAAAAGACTCGTCTTAATCGTCCAGCTTGCCAAAGTCACGGGCAATGTCATTACCGGTGAAGGTGGGCACC
>NZ_JBVVOT010000174.1:0-413 GCF_055807455.1 Bradyrhizobium sp. Kon58
CAGGACCAGAACGGCATTGTGCTGCTGGACCATGACGAATTTATCCGTGGCGAGTCCACCCTCGAAGGCCTTGGCAAGCTCAAGCCGAGTTTCGAAATGATCGGCCAGATGGGTTTCGACGCCACCGCATTGCGGGTCTACAGCCAGGTGGAACGCATCCAGCATGTGCACACACCGGGCAACAGTTCCGGCATTGTCGACGGCGCTGCCTTGATGCTTATCGGCTCCGAGGCCAAAGGACGCGAACTTGGCTTGCAGCCGCGAGCGCGCATTGTTGCCACGGCGGTGACCAGCACCGATCCCACCATAATGCTGACCGGCCCTGCACCCGCCACGCGCAAGGCGTTGGCCAAGGCGGGTCTGCGTGTCGAGGACATCGACCTGTTCGAGGTCAATGAAGCCTTCGCGTCGGT
>NZ_JBVVOT010000175.1:0-350 GCF_055807455.1 Bradyrhizobium sp. Kon58
GCAAACGGTCGACCAGCCAGGGCGGGCATTCTTCACCCGGCGCGGGCATTTGCGCGAAGGCGATTTCCAGTTCGTACAGCGCATCGTTGCGCGCTTCATCCACCCGGGGCGCCTGGGACGTCGGGCCAATAAACAGCCCGGAAAACAGATAGGACAGCGATGGGTGGTTGTGCCAGTAGCTGATCAGGCTGCGCAGCAGGTCGGGCCGGCGCAGGAACGGCGAGTCCTTGGGTGTGGCGCCGCCCAGCACGAAGTGGTTACCGCCGCCGGTGCCGGTGTGGCGACCGTCGATCATGAATTTTTCCGTGGTCAGGCGAGTTTGCCGCGCCTCTTCGTAGAGAAACTCGGTG
>NZ_JBVVOT010000176.1:0-411 GCF_055807455.1 Bradyrhizobium sp. Kon58
GCCGATGCGTTTGTCGAAGCCGTCGCGGCTGTCGTGGGGGTGGTGCTCTCTCATGTTTTCTGCGCTCTTCGATAGGGTTAGATACAACTTAAGATATATCTTATCGCTGGCGCAAGCCTTCCGGACCGACGGTTGCTCCGGCACCGTCAACGCTGAGTCGACTGGCGGTCGTCCTGTCAATTGCAATTATTTGAAGTAAGCGTATAACTATTTAGAGTAACTGCTCAGTTGTTCCAAATATATTGTGTTTGAACTTTAAGTGGCCGTGAGCCTAGGCATGACGCTCCGTCTTCCACCCACTTCTTACAGATGAGTTTTTGGTTTATTTGTTAACGATGAGTCTATGTAGGTGGTTTCTTACAGCCATAAATTAAGTTTTGGCAAAGTGCCATCTTTTTCCTTCGAGCCCAG
>NZ_JBVVOT010000177.1:0-411 GCF_055807455.1 Bradyrhizobium sp. Kon58
GTTCTTTGAGCTTTGCGAGAGCTCCTCGAACAAGATTTTGGACATCAACTAAGTTTATGTTTGTCGTTTTTCTCATTTTCATGCTGTGGTCCTTTTTGGCACAAAAGCGGATTTTCTTGTCATAATGCCAAAATGATATTACTATTGCAAACTGTTTTTGATTTGCTTCTGGGGATCAAGTGTTGTGTGCTTGTACTTTAGTTAAAGTAATTTTAATTGTCGAGGTGGATATGGATGATGTTATAAAGTTTGAGCGTTCGATGGAACACGCTTGGAAGTACTTCGAACTGCATGCGCAACAGCGGATGACAGTGTTCAATTTCTTTTTAGCGATCTCTGGTCTTGTTGCTGCCGGAATAGGGGTTGGCTTGCAGCAGGGCGGAAAATTTTCAGCTCTGGTTTCACTTTTAG
>NZ_JBVVOT010000178.1:0-410 GCF_055807455.1 Bradyrhizobium sp. Kon58
GAACAATGCTCAGCGCAATCTGAACGGCGCCGCTTGCAGCGGCCTATCCAAACCAAACAACAGGCGTCATTGCTCAGATGAACGCGTCGCGGTTTAGGAATATTCCGATGTAAATCAGCTGAAATAGAAGGACGTTGTTACCTGTTGCCCCTCTGAAATCAGGAACCTTTCTCACCGACTTGCCACGCATGAGGACTTGCCGGATGCAATAACCGACGGTGACGGTTGGCAAGTAATGTTTGTTGAATCGCAATAAGAGTTACCCCTGCGATTCCCTTCCTTTTATTAATGAGGCTAAACAAGATGGTCACGCTCAACACGTCGAACAACGGGCTTGAAAAAGGCGCACGAGACGTCAGCGCCATGAACATGAAGGCCCCGTGTTTTAATCAAATAAACAGCTTTAGAAA
>NZ_JBVVOT010000179.1:0-409 GCF_055807455.1 Bradyrhizobium sp. Kon58
AGAGCACCACCCTGTCGATGCTCGCTGGCTTTGAAACGCCGAGCAGCGGCGAGATCCTGGTGAGTGGGCAATCGCTGGTCAACGTGCCGCCGCACAAGCGTGATATCGGCATGGTGTTCCAGAACTACGCCTTGTTTCCGCATATGACCGTGGCCGAAAACCTGGCATTCCCCTTGTCTGTGCGCGGCTTGAGCAAGACCGACATCAGTGAGCGGGTCAAGCGCGTACTGAGCATGGTTCAGCTCGACGCCTTCGCCCAGCGCTACCCGGCGCAATTGTCCGGGGGCCAGCAACAGCGGGTGGCATTGGCCCGGGCGCTGGTGTTCGAGCCGCAACTGGTGCCGATCATCGAAAAACGGCCCCACTTCTCGCCGCCCTGTACCGACTCCAGCAGATAGGTGTTCGGCTC
>NZ_JBVVOT010000180.1:0-407 GCF_055807455.1 Bradyrhizobium sp. Kon58
CACCAGCATCGCTGGCATCACGGCGGCTTCGACCACCCCTAGCATGAAGCGAATGGCGATCAGCATATAGGCGTTGGAAACCACGCCGGTCAGGGTGGCCAGGCCGCCCCAGAGGATCAGGCTGACAAATATGAGTTTCTTGACGCTGCGCTTCTGCGCGTAGATCGCCCCGGGCACCAGCAAGACAAAGCCCACCTCGAAGAACAGCGGCAGCCCCACCAGAAACGCGATGCAGACCATCGCCCAGTGGGCGTTGCGTTCGCCGAAACGGTTGATCAACGTACGCGCCACCTGCTCCGCGCCACCGGACTCGGCCATCATCTTGCCAAGCATGGTGCCCAGCGCCACGACCAGGGCGATGTGCCCCAGGGTCTTGCCAACCCCGGCTTCGTAGGAGCCCATGATGG
>NZ_JBVVOT010000181.1:0-407 GCF_055807455.1 Bradyrhizobium sp. Kon58
GCTGATGGAATAACCCGCTCCAATCGGTGTGATCAGTGGGCGCTCGAGCGCCCGTGCGATGGACGGATGAACCAGCACCAGCGCGCCACCGCCGTCGCTGATCACGCAACAGTCCAAGCGTCGCAACGGCGCGGCAATCAGCGGCGAATTCAGCACATCGTCCACCGTCACTGGCGTGCGCAGCATCGCCTGCCGGTTGTGCTGGGCATGGTGTGACGCTGCCACCTTGATCCACGCCAGTTGCTCGGCGGTAGTGCCGTGTTCGTACTGATGGCGCATGGCGCACATCGCATACAGGTTGGTCACGGCGGCGCCGTAGGGTGTTTCGAACGGCGCTTCGCAGGCGGTCTGGGGGTGGCTGCGATGGCTGGCATCCGGTCGCTGGCGCTCTGCGCGGGGGCGCCCGG
>NZ_JBVVOT010000182.1:0-405 GCF_055807455.1 Bradyrhizobium sp. Kon58
GGTCATGCGGGTGCTTGGCGCCTGCGCCCTGGCGCACCTGATCAACGACTTGATCCAGGCCGTGCTGCCATCGATCTACCCGATGCTCAAGGCCAACTATGGCCTGACGTTCACCCAGGTCGGCCTGATCACCCTGACCTTCCAACTGACCGCATCGCTGCTGCAACCCTGGATCGGTTACCACACCGACCGTCATCCCAAGCCCTGGCTGTTGCCCGCCGGCATGGTGTGCACCCTGGTCGGCATTCTGATGCTGGCGTTTGTCGGCAGCTTCCCGGCCATTTTGCTGGCGGCGGGGCTGGTGGGTGTCGGCTCGTCGACCTTTCACCCGGAAACCTCCCGCGTGGCACGCCTGGCCTCGGGCGGGCGCTACGGCCTGGCGCAGTCGACGTTCCAGGTCGGCGG
>NZ_JBVVOT010000183.1:0-400 GCF_055807455.1 Bradyrhizobium sp. Kon58
CAGCAATCCATGCTTACGCCATGAGCCACGGCCTGAAAATCGTCAAAACTTACCAAGACCATGGGAAAAGTCGCCTAGATATCGGCGGCCGTGATGCTCTGCGTAGATTGCTTGACGACGTCCAGGCCGGACATACCCAGTATCAGGTGATTCTTGTCTATGACGTCAGTCGTTGGGGACGCTTTCAGAACACGGACGAAAGTGCCCACTATGAATACCTTTGCACCAGCTCCGGTATCAATGTGGTGTATTGCGCAGAGCCTTTTGAAAACGACGGCTCGCCTCTAGCAACCATTTACAAAGGCATCAAACGATCCATGGCTGGTGAGTACAGCCAAGAGCTTTCCCAAAAAGTCTTCGCTGGTCAGTGCCGCCTCGTTGAAAAAGGTTTTCATCAAGG
>NZ_JBVVOT010000184.1:0-400 GCF_055807455.1 Bradyrhizobium sp. Kon58
GCGTGTTTGAACACCTGGGCGGCGCGCAGGAGCGGCGTATCGACGGCATCGCGCAGTCGTGGGGTGAGCCTGCGGTGGCCGACCTGAACCTGCTCGCCATCGACTGCCTGGCCGATCCCGACGCACCCCGCCTCCCACGCCTCGCCGGCCTGCCGGACGCGGCCTTCAAACACGACGGCCAACTGACCAAACGCGATGTGCGCGCCATCACCCTCGCCCGCCTCGCCCCGATGCCCGGCGAGCTGCTCTGGGACGTGGGCGCGGGCAGCGGCTCCATCGGCATCGAATGGATGCGCGCGCATCCCAGCTGCAGGGCGTTGGCGATTGAAGCCGATGAAGGCCGCCAAGCCTTGATCGAATATAACCGCGACGCCCTCGGCGTACCCGGCCTGCAGCTGGT
>NZ_JBVVOT010000185.1:0-399 GCF_055807455.1 Bradyrhizobium sp. Kon58
TCTATGAATTGCCGAGCACACTGCTACAGGGGCAGATCCAGGTTGCGCAGTGGGAAAGCGAAATACTCCAACTGACCTCGCAACTGTCGCGCTGGACAAGGCAACTGCCGGCGCTCAATCCCTCGAATGGCCAGGCCTTTACAGCGGTGGAACAACTGGCGGAACTGGCGGCGCGAGATGCGTTTTCCACCCAGCTGGAAAATCTCTGGCGCGCTCGCGCTACGACGTCGCCGTTTGCCCGGGCGGACAGTTTCTCGTCCGAGCTGACATTCATGGGAGACCTGCCGGAGCTGGCGATCGACTTTGATCATGTGAGCAGACTGACATTGGACGGCGGCAGCTCGGTCCGTGGAGCCCCATCTTTCTTCAAACGATTCGCGCATTTGCGCAGCCTGCAAT
>NZ_JBVVOT010000186.1:0-399 GCF_055807455.1 Bradyrhizobium sp. Kon58
TGAACGCCACGGCGGCAATCACGATAAACATCAGCAGCGGTACGATCTTCGCCACAGTGGTCACCAGGTTGATGAACGCCGCTTCCTTGATCCCGCGCAGCACCAGAAAATGCACGGCCCACAGCAACGCCGAGGCGCCAATCACCGCCGCGGGGGTATTGCCTTCGCCAAAGATCGGGAAAAAGTAGCCGAGGGTACTGAACAGCAGCACGAAGTAACCGACGTTGCCCAGCCAGGCACTGATCCAGTAACCCCAGGCGGACGAAAAACCCATGTAGTCGCCGAACCCGGCCTTGGCGTAGGCATACAGGCCGGAGTCCAGCTCGGGCTTGCGGTTGGGGGATCACGGCGGTGGGCATGCTGGCCCTGGCCTTTGTGTTCCAGACCCTGGCCAACCGC
>NZ_JBVVOT010000187.1:0-398 GCF_055807455.1 Bradyrhizobium sp. Kon58
TTTGGCGTTCAAACAGGCCTGAGGTAGAAGATCCCGGCGTGCTGGGCCGACGTTATCCCTCGTTGCCGCATCAGGCCGTGGACGAGGTGATGGGCGCCGCCACCCCGCTTGAACGCAGTCGCCTGAAGGACACGGGCAAGGTGCCGAGGCGTCTGGATGACCTGGCACGCATCAGCCAGCACCTTCTCGGCCAGCTTGCCGGCCTGTACCTCGCTTTGGGCCCATGACTTCTAAGGCGACCTGAGCGGAGCACAATATCCACATCCGCTGTGAGAGGGCCCTCCAACTCGTCAAGATAAACTTCGTTCCCATCAATCGTGACCCTGAGGGTGTCGAAGTCACCCGGAAACTCTGCGGGATTCGGCCATAATGGTATCGTGATGGGTATCCCTTCCCGT
>NZ_JBVVOT010000188.1:0-396 GCF_055807455.1 Bradyrhizobium sp. Kon58
GGCCGTCTACCTTGCCATCCCGGTCGATCAAGTGCGTATCGCGCGAACCGCCGCCGGTAAGCCTTGGCTGCCTGAGCACACCTGGTTGCGTTTCAACGTGAGCCATAGCGGTCGTTCGGCTGCCATCGCTCTGTGCCGGGGCCACGAGGTGGGCGTTGACCTGGAAGCAATCAGCGGGAAAGTGGCGGTGAAAAAAGCCATCGCCCGGCGTTTTTTCCATCCGCACGAGCAGTGTTGGCTGGCGCTTGATGAAGCCAACTACCTGTCGCGTTTTACGCAACTGTGGAGCATCAAGGAAACCTGGCTCAAGGCCCGGGGCACGGGGCTGACCCAATCGCTCGCAGGTTTTTGTGCGGTACCGCAAAGCAGCGCAAGCGGGGTGGCCGAGATCATGGT
>NZ_JBVVOT010000189.1:0-395 GCF_055807455.1 Bradyrhizobium sp. Kon58
TACGCAAAGCGATGCTTATGGATTGCCACAATGGTCTGGCAATTCGTGGCAGGAAAGGTCCGCACGATGTTCGCCGAAGTTAATGGGGTTTTCTATCGCGCTGTAGATCCTAACTACCGGACCTCCGCGCTTTGCGGTTCTAGAACGGCTGGGCGCTACTGACGCAGCAATCAACCTACGCTGTACTTGAGCTCATCGCGAGAAGGTGTAGATGCCGCGATGCAATCTCACAAGCGTGCCGCAATGCTCAGCTCGAGATTGTCTATGTGCGTGTTGTTGGAAAACACATTTTTGATCTACGTGATTCGTCAGCTTTGAAGTCGTTGGGAGTTCACATCGAAGAATCCATCGCTCCATGGCAGGACGTGTTAGCAGCAGGTGCAGTGCCGAGCTCG
>NZ_JBVVOT010000190.1:0-393 GCF_055807455.1 Bradyrhizobium sp. Kon58
TGCCCCAGAGTTTGCGCTTGCTCAGCACAATGCCGAGGTCGACCCAACTGAACGGCGCCTTGGCGGCTTTTTCCTGCATGTCCACCAGGCCGCCACCTTCGCGGATCAGCTCGATTTCGGCGGCGTTGGCGCCTTTGAAATCTTTCGGCTCGCGGTACACCGCATACCAGATCACCGCCCACAGAATGCCCACGCCACCGGTGGCGACGAACACCATATGCCAGCCGAACGCATGCTGCAGCCAGGCCAGCACGGGCGTGAGAAACGCCAGCCCGACAAACTGCCCGGAGGTATAGACGCCAATCGCGGTGGCGCGCTCGCGCTCGGGGAACCAGGTGGTCACAACCCGGCTGTTGATCGGGTAGGCCGGGGCTTCCAGCGCGCCGACGGCCA
>NZ_JBVVOT010000191.1:0-393 GCF_055807455.1 Bradyrhizobium sp. Kon58
GGAGCTGCGGCACCTGCTGTTGAGATGGTTGCAATAGCCGCCGCTGCACCAGCGGCTCCAGCCGCCGCCATACCACCGATTGCCGATCCGCCGCCCATAGACGTGCCACTAATCATCCCGCCGATCAATTCGGGGATAGTTTTAGTCAGATAAGCGCATACAAGAGCCAAGCCTGCCAATGTCATCAAAGACGCTTCGTCGTTGGTATACGCTGCTAACCACGACTTCGCTGACGTGACGATAATTCCTACGATCAACGTTAGGACGAACAGCTTAGCGCCAACTGCAATAACGAAGCGGAGCGGAGCTATAGCAAAGTCGCGTGTCCACTGTGAACCACCAAAACCAAAGAACAGTACGGAGGCGTTGATGATGACATACGACTCTACTAGC
>NZ_JBVVOT010000192.1:0-391 GCF_055807455.1 Bradyrhizobium sp. Kon58
GTTGACGTCGCGGTTGATTACGAGGCCTATGAAAATGGCACGTCGCCGCAGGTGGGAAAATGGTCCGGCGGGTTGTTGACCGAAGCGATCAAGGGCGTTTCTTTGCCGGAACTCAGGCCGGGGCAGCAAGTGAGTACCGCGACGTCAACGCCTTTGGCCTGGGTCGTTTCATAGTTTTCGGGATTAGACACCCTGGGAGGCGGGTTCGGCAGATACCTGGGCAAGTCATGACGAGGACGGATCAGCCCTTGCAGGGGGAACACTTCGTAATAGACATAGCGGACGTTCTTGTGATCGCGGTCACTGCCGTTCGGGTCTATCTTCGACTTCACCCGCATCAGCAGGCCGTAACGTGCCTTGGCGGCTTGCGCCTCTGCTGCCGACTCTTCGC
>NZ_JBVVOT010000193.1:0-389 GCF_055807455.1 Bradyrhizobium sp. Kon58
GTCGAGGACGACGTCGCGTACGCGCTCACTGAACAGCGGCGACCAACCCTCTGGCGCCTTGGCTTCAGGGCCTAACAGCCCGTGACTGATGGCTTTGGTGCAGATGAACGGGTGATCGACATACCCCCCCCACAGGTCGTCTGGGCCTTTGATATTCAGCGCCCGTGCCTGGGCAGTCCCCACCACGGTTTGTGTGGGACGCAGGTACAGATCGCGGCCAGCGTGTGTGTGCGGGTCGTAACTGCCGCCGAATTTTAACCCCATTATTTGCGCCAGCCATCGCGCCAGGGCGAGGTTGGTTTGGACTTCATGTTCGGGCGCGTCGACTCGGGTTGAGTGAGCGACCACCTGTTTTTTACGTGAAATCGGGGTCATGCGTCCCCCTTGGC
>NZ_JBVVOT010000194.1:0-388 GCF_055807455.1 Bradyrhizobium sp. Kon58
ACCACCCAGGGCGAGATGCTGGTGATGAAGCTCTTGGACAGGAACGGACCCAGCGGCTGGTATTCCCAGGCCTGGATGTCGCGGGCCGACCAATCGTTTAGCAGGCAGAAACCGGCGATGTGCTCGGCCGCATCGCTGATGGCAATCGCGTCGCCCATGGCATTGCCCTGGCCGATCCAGATGCCCAGTTCCAGTTCATAGTCCAGTTGAACGCGTTTTTCGAACTCGGCCGCGGCCCCCGCGTGGCCCTGCGCGAGCGTCTGCTGGAACTGCTTGCCGAAGGCAGCAAGCTCAAGACCCGCGAGGCGCAGGTGCTGCACCGCGCCGCCGACTGCCAAATGCACCTGCCGGCCAAAATCAACGATTACACCGACTTCTATGTCGGTAT
>NZ_JBVVOT010000195.1:0-388 GCF_055807455.1 Bradyrhizobium sp. Kon58
GCCCTCGGCTCCACCATCACCGTGCGCCTGCAGGGTAACGGCCAGGCCCAGCAAACCCGCGTACCCATCGGTGCGTTGCACCGGGAGTTTGCCGGGATCGCCGCCCTGTCGCTGTTCACCGGTGCCTACGTGGCGGAAATCGTGCGTGCCAGCTGCAAACCGTCGATGCTCACCGAGCCCGAGTCGAACGCCTCCAGCCCATTGAGGCAGCGCAGAAAGGTGGATTTGCCCGAGCCGGACGGACCGATCACCACCGGCACTTCGCCCTTGGCCACCTCCCAGTCAGAAAAAGCGTTTCGCGACAGCTTAAACGCTAATTCGAATTGAGGTGAGGGCGGGCTGATAACTGCGCAGGAAATTTCACAAGTTGCGGCAGCCTCGATCGGCC
>NZ_JBVVOT010000196.1:0-386 GCF_055807455.1 Bradyrhizobium sp. Kon58
CGTAGTTTTTCGAGCATGGTTTTCATCAACGGTGGTTTTTGCCCTCGAGTAAGACTCAGGCTGGCGATGCTAGCCATGCAGTGTTTGGTCGTTGGGCGCCATTGACGTGGACCCAGCGCAAGTGCTGGAGAACCGGTAAAATGTATGTGATCCAGCGCGTCTCGCCATTCGCACCTCGGGATATGTCGCAGAGGCCACCTAGCGGAGGCTCAAGATTGCTTGAGCGTATGAGCGAAGGACGATATGCACTGGAGCCCGATTCGTACATGTGACGCAGCGTCCTCACGAACGCCTGCAAAGGAAGCCTCATTTCAGTCCCACCCTGGGTCTCGACATACAGAGCGTCGGCTCGATAACCTAAAATCGAGAAGTGCCGGGATTTCAGC
>NZ_JBVVOT010000197.1:0-386 GCF_055807455.1 Bradyrhizobium sp. Kon58
GGCCACTCAAGCGGCGTCATCCCGGAAACGATCCAGACCTTCCCCCATATCTTGACGGAAGAGGAGGCGGAACATGGGTTTGATTTTTGGGTTTGCCATTTTATAAACTCCTAAGTAGAAGGAACCGAGAGCCCGGCATAGACAGGGCATCGGGTATCTCCAATAGATGTGGACGACTAGTGATCAGTACCACTCACGACTACTTAACTAATTCGCACTGACTTCATGCAGTTAACGCTTTTCGCAAAACCTTCGTAACTGTCAACCTTGACAGGCGCAAACCTGTCGAGACTGTTCAGCGCTTTGTTGTCCACCACCAAAGCGGCTTGGCTCGTTCGTCTTCAACCTCTAGGTGATTAAGAACGCAGCCGAGCGGTCGTCTTTGG
>NZ_JBVVOT010000198.1:0-385 GCF_055807455.1 Bradyrhizobium sp. Kon58
TCATGGATGATCTGTTGCGGGAGTTTTTGACGGAAACCAGCGAGAGCCTGGACACCGTGGACAATCAGCTGGTGAAGTTCGAGCAGGAGCCGAACAACGCCAAGATCCTGGATAACATCTTCCGCCTGGTCCACACCATCAAGGGGACGTGCGGCTTCCTCGGATTGCCGCGCCTTGAAGCGCTGGCGCATGCCGGCGAGACGCTGATGGGCAAATTCCGTGACGGCATGCCGGTGACGGGGCAGGCGGTGACGGTGATCCTGTCGTCGATCGACCGCATCAAGGAAATTCTGGCCGGGCTGGAGGCGACCGAAGCCGAGCCCGAGGGCACCGACCGCGATCTCATCGACAAGCTGGAAGCGATGGTCGAGCAGGGCATGGCGGC
>NZ_JBVVOT010000199.1:0-384 GCF_055807455.1 Bradyrhizobium sp. Kon58
GTCTGCTTGCCGGCGTTGATGAGATCGGCGTCCTCTTCACCCTCATAGGGGAACGGGCCCATGCCGAGCATGCCGTTCTCGCTCTGAAGGCTGACGTCCATGCCGTCCGGGATGTAGTTCGAGACCAGCGTCGGAATGCCGATGCCGAGATTGACGTAATAGCCGTCACGCAGTTCCTTCGCGGCGCGCGCAGCCATCTGTTCACGGGTCCAGGCCATGTGTATCTCCTGATACGCGGGTGTTGCGGAATTCGATGCGCTTCTTGGCCGTTCCGACCTCGACGATGCGCTTGACGAAAAGACCGGGTGTGTGGATGTGGTCGGGATCGAGTTCGCCGGCCGGAACCAGATGCTCGACCTCGGCCACCGTGACCTTGGCGGCGGT
>NZ_JBVVOT010000200.1:0-384 GCF_055807455.1 Bradyrhizobium sp. Kon58
CGCGAATTTGACGATCGCGCTTTTTGTTATCAGTGTCTCGGAGGGAGTGCAGAATCTGAACCTGTGTTTGCAGGCCAGCTACCTTTCGCTCCAATTCACGCACTCGGTGGTTGGTTACATTATCGCCCATGATATGATCACTTCGTTTGAGGATGGGTGGGTTTGTAGCTCCCCTCTAGAGTCGGCCTAGGTTCTTGCTGGAATGCAGGCTGGCTGTCGGAGGGAACGCTTCAAACCTTACCCATTTTTTTTTGGGTTACAAGCGAAATATTGGCAATAGTTAATACGACCTTAGTTTATTATTAAAGTAATTAATAATTTAATAGCTGTTTGTAGCTAGCTCTTAAGTGTTTGATTTTATTAATTACTTTAATAATAAACTAA
>NZ_JBVVOT010000201.1:0-383 GCF_055807455.1 Bradyrhizobium sp. Kon58
GATTGCAGGGATTGGGGGCTTGAGGCCCCCAAACCTTGCAATTTTCGTTTGTGGATTCCCTTTCGCTGCGGACCATGATTCTGTGGTGCATCGGAGGGGCCGATGCGACCGAAGAAGCACAGGACGACGGGATCGAACGATCTGTTCCGGGCGCGGCTGGACCAGATCATCAATCTGAAGCACGAGCTGGTTCTGCTCGCCGGCAAGATCGATTGGGACTGGATCGACGGCGGGGTCGCGCCGCTCTACAGCGAGAATGGCCGGCCCGGGATCGAGACCCGGTTCATGATCGGGCTGCTGTTGCTCAAGCACACTTACGGGCTGTCCGATGAGGGCGTTTGCGAGCGCTGGGTTCACGACCCGTATTTCCAGTTCTTCACCGG
>NZ_JBVVOT010000202.1:0-381 GCF_055807455.1 Bradyrhizobium sp. Kon58
CCCTGGGCCTGGCGCTGATGTTCGGTACCGCTGGCCTGCCACACATCCTGATGCGCTTCTTCACCGTGAGCGACGCCAAGGAAGCGCGCAAGAGCGTGCTGTACGCCACCGGCTTTATCGGCTACTTCTATATCCTGACGTTCATCATCGGCTTTGGCGCGATCCTGCTGGTCAGCACCAATCCGGCGTTCAAGGATGCCGCAGGCGCCTTGCTCGGCGGCAACAACATGGCGGCGGTGCACCTGGCCAACGCGGTGGGCGGCAGTATCTTCCTGGGCTTCATTTCGGCCGTGGCCTTCGCCACCATCCTCGCGGTGGTAGCCGGCTTGACCCTGGCCGGTGCGTCGGCGGTGTCCCATGACCTGTACGCCAGCGTGATCA
>NZ_JBVVOT010000203.1:0-380 GCF_055807455.1 Bradyrhizobium sp. Kon58
TGCTGCGACTGGTTGGCCAGCGACAGCGCGGAGACCGCGATCGACTGGCGAGTCGACAGCGCCTGGCTGTTGGCCGCCTCGACGTTGGTGTCGGCCAGGGTCAGGTTGGACGAACCGGTCTGCAGCACGTTGATCAGGTTCTTGTTGAAGTCCTGACGCACCTGCACGATGGTCAGGTTCGAACCCAGGCTCGACGCTTCCGAGCGCAGCGTGCTCGAGGCCGAGTTCAGGTTGGTCAGCACCTTGTTGGTGGCAGCGTTGTCGATGAAGTCGACACCGCTGGTCAGCGAGGCGAGGCCGAGACCCTTGGAGTTGTAGGTCACGCCGGTGATGCTGAGGTTGGACTTGCCGGTCTCGTCGAACACCAGCTTGAGCTGGTC
>NZ_JBVVOT010000204.1:0-380 GCF_055807455.1 Bradyrhizobium sp. Kon58
GGCTGGAATCGGTACGCACCCTCTCGCTGGTCAATCGTCGCCTGCTGTCGATGACCCGAGACGGCGGCAGTGCCCTGGCGCTGGCGTTCGACGTCAGTGGACGTCTGGTGGCGGAAACGGTATCACCCGGCAAGCTGCAGCAAGCGGAGCGGCGTTACGCTTATCACTTTGCGACACAAACTCGGCGTGCTCATTTGATCAGCACCGATGCTCAGGGCAACCAGTCGATCACCTATTTCGATGGTCTGGGACGCCGCGTATCTGAAGCCCAACTGATGAGCGATGGCCTGGAGCGTGCTAAGGGTGAGTGTCTTTATTACGCGGAGGGCTGGATCCAGGAGACGGTCCAGTTCGTATATCTGACCGACGGGCCTCGGTCG
>NZ_JBVVOT010000205.1:0-380 GCF_055807455.1 Bradyrhizobium sp. Kon58
CCCTGACCGAAGTGCACCAGGCCCTTGGGGGGGTTGTGGTTGCGCATGCGCTGGAACAGCTCGGCGGACAGGCGCCGCTTGTCCGGGCCGAGGGCGGCGGTGTTCCATTCGGCGCCGTCGGGGTCGTCGATTGAGACAAAGGTCGGCTCACCGCCCATGGTCAGGCGCACATCATCCCTGTGCAGGTCACCATCGATCTGCCGCCCCAGGGCCTGGATCGCCAGCCACTGCTCCTCGGTGTAGGGCTTGGTCACCCATGGGGCTTCCCAAATCCGCTCTACCGACATTTCGTGGGTGAATTCGCACTCGCAAGGTTCCACCAGCCCACTGATCGGTGCGGCGGAGGAAGGATCGGGGCTGCAGGCCAACGGGATATGCCC
>NZ_JBVVOT010000206.1:0-379 GCF_055807455.1 Bradyrhizobium sp. Kon58
TCCCTTGGGAAAGTGATGAATCAAACTCTGCCGTAAAAGGTTAATTTAGCTAGTTCAGTTGAAACTTTCAGATATACGATCAACGCTTTTCGCTCCTAAAGCAGTCGTTTAAAAAGTCATTCCTAGTGACCAGACCGAAATCCACGCCGACAAAAGCTCTGTCAACTCGACCATCATCGTTGATGAGAGCCTGGGTAGCCGCTCCTGCTTGAGATTAGCAACTGCCTGAAAGAAGCACCTCATTGCTCCTGTGAGCCCGTATGGCTTGCCCACTTACCTGCACGCAATTATCGCCGATCGGTAAATTTCCTCCGTCCGTGTGAAAATTGAGGCCAAATGATCTGATGACTGTGCTTTGATAGCAGGCGAGCCACACATA
>NZ_JBVVOT010000207.1:0-378 GCF_055807455.1 Bradyrhizobium sp. Kon58
GTCTCACGCTCTTCAAAATTGTGCAGCGCGGCATCCAGCAGCGACACGGTCCAGGTACGCGCCCCGGTCTTGATCGGGAAGCCTGGCACCGTGACGGGTACGTAGAGGTGCAGGAACGTAGCCTGTACGTCCAGGTCAAGGCCGAAGCGGGTTTTCAGGGCTTGCTTGAGGATGGGCTCGGCGTAGGCTTTGGCATCCGCGATCTTTTCCAGCTTTTTGTCGATGCTGTTCTGCGCCGTCATGTAATTGGCAATCAGCCCTTGCAGGCGCTCGTGCTCGGGCGTCGTCGCTGCTTTGACTCGCGATGACAGTGCAACTGGCGCGTGTTTCAGCGCGCAGTGCCGAGCGGACGAGGCCTGGCCCAGCCAGTCGGGCAGG
>NZ_JBVVOT010000208.1:0-378 GCF_055807455.1 Bradyrhizobium sp. Kon58
GTCGCCAAAGCAGTGACCGAAGCCCTGGGTGGCCGTGGTCTGTTTGGCGTGGAGCTGTTCATCAAGGGTGAGCAAGTGTGGTTCAGCGAAGTGTCGCCGCGCCCGCATGACACCGGCCTGGTAACCCTGATTTCCCAGGATTTATCGCAGTTCGCCCTGCACGCGCGCGCCATCCTCGGCCTGCCGATTCCATTGATCCGTCAGTTCGGGCCGTCGGCCTCGGCGGTGATTCTGGTGGAAGGGCAGTCGACCCAGACGGCGTTCGCCAACCTGGGCGCCGCATTGAGCGAGCCGGACACGGCGTTGCGTCTGTTTGGCAAGCCAGAAGTGAACGGCCAGCGCCGCATGGGCGTGGCGTTGGCGCGGGATGAGTCGATT
>NZ_JBVVOT010000209.1:0-378 GCF_055807455.1 Bradyrhizobium sp. Kon58
TGTTGGTTTGGCCGAGGTCAAGTCCCTCGCTGGCGCCCATTGAAACGCGGGGAGGTATCGTCACGGTGCTCAGCCCGTGCATTCTCCCCGTCGTGCCGTTTTTATTCGCCCGTGCCGATCGCTCGCCGTCGTCAGTGGTGTGCACGCTCCTCGGCCTGGCGCTGACCTTTGCCCTGGTTTCCAGCCTCGCCGTCGTCAGCAGTGACTGGGTGGTGACGGCCAACGGTGTCGGTCGCCAACTGGCGCTGGTGGTGCTGGTGCTGTGTCGGGAACTGCAAGCAGGCAAGCACAAAGCCACACCGATTCTGATGCTCACCGCGCGCAATGACGACACTGACCGAATCATCGGCCTGGAAATGGGCGCCGATGATTACCTGG
>NZ_JBVVOT010000210.1:0-377 GCF_055807455.1 Bradyrhizobium sp. Kon58
GTGAGGATCAGGGACACGGCATTGAGGGTGGTCAGGTGTGAATGGAGCATGGCAATTTCCACGACAGAGACCCAGGCCAGGCAGCAAGTTGTGTGCCGTTGCCCGTCCAGATCAGCTTATGGGAAAAACACCCGCTGGGCTTGCGCCAGACTGATCTCGCTGCTGTAGAAGGCCACCCTTTGTGTCTCATCCAGGCCCTTGACGGAGTCAGCCGCCGCCCCCAGCCGCTGTTCCGCTACAGTTTTCAGGCGAGCGCTGATGAATGATTTATTCGGCGTCCAGTGGGTGCTGTAGTGAAAATGCGCATACCAGAGGACTTCGTGGGAGCCGCGCTCACTGATGGCGTATTCATCCAGATAGTCAGGGGTTTGGCCTTT
>NZ_JBVVOT010000211.1:0-376 GCF_055807455.1 Bradyrhizobium sp. Kon58
TATTACAATGAGTTGCCTTCCTTGCCGCAGTTGCATCGAGGTATAGACTCAGGCTTAGGTTCTTCTACTATTCTCATGCCGTCGGCGGCTCAAGTGTATCTCAGTGATATGGCTTTTATTCCTGAAGGTAACTGCCGTGTTTGGTGGTTGGGTCGTAGAGGAGGAAGCACAGTGTTTCCAGATAGTTGGCAGCAACTGTCCGAACGGCCTATGGGAACCATGGACCTGCGCCTGTTCCAGACAGCACCTGACCCAAAGGGAGCTGTCTGTCCTCCTCCGGAAGCCAGCAACGACTTGGCCCTGCAGAATCGAGTAAAAAAAATCATGTCTGATTAAGCTACAGAAGCCTCTTGCGCCTCAAAACTATCCGCCCGCG
>NZ_JBVVOT010000212.1:0-376 GCF_055807455.1 Bradyrhizobium sp. Kon58
GGCGGCACCTTCAACAAGAAACCGTTGCCTTTCACGGCGCAGGTGGCGACCGTGCGCATGAGCATGGGTGCGCAATCCTCCCTGTGTCAGGTTCCGCGGATCAACGGCAGTCTGTCGGCCGGCGCGCGCATGTCCGTCAGCCCATCGGCTCAGGTCGATACCGGGGCGGCGGCCGCTTTCGGCAGCGATATCTCGACCTCCGATTGTTCGTGATCCACGGGCGCCAACCCATCGATCGGCGTTTCATCACAGACCAACTGCCAGTGCAATGATGGTTGATGCGGGGCAAGGATCGCCCCGTAGGCCAGGCAAAAAAGCTGCGCAAGCGGGGTGGCCGAGATCATGGTGAACCCGCCCGTGAGCGTTGGGCAGGTTC
>NZ_JBVVOT010000213.1:0-374 GCF_055807455.1 Bradyrhizobium sp. Kon58
GGGCGCCTGGTGGCGTTTGCGCCCTCCAGCATTCCGTTTCTCGCGCTGGGTTCGTGGATTTTGATCGTGGGCTGGTTCGGGTTCAACGTGATGAGCGCGCAAACCCTCAATGGCGTCAGCGGCCTGGTGGCGGTCAACTCGTTGATGGCAATGGTCGGCGGCACGGTCGCCGCGCTGGTGATCGGCCGCAATGACCCCGGCTTTCTGCACAACGGCCCGCTGGCTGGGCTAGTGGCGATCTGCGCCGGTTCCGACCTGATGCATCCGGTGGGCGCGCTGGTCACCGGTGTGGTCGCGGGCGGCTTGTTTGTGTGGTGCTTCATGGCCGCCCAGGATCGCTGGAAGATCGATGACGTGCTGGGGGTGTGGCCGCT
>NZ_JBVVOT010000214.1:0-373 GCF_055807455.1 Bradyrhizobium sp. Kon58
GCCCTTCGGCACTTTCAGGCCGTGGTCATCCACGCTCACCAGCAAACCGGCAGCGTCGAAGGCAGCGACAATCTGCTTGCGCGCTTCGAAGCGGTCCAGCGTCCGGGAACAGCGATGTAATGGAAGGGGGCAGTCCTCCATCAAGCAGTTCGCGTGCTAACTGGCGCAGTTGCGTTAGATGTGGGGGCGAGGCAGAGGTTTTCTCTTCCAGCGAGGAATGTTTGGCGACGCAGCTCAGATCCTCGCGCTCCTCAGCAGCAGGCTTTGTCGTCAAAACAGAGAGTTGCGCATCAGATGTTTGAGCACCTGCTGGAAATGTTGAGGTGATCGCCGGGATACCTTCGATTGTCGCGAGCATCGCTTTGTAGATGAG
>NZ_JBVVOT010000215.1:0-373 GCF_055807455.1 Bradyrhizobium sp. Kon58
GTCCAAGAAAGGATTGGCCACGTCATCTACGCCAAGGCGCACGATAAATGCGAGCCATAGGGCAGCCCAGACTACGAACACGTCTGTTCCTACCTGAATCAGTCTCTTCTTCCGGCGAGGTAGACCCACCAAGAACGCACGTAATCTGTCCATAACCCCTTCGCCCACCTCAGACTGCTCCCAAATTTTTTTGGCGTTTCGACACACCGCAATGGATAGTTGCTAGCGTCGTCTCTATCGACATTCAGCTCGTTGACGCTTCCAACGCGCCTGCGTGATATTTACCCGCCAAAAGTATCAACGGCACGTAGGCAATAATTAGACCCGTGATTCCATCCAGCCCAAGCAACGTCACGCATAACGCCATCGGAAG
>NZ_JBVVOT010000216.1:0-368 GCF_055807455.1 Bradyrhizobium sp. Kon58
GTCTGCCGGCACCCGGCGTGAAGAGGGCCAGTTGCACCACCTGCAAGGGCAGCAGGAACAGCGTGAAGTAGAGGTAGGTAGGGCGCAGAAGCATGTCACCGCGTGCCTGCGTCAAGTCGAAAAACTCCAGGAGCTGGCCAATTTGCTCACGCAGGAATCGCTATGACCTCCATTTCAGCCAACACGTCTGAACGCCAACGTCGACGCGATCCTCGCGAGGACCGTGTCCACGAGGTGGGCGCGCCTGTGCCTTTGGAGCAGCGCCAGCTCTTTACCCAATTGTTCGGTGATGACGAACAGGATTCGGGCCGCAGCGCCTCACACGCCGGCATCAAGGCATCTGGCGATCGGGTCATGGTCGAGGCGCT
>NZ_JBVVOT010000217.1:0-368 GCF_055807455.1 Bradyrhizobium sp. Kon58
CGGTGAGGTTCTCGCCAATTACATCAAGTCCTACGAACAGCAGGCCTTTTTCGCGAAGGGTTGGGCCGACTTGAGCGGCGATCCAGCGGTCCTTGTCCGACAGCGGCCGCGCCTCGCCACGACCACCGGCCGCCAGGTTGCCACGGGTCTCGCCGGCCGCCGGAATACGCGCCAGGCAATAATCCACCGGCTCGCCGTCGATCATCAGGATGCGTTTGTCGCCGTCCTTGATTGCCGGCAGGTAAGCCTGGCCCATGATCTGCTGGGTGCCCAGGGCGGTCAGGGTTTCCAGGATCACCGACAGGTTGGGGTCGCCGGTGCGATGACGGAAGATCGAGGTGCCGCCCATGCCGTCCAGCGGCTTGAGG
>NZ_JBVVOT010000218.1:0-367 GCF_055807455.1 Bradyrhizobium sp. Kon58
GGCGGCGCCCATCAGGGCATCGACGGTGCGCTCGATGTCCGCGTCGGGCATCACCACCATATGGTTTTTCGCCCCGCCCAGGCCTTGTACGCGCTTGCCGTTACGCGCGCCGCTCTCGTAGATGTACTGGGCAATCGGCGTGGAGCCAACAAAACTCACGGCCTTGACGTCTGGGTGTTCGATCAGCGCGTCCACCGCTTCCTTGTCGCCCTGCACCACGTTGAACACGCCCTTGGGCAGGCCCGCTTCACGCAGCAGCTCGGCCATGAACAGCGAGGCGCTCGGGTCGGTGGGGCTGGGCTTGAGAATGAAGGTATTACCCGCCGCGATGGCGATCGGGTACATCCACATCGGCACCATCACCGGG
>NZ_JBVVOT010000219.1:0-366 GCF_055807455.1 Bradyrhizobium sp. Kon58
GGTCATGGCGCGCAGGACTTGGCGTCGTGGGGTCTATCGTCTCCGGCAGCCCTTTGCGCGCGGTTTCCAGGAAGCTCGCGACGCGAACCTGGCCGTTGACCGCCACGCGGTCATGCAGATAACCCGACACGCCATCGACTTTTTTCAGCCAATAATTGAACAGCTTCGCCTCACGCACCTCGATACCGTCCGGGGCGTTAGGGGTGTACAGCAGAACCGGGTAATCGGAATGACTGAACAGGTAAACGCCCATGACCCATTCGCCGTCAATCACCAGTCGATGAATCTTATAGTCATTGCGCGCCGCCGCCGTGGTATCACCAAGACTGTCGATAGCGCGTTCCAGCCAGGCCAGGTCGATGCGGG
>NZ_JBVVOT010000220.1:0-364 GCF_055807455.1 Bradyrhizobium sp. Kon58
AAAGCGCTCGAAGGCACTGGCTGTGCCTGCGAGGCGGTTTTTCCAGTGGCTTGGCTACATCGGTCTTGCGAAAAAGCTCAGCACTTCTTCAAGCAATAGTTCTGGCACTTGCTCAGCGATGTAATGGCCGCAAGGTAAGGCTTTGCCGCGTACATCAGTCGCTACCTGCTGCCATTCCGTTAATGGATCGAAACAGCGCCCCACGGTGCCTTCGGCGCCCCATAGCACCAACAGCGGCTGCGTTAGCTGATTGCCGGCGTTGATATCCACGCGATCATGTTCCAGATCGATACCGGCCGAGGCGCGGTAATCCTCGCAAATGCCCCGTGCGCTGCCGGGCAGTTGCAGGCATCGCAGGTACTCG
>NZ_JBVVOT010000221.1:0-364 GCF_055807455.1 Bradyrhizobium sp. Kon58
GGTGTTCGAAGCTCACATGGCTGCCGCGCCGCGCATGTTCGCGGGGCGTGATCAGCACAAGGTTGTGGGCTGCACAGCGGCTTTCAACCAACGCGATAAACAGGTCGGTCAAGGCCAGCGACTTGCTGCGCAGGTGGCTCATATCGGTGCGTTCGAAAACCTCCAGGCCGCATTCCACCATGGCCAATGAGGTAATCGGCTGGGTGCCGCACAGGTAGCGCAGGATGCCGGCGCTCGGCGCATAGTTGGCTTCCATCGCGAACTGTCGGGTATGCCCGAACCAGCCCGACAGCGGCTGGCGGACCAGGTCCACCAATGCCGGGTGGACCCACACGAACGCCTGGGAACCGGGACCGCCATTGAG
>NZ_JBVVOT010000222.1:0-363 GCF_055807455.1 Bradyrhizobium sp. Kon58
GTGGCAAGGCTCGTACATGCCCTTGTTATTGGTATCCAGCGACGCCGAGGGCAGCATGCCGATGGAACCGGTGAGCATGGGCGCCTGGTCGGACAGGATGTCGCCGAACAGGTTATCGGTGACGATCACGTCGAACTGCTTGGGCGCGCGCACCAGTTGCATCGCGGCGTTGTCGACGTACATGTGGCTCAGTTCGACGTCCGGGTAATCCTTGGCGACTTCTTCGACGATTTCGCGCCACAGCTGGCTGGAGGCCAGGACGTTGGCTTTATCCACCGAGCAGACCTTCTTGCTGCGTACGCGGGCCATGTCGAAACCGACACGGGCGATACGGCGGATTTCGCTCTCGCTGTAAGGCAGGGT
>NZ_JBVVOT010000223.1:0-362 GCF_055807455.1 Bradyrhizobium sp. Kon58
CCGCTGGGGTCAATGGCAATGCCTTTTGGCTGAACCCTGTAACCGTAGCCCCGTAGGTGGCACCTGTAATGTGGCTATTGCTCACTGTGGCCTCGGAGCCGATGTCATCCGACAGGCTGCGGGACATATCCAGACCGCCCTTGGAATGGCTGGTGATCCCTGGCTCACACACCGACAATTATATCGTGCAACGCGGTGGCGTCCTGAATGTGAAGCCGGGTGGCGTCACCCGTGAAATTCGCGCAACCGGCGCGTCGACCCTTAACATGGACGCAAGCCGCGTTGACAGCTATTCAACGCTCGATGCCGCGATACTTCTGCATCAAAGCAATGCCACTATCGCTGACTCACGGATCACCAGC
>NZ_JBVVOT010000224.1:0-361 GCF_055807455.1 Bradyrhizobium sp. Kon58
CCGAAGGCACCATCAGCCCGCTGATGATGATTCGCCGCGGCGCCTACAAATTCATCTACAGCGAAGACGACCCTTGTCTACTGTTTCGCAAACGGCATCCAGTTGCAGGCAGGCGGCGAGGGCAATCGGGCCCAGCGGGCAGTGCAGGGCCAGCCCCACGTCGTAGGCTTCGGCCATGTTGGCGATCTTGCGGGTCTCGGTGATGCCGCCGGCGTGGGAAGCATCCGGCTGGATGATGTCGACATAGCCTTCGCTGAGCACGCGCTTGAAGTCCCAGCGCGAGAACAGGCGCTCGCCCAGGGCGATCGGGGTGCTGGTCAGCGGTGCCAGTTCCTTGAGGGCCTCGTAGTTCTCGCTGAGC
>NZ_JBVVOT010000225.1:0-359 GCF_055807455.1 Bradyrhizobium sp. Kon58
GTGGATAAGCACTTTGCGCTGCTTTGGCAACTGTTCGAGCACTTCGAGCATGCCGCCGGGGCCGTTCTGCGCCAGGTGGCCCATCTCGCGGCCGGTGCGGGTGCCAACGCCACGGCGCTGCATTTCGTCGTCGTCCCACATCGTGCCGTCCACCAGCAGGCAGTCGCTGCCGGCCATGATGTCCAACAGCGGCGCATCGACCTTGCCCAGGCCCGGGGCATAGAACAGTTTGCCGCCGGTGCGCAGGTCTTCGACAATCAGGCCGATGTTGTCGCCGGGATGCGGGTCGAAACGATGTGGCGAGTAGGGCGGTGCGGCGCTGCGCAGCGGCAGTGGCGTGAAACGCAGGTTGGGGCAGG
>NZ_JBVVOT010000226.1:0-357 GCF_055807455.1 Bradyrhizobium sp. Kon58
GCTCACCGGTCGCGAAGAGGAGCAAGTCGCCCTGGTGGAGCAATACGCACGCCACACCGGCCTGTGGGCGGACGACCTTAAGGGCGCACAATACGAGCGCGGCCTCAGGTTCGACCTGTCCAGCGTGGTGCGCAACATGGCGGGCCCGAGCAACCCGCACGCCCGCGTCGCCACCCGTGACCTGGCGGCCAAGGGCATCAGCGGCCAGTGGGACGACGTACCGGGGCAAATGCCCGACGGCGCGGTGATCATCGCCGCCATCACCAGTTGCACCAACACCAGCAACCCGCGCAACGTGATCGCCGCAGGCCTGCTGGCGCGCAACGCCAACCGGCTCGGGCTGACGCGCAAGCCGTG
>NZ_JBVVOT010000227.1:0-357 GCF_055807455.1 Bradyrhizobium sp. Kon58
CCTTCATCGACGTGTTCGTTGTAGGTGCGGGCGATATTCTTGCGGTTGGTCTCCGGGTCGGACTCGCCGGCCAGGGTGTTGGGGAACTGCTCCTCGGCGTTGGCGCGGATCACCTTGACGCCCATGTTCTCGGCGAACATGGCCATCACTTGCTCACCTTCGAGCACGCGCAGCAGGCCGTTGTCGACGAAGACGCAGGTCAGTTGGTCGCCGATAGCCTTGTGCAGCAGGGCAGCAACCACCGAGGAGTCAACGCCGCCGGACAGGCCGAGCAGGACGTTATCGGTGCCGACTTGGGCACGCACTTGAGCGATGGCGTCTTCAGCGATTTTGGACGGGGTCCACAGCGCTTCACAC
>NZ_JBVVOT010000228.1:0-357 GCF_055807455.1 Bradyrhizobium sp. Kon58
GATCGCTGGGAGGGTTACATCAATTACCGTCGTCAGGGGCAACAGGCCGACCTGGACCTGGGTAACCCTGAAACCTATGACTATCACTACACCCTGACCGGCGGGCAGATGGAAAAACCCATCCCCAGCCTGATCGCGATCAGTGGACGGTGAAGCGAAAAACGGTACATGGGCGCCTCGGATGACACAGTGGAACAACTACCCAATGGGTAGTGAGAAGGCACCGGATGATAATTACTCTCAACGGCGAAAGCCAGGATTGTTCGACAATTTATCGGTCTGAAAGGCCCGTTCTAGAGCCTTTTATTCGATTTGCGTGAGGCTTTTCCGTTTTCCGGCGAAGCCTTTTTTCTAGAG
>NZ_JBVVOT010000229.1:0-356 GCF_055807455.1 Bradyrhizobium sp. Kon58
GCAACCTTAAAAACCGTCCAAACCTCAAAAGTCATATCTTCTCCATTAATGCTCTAATACCTCGGTAGCAATATAGTAGAAAACAATACACTCGCTATTCCGATGTAGATATCCGAAAGCCGGGTAGCGGAATACCAAAGGCCTGAAGCTGACACAGATACGTTATCCGAAATAAAGTACCTCAGATAAATTTGTCCACCGTATACTACGACAGCAGAAACCAACGCCATTAAGGAAAATTGCAGGAGTGTTTTTGCAATGGGTTTAAAATCTTCGAGATTACTTGAGCTTTTTATCCGACCCCATCCCCTGAAAAAAAACAGCAATGCCCCTCCCGCAATTACTGGAGCAAATAC
>NZ_JBVVOT010000230.1:0-356 GCF_055807455.1 Bradyrhizobium sp. Kon58
TGGCTTACTTGCAGTCCTGCGCCGCCAATTCGCCGCCTTTTTCCACCGTCGCTAACGCCGGGTCCGAGCCCATGCGGCCGTCGGGGAAGCGCGCGCGGAAGTCCAGCGCTTCGCGGATCGGGCCGGTGTTGGCGATTTTCGGCGAATAATCGGCCGACTTGATCGCGTCCGGATAGGCCCATTGCGTCACGGCAATCTCCGATGGCGTGGCGTGGCTGCCATGGCCCACCGGGAACTGGCGCTGCGCCAGGTCGGTGACGCCCTCCAGGTCCCACCAGTTGACCAACTTGAGCGCGAACCCGGCAGGACGGCGGGCATAGCTGGCCTCGGCATAGAGTTCGGAAAACGCCGCTTCG
>NZ_JBVVOT010000231.1:0-355 GCF_055807455.1 Bradyrhizobium sp. Kon58
AATCTGTATTAGATCCTCATTGAACTCAAATTTACTATCATACTCAAACTCCTCATAGCTCGGCTCAAGAGTTATAATAGGAGCACGATCGATAAGCCTCGGGCTTAGCGGTTCGGTGGTCATGTCATAGTTTATAGTGCCGATAAACCTCAACGACTCTGGTATCTGAATAGGAGATTCATTTTCGTTAACGCGCAAAGTTCGATCTGACTCAGCGTCAGCCATTCCCATAAAAGGAGCCCAATAGTGTTCAATAGCCGATAAATTCGCCTCATCAAGAACCACCCAAAGCGGTGGAGCACTATGGCAAACTTCAGCCTGACATGACTTTATATAATTATAGAATCCTGTTGGC
>NZ_JBVVOT010000232.1:0-355 GCF_055807455.1 Bradyrhizobium sp. Kon58
GGGGCAGGCCGTCACACTGGATAATTATACTAAAATTCATCAGCGACTCGAAAACGAGAAGGCGATAACACAAAAGAGTCTAGAGGATTTAGCCCGTGCAGAGGCTTCTGTAAATATCAATGACGATATTAAAGCGCTTGAGATTCTGCAAGGTGAAGAAAAGTTGGTCAGTAATAAGCTTAACAAAGGGGCTCATTATTTTAGCGAGGCTGAGAGGATAATATCTATATATCGAGCGCATATTAGGTCGCTTTCCATCTCGTGCTTAGGTCCCGTATTGAAACCAGCCGCTGAACTTTTTTCACGTATGCATGCTAATGAAGTTTATAAGGGGCTTAGTATCTCTGAGGGTAGT
>NZ_JBVVOT010000233.1:0-353 GCF_055807455.1 Bradyrhizobium sp. Kon58
CAACGCGGACATGAATGCTGTGCCCAGATCCGTAAGATGCATCGCACTGGCAGTCCACCCCGAGAGTGCGGCACCGTACTTGAGTAGCCATACATTGCATAGCGCGTCTTCCCCAACCCATTTAGGCCACAGCGTCGTGTGATCAAGAGGATTGGACATCCACGTCTCACGCACGTCACCACCTAGGCCGTGGACGAACACTACATGTACCGCGTCTAACGATTCTGTCACGTGTACTCGGGTTAATTCTGCCATTGCAATCTCATCGACACATTAAGTGGCTTGCGGGTTTGGGAAGACGCGCTATGCAATGTATGGCTACTCAAGTACGGTGCCGCACTCTCGGGGTGGAC
>NZ_JBVVOT010000234.1:0-353 GCF_055807455.1 Bradyrhizobium sp. Kon58
GGCGCAAGGTAGTCGTCTTTGGTTGCGGCGGTTTGTCCGGACCATGTCTTGCCGTCGGTGGTGGCGGAGTATTGGTAACCCTCGCCATACGGTGGCGGCAGGTCGGGGTCTGTGTAGGGGGTGGACTGAATGTTCCGGGTGGCGGGGCATTGGCCTATGTTGGCGGGCGGGCGTTGTTGCGGGTTGTTGAGCGCACTGAAGGCGGCATAAAAGTTGGGTATCAATCCGATCATGATCGTTACAGCTCCTGTGTTGAAAGCCTGTTAGAGGCTGTCTTGGGTGAGCTTTGACGAGGGTTCGGTTCCGAGGATGTGTATACCGCGAGCAAGTGAAAAGGCGACTGACGGTTGCGC
>NZ_JBVVOT010000235.1:0-352 GCF_055807455.1 Bradyrhizobium sp. Kon58
ACAACTTAAACGCGGCTATGTCATCAATGGATGAATAATAAAAACCCATAGACCAGCAGGTAACAGAGCTTACCAGAGCGCTAAACCTAACAGCAATTAGGTTTTAAACAACGCATGAAAATAGGCTTATATAGAATCTATGAGCAACAAACCACCATTTAAATAGATTTTTTAACAATATTTAACTAATATATCAAAAAATAACCCATCAACGCCCTCCCGAAATCGCGCAAAAATCCTGAAAAGGGAAAGAGCCATCATTTAATAAATCCCTGTTTAATAATATTTTCTCAATCTCTGAACTTTTTACCCGCCCTCTAGGACTTACTGCTCTATCAAGCGACCAGTGTTC
>NZ_JBVVOT010000237.1:0-350 GCF_055807455.1 Bradyrhizobium sp. Kon58
CCGCACCGAAGTGCACGGTTTCATGCTCGCCTCGGCGTTGCACTGGCTCAAGCACTTTCACGTCGACGGCCTGCGCGTGGATGCGGTGGCGTCGATGCTGTACCGCGACTACTCGCGCAAAGCCGGCGAGTGGGTGCCCAACCGTCACGGTGGCCGCGAGAACCTGGAAGCCATCGAGTTTCTGCGCCACTTGAACGACGTGGTAGCCCTGGAGGCGCCGGGTGCCCTGGTGATCGCCGAGGAATCCACGGCGTGGCCGGGCGTCAGCCAAAGCACCCAGCAAGGTGGCCTGGGCTTTAACTACAAGTGGAACATGGGCTGGATGCATGACTCGCTGCATTACATCCAGC
>NZ_JBVVOT010000238.1:0-349 GCF_055807455.1 Bradyrhizobium sp. Kon58
CAACCCGATCCTCGACGAAGACTCTCCCGAGCGAGCCGAGCTGGTGCGGCGTAACGTCGAAGTGGCTTACGACGGCATGAGCATCGAATTGTAGGAGCAGGCGAAATGACTGACACACCGTTGACCACCACCGAATTCGAAGCCGCCTTGCGCGCCAAAGGCGCCTTCTACCACATCCACCACCCGTACCACGTGGCGATGTACGAAGGCCGCGCCACCCGCGAGCAGATTCAGGGTTGGGTCGCCAACCGCTTCTACTATCAGGTGAACATTCCGCTCAAGGACGCCGCGATCCTGGCCAACTGCCCGGACCGCGAGATTCGTCGCGAGTGGATCCAGCGCCTGCTCG
>NZ_JBVVOT010000239.1:0-347 GCF_055807455.1 Bradyrhizobium sp. Kon58
GATCGAACTGAGGAGCCGAATATGAGCCGCGGAATGCCATCGATGACCGCCCTCTTGGGTATGCTCGCAATCGCCGGTTACCAGAATCGTGACAAGTTGGCCGACATGTTTCGCAGTGCGACCTCCGGTCAGCCGGCGGGTGCCAAGGATTCCCTGAGCGGCATGCTCGGCAACCTTGGTGGCCTTGTGGGGGGCGGCGGCGTGGGTTCGCTCCTGAACGGCGGGATCGGCGAGTTGCTCGAGCACTTCAAGCAGAACGGACAGGGCGAGGCGGCTCAATCCTGGATCAATCAGGGGCCAAACCGGGAAGTCACCCCGCCCGAACTCCAGCAGGCTATCGGTCCGGA
>NZ_JBVVOT010000240.1:0-347 GCF_055807455.1 Bradyrhizobium sp. Kon58
GCCTGCAAGGAGCAAAAACGCTGCTGCAAACCACGTTTCGAGAGCTGCAGGTGCTGCGTCAGCAGGGCGGCAATATTGCTTCTTACGCCAAGACCTTTGGCGTCGTCGACGGCGAGATGAAAGTGGCCGGCGCAGCCTCCGGTGTAGTGGGCGTGACGGCCAAGCGCCACGCAGGTCAATGGCATGCCTACGATTTGAAAACCGGGCAGGTCTACGGCCCGCCTCTGAAAGACTTTCGCGCGCTCCAACCGCGCCAGGGCGCCGTGAACGCTGTCGATAATGCCCTGTTCAATCGCTACGCCGTCAGCACGGCGAGGGTGGCCGGGTTAACTCCCGACAGCCAGGGC
>NZ_JBVVOT010000241.1:0-347 GCF_055807455.1 Bradyrhizobium sp. Kon58
CCCGCACCAGCGGCCGTGACGCGTGTCGAGGTGCAGCGCGTGGTAGATGGCGACACCGTGCGCCTCACCGATGGCCGCAGCGTGCGCATGATCGGTCTCAACGCCCCGGAGACCGCAAAGAAGGGGCGCCCTGACGAACCGTTTGCCATCGCCGCTCGCCAGCGGTTGCAGGCTTTGGTGGAGGCCAGTGAGGGGCGCGTCGGCTTGGTGCCGGGCCGCGAGGCCAAGGATCGCTATGGGCGAACGCTGGCACACCTCTATGGTGCCAACGGCGCAAACCTCGAAGCCCAATTACTGGCAGAGGGCCTCGGTTATCAGGTGGGCGTCGCGCCCAACGTCGACCTCGT
>NZ_JBVVOT010000242.1:0-347 GCF_055807455.1 Bradyrhizobium sp. Kon58
TCTGATACAGCGCGCATCACGGCATCCCGGTGCGAACGCGTGCTCCAGACGCATGCGCCGAGGCCGATCAGCAAGAGTGCCGCGCAGGCGGCCAGGTCAGCTTGGGACGTTGATTGCAGCAATACCCAGATGACGGCGGGTACCACAGGGATGAGAGCGAACCAACGAAAGCGCGGTTGAGCGGGATGGTGAATACGACTGGATGGGCGCGAGGTCATGAGTTCGATCCTTGAACATTGTTGCGGATATAAACAACATAGGAGTTATCTGCCTTGTGCGCCGCATCTTTAGGCCTGTACGGGCGCCTTCCGTCTGGTTTGTGACAGGCATATTTACGGGCAGATTGG
>NZ_JBVVOT010000243.1:0-346 GCF_055807455.1 Bradyrhizobium sp. Kon58
GGTTTTTTCCAGGGTTGCTAGTTCACGATTTACGGTCTGTAAGTCAACCTCAGCTTCGATGCTGGACGTGCTTATATAGCGAGAAATATTAAGGTTATAGCCATTCTCCTTGATTTCCTCCATCGTAACCCTGCGGGCGTAGCGGGATTCTTCCCTACGGAACCGATAAGTGTCAATGATCTTGGTTATTTGCTCGTGGGATAAATGGTTCTGTCGCTTGCCTTTAACGAAGCTCTCTGTTGCATCGATAATAAGTACATCTTCCGGTCGAGTACATTTCTTAAGGACCAAAATGCAAACTGGGATGCCTGAGGAATAAAGGAGGTTTGAGGGTAGCCCAATTACC
>NZ_JBVVOT010000244.1:0-345 GCF_055807455.1 Bradyrhizobium sp. Kon58
GCCAGTGCCAGCGCGTGGCCCTCGCCCGCTCACTGGTGACCCGTCCGCGCCTGTTGCTGCTGGATGAACCGCTGTCGGCGCTGGACGCACGCATTCGCAAGCACCTGCGCGAGCAGATCCGCCAGATCCAGCGCGAACTGGGGCTGACCACGATTTTCGTCACCCATGACCAGGAAGAAGCGCTGACCATGTCGGACCGCATCTTCCTGATGAACCAGGGCCGCATCGTCCAGAGCGGTGATGCCGAGACCCTCTACACGGCGCCCGTGGATGTGTTCGCCGCCGGTTTTATCGGCAACTACAACCTGCTCGATGCCGACAAGGCCAGCAAACTGCTGCAACGTC
>NZ_JBVVOT010000245.1:0-345 GCF_055807455.1 Bradyrhizobium sp. Kon58
CCGGACAGTTGGCCAGGGTGCTTGTGGGCATGTGCCGACAGGCCTACGCGCTCAAGCAGTTGCAGGCCTTTCTGGGTGGCTTCTTCCTTGCTGCGCCCGAGCACCTTGATCTGCGCGATGGTCAGGTTTTCGGTGATGGTCAGGTGCGGGAACAGCTCGAAGTGCTGGAACACCATGCCTACGCGCGAGCGCAGTTGCGGCAGGTTGGTCTTCGGGTCGGCGATGGAGGTGCCGTCGACCACGACGTCGCCTTTCTGAAACGGTTCCAGCGCATTGACACACTTGATCAGGGTGGATTTGCCAGAGCCGGAAGGCCCGCACACCACGATCACTTCGCCTTTTTTG
>NZ_JBVVOT010000246.1:0-344 GCF_055807455.1 Bradyrhizobium sp. Kon58
GGCTCGTCGGCAATGTCGCCTTCGCGCTTGGGGCCCAGCCACTCGATCAGTTTTGGCGAGAAGTAGAAACCCTTGCCCTTTTCCTTGTAGCGACGCAGGCCGATGACGTTGGCGTAATCGGTGTTGATCACCAACTCGCCGTTTTCAAAGGAGGCCAGGCGCGAAAAATCGTACTTGCTGGCATCGCCATAAGGCGCCATGCCCATGACCTTGAACTCACCGTCGAGCATCTCGAAACCGAGGAACTCGGTGATCGCGCCGTACAGGCCGCCCAGGGAGTCCGGATCGTAGAATTCCTTGATCTTGTGGATCTTGCCGTTTTCGCCGTAACCGAAGAACGTGGT
>NZ_JBVVOT010000247.1:0-341 GCF_055807455.1 Bradyrhizobium sp. Kon58
CCAATGATGGCATCCACCGGGCAAGCCTGGATGCATTTGGTGCAGCCGATGCATTCGGCCTCACGGATATAGGCGATCTGGGCCAAGCGCATTGCCCCCGTGGCAGCGGCACACACCGATGCCCTTCAGGCCGCGCAGGATGCCGCGATCAAGCAAGCCAAAATCCGCGTTGCCATGAGCCGCGCTCAACTGCACAAGTCCCTGAAAGCGTTTGGGCATCCGCCGACTTTTGAGCAACAGTCGCAATTGATTATCCTGCAAAAGCAGTTCGAAGCCTCGGAGCAGGCGCTCGCCGCATTGGAAGGCAACAGCCCGCCGACGCCGCCGACCACCCAAGGCCC
>NZ_JBVVOT010000248.1:0-339 GCF_055807455.1 Bradyrhizobium sp. Kon58
TGGAGCCCTTGGGGCGTCCGGATAAGTTTTTCAGGGCCAGTTCCACCAGGCTCATCATCACCGGCTCCAGGTAGCCGCTGCCCAGGCTGCCGACCGGCACGTGGAACGTCAGTTGCAGATCGTCGGCATCGTAGCTGTCGGCGAGTGCCGTTTGCGTGCAGGTACGCTCGCCATGCAAGGCTTGGTTGCGGTCCAGGCACAGCTGGTTGTTCAGGTGAGAGGTGGTATAGGCACCGATGCTGTCCAGTTCAGCCAGTTGCGGATCGCCCAGGGCTTCGCGCTTGATGATGGCCTGTTCGAGTACGTATTGATGGTAAGTAAACTGATCGGCGGGCGAAG
>NZ_JBVVOT010000249.1:0-337 GCF_055807455.1 Bradyrhizobium sp. Kon58
TGTCGAGGCTGTTTACATCGATATTGAACCCCGCGCCAGGGCGTATCAGATGCGCAGCGAGCAGCCCGATCATCAACGCTACGGTGGACACCACCTCAAAATACAGCAGCGCCTTGCCGCCGACGCGACCCACCTGCTTGACGTCGTGCATGCTGGTGATACCCGATACCACCGTACAAAAAATGATCGGGCCGATGATCATTTTGATGAGTTTGATAAAACCGTCACCCAGGGGTTTGAGGTCGACCCCCACCTGGGGCCAGTAATGACCAACGGCAATGCCCAGGGCGATGGCGATAATCACCTGTACATAGAGCGTTCCCAGCAGTTTTCTTAT
>NZ_JBVVOT010000250.1:0-336 GCF_055807455.1 Bradyrhizobium sp. Kon58
GGTGGAGGGCAACGCTTTCGAGGATGTGTCCCATCCCCTGTTCAACGACACTCGGCAACCCGGCACGGCCTTCGCGCCCTTCGCACAAGCGGCTGGGGACGCCTGCCGGGGCGTGATCGGCAGGCCTTGTGTGGCCAATCAGCAACACCTGAGCGGCGATGATTACCGGCCCCAGGACGTACCGGCACTGTACGTCGCATCAGTTTTTCCCCGCGTTAAGGTGGCCTGCTCCTGCGTTTGCGGGCACTTGGGCCAGCGCAATTTCAGCAGGCTTCGGCGTGATGAGGTATTCACGGGATGCACTGAACGCCGCCAGCGCCGGTACGTCCTGGGGCC
>NZ_JBVVOT010000251.1:0-336 GCF_055807455.1 Bradyrhizobium sp. Kon58
CGATGGCGTAGTCGGTGTATTTCACCGCGCCGTCGCGGCCCTTGCCGGATTTGATATCAATACGCCCGTCCGGGTAGGTGTAGGGACGGTGGTTGGAGGTGGTCATCAATTGCAGCAGGAACGGCTGCTGCTTGGCGTAGTCGGCGTCGGCCAGTTTCAGGGTTTGTTTGTAGAGGTCCTCGTCGGCCATGCCCCAGGCATTTTTGAACGAGATTTCCGCTTCGGGCACGCTGCTCTGGTCGACGACGCGGTAGCCATTGCCGCTGAAAAACGCGTTCATGTTGTCGAAATAGCCGCGCCCGCCGTAGACGAACACGCTGTCGTAGCCAATCGCGG
>NZ_JBVVOT010000252.1:0-335 GCF_055807455.1 Bradyrhizobium sp. Kon58
TGAATAGCTTCTTGGATGTATAGCTCTTCCATTGGCGGCTTCAGCTTTGCCAATGCTTTGAGTAGATCGCTCCTAGTCTGTCTTGACTTCTTAGAACTCGTCATGCCAGGTAATAGTTCAATTGTTACCAGATTGCAGGTGTTTGCACACAGATGAGCAATTAGTTCGATAGGGTGATCAGATTCCAGCAGGCGTTGTGGTAGATCAACGATTGATTTACAGCTATAAGCTTTCATCAGATCTTCAATTGCATATCTTTTGTAAGTTCTGTATGTGCGCTCGTCTACGATTTTTAACAAGTGATCGAGTGTAATCGCAACGTGTAGGAGTTCGCC
>NZ_JBVVOT010000253.1:0-334 GCF_055807455.1 Bradyrhizobium sp. Kon58
GATGGCTGAGCCTTCGGGCACGAGGTCACGCTGGGCGATCATCCAGGCGTGCAGCATGTTCATCACAGGTACAGATGCTCACGCGGATCTTTTTGCACAGTGAATGCTGAGCCCGCAACTTCTCCGAAGCCCGCTGCGCGTAGGTGGCCACCGCCTCTTTTATCGGCTCGATCGTCTCCAGGCGCATGCCGAACATTCTGCTGCAGCGGTTGACGTTCTGAGCGAGCTGGAACATTTACGGCGCCTTGAGCTGGGCGGGGATACGCCACATGCTGTATTTGTCCAGTTGAAGGATTTATTTCATACGCTTGAGAGCCTCGGCTCAGCTCGTATT
>NZ_JBVVOT010000254.1:0-333 GCF_055807455.1 Bradyrhizobium sp. Kon58
GGTCAGTGAACCTCTGGTCAAAACAGAAAGTGTTGCGCGCCACCCTTCTTTTAGCCGTGTTGGGGGTTGTGGTCATTGCCTTGCTAAGTGCGGCGGTGGCCTTATCTGCGCCGTGGCAGGCCGTGATGACGGGTAGTCTTGCCATACAGGCTGTAAATCATCATCGAGAGATAAGACAGCGTGTGGGTCGCGCCAAGCAGATAGCCATGGCCTCCCATCAATTTTTCCGCTCTGTTAGTCAATTGTGTGATGTGCCAATGGTCCTCTTCAGCGTCCTGGAAATCCTGCGCCTCGATCCGCATGCCCCACTGCAACGACAACAGGCTGCCCAGG
>NZ_JBVVOT010000255.1:0-333 GCF_055807455.1 Bradyrhizobium sp. Kon58
TGTTCGACTTCCACGTGCGCCTGTTGATTGCTGACCGCAAATCCGGTGGGTATCTCAAAGGCTTCTGGCGCATGCTCAAGTTTCTGTATCGGCCCAGGGGGGTCTTTCCACGTATGCTGCGGCCGTGGCTGGACTATTTCAAACCGAGCTTTCATCCCTGGGGACATGACAATCGGGCACGGTTGAACGCCATAGACGGACTGGTTGAGGAAATTGAGCGGACCAATCGCAGCTACGAGGCGATCTAGCAAGGCGGCTTGCTGCGTTTGAACGGGGCCGGCTGCCAAACGGGTCGGCCCCAGGACTGCCAGATCACGCCAGCGCCGCCCGCTT
>NZ_JBVVOT010000256.1:0-332 GCF_055807455.1 Bradyrhizobium sp. Kon58
CTGGAGTTCGCTATCTACGGCAACGTCAACTCCACCCATGTCTGCGGCACGCGAATGATGAACGGTATCGGCGGTTCCGGAGACTTTGCGCGCAATGCGCACCTGGCGATCTTTGTGACCAAGTCGATTGCCAAAGGCGGCGCCATTTCCAGCGTGGTGCCGATGGTGAGTCACGTGGACCACACCGAGCATGACGTAGACATCCTGGTGACCGAAGTGGGCCTGGCCGACCTGCGTGGCCTGGCACCCAGAGAGCGCGCCCGAGTGATCATCGACAACTGTGTGCACCCGGCGTATCGCGACGCGCTCAACAGTTACTTCGACGCCGCCTG
>NZ_JBVVOT010000257.1:0-332 GCF_055807455.1 Bradyrhizobium sp. Kon58
GTGGAGGAAAACGCGTTGCTGATATTGCCGACATTCAGCGACGCGATTGAGTTGACGGTATGGGCGGTCAGGCTCTTGGTGCCCGCGCTGCCCGTCGGGCAGGTGTAGCCGGTGACATACGTGCTGGCGCCGCCGGCATCCAGCACGATCTTGAGCGGCACGTTACCCGGCACCGGAATAATGTCCAGCTGTTGGCAACCGGCCCCCAGCAGGCAAAGCGCGGAGTTGAGTGTGGTGACCAGGTTCAAGCTCAGCAGTGTGTCCGGCTTGACCACGGCGGTGAATGACCTGGTGGGCCCGTTGACACCGGTGCTCAACGGCCTGCTGAGCTT
>NZ_JBVVOT010000258.1:0-331 GCF_055807455.1 Bradyrhizobium sp. Kon58
GGCCAGCCCCAAGGCCAGCGCCAGCCCGACCAGCCCGCGTTCGAGACGGCTCATGGCGCGGCCTGCGCTTGCAGATAACCACGCACCAGCAGGTGCACCGTCAACTGCCCGGCCGCGCCCTTGGCGGGGGCATTGGGCCCACGCCGCACGCTCAGCTCATCCACAAACAGAAACGGCCGCTGATACTCCAGCGTCTGCAAAATCGCTTCCAGGGGTTCGATGGCGCAGCTAAGGGTCAGGCTGACTTTGACCTGGCGATAAGGCTCGGCTGCATCTTGCTCTGGGGTGATCGGCATCCGTTGGCTCAGCGCGCAGCCGGCGCCACTGCCGG
>NZ_JBVVOT010000259.1:0-330 GCF_055807455.1 Bradyrhizobium sp. Kon58
GGCCGGCCCCGTCCGCCTGTAAGAGCGCTGTGCAGTAGGCGGGCGTTAAAACGGCGCTGGGGATCAACGTGCTGATGGAACTGATCGGCGACCTGCTGCCGCCCGGCGTGCTCAACGTGGTGCACGGCTTCGGCAAGGAAGCCGGCGAAGCCCTGGCCACCAGCAAGCGCATCGCCAAGATCGCCTTCACCGGCTCGACCCCAGTGGGCTCGCACATCATGCATGCGGCGGCCGAGAACATCATTCCGTCCACCGTTGAGCTGGGGGGTAAGTCGCCGAACATCTTCTTCGCCGACATCATGAAAGCCGAACCGCAATTCATCGAAAAAG
>NZ_JBVVOT010000260.1:0-330 GCF_055807455.1 Bradyrhizobium sp. Kon58
CGCTGATCCCGAACCTGGGCCACCTGGGCAACGTGGCGCTGTTCGTGGCGGCGTTCTGCATCATTCTGTCGATGTACGGCGGTGGTTTTGCGACGGTTCCGGCTTACCTGGCCGACCTGTTCGGTACGCAAATGGTCGGCGCGATCCATGGTCGCCTGCTCACCGCATGGGCGGCGGCCGGCGTGCTGGGCCCTGTGCTGGTGAACTACCTGCGTGAATATCAGCTGAGCATCGGCGTTGAACGCGCCGCGGCCTACGACATCACCTTGTACATCCTCGCAGGCCTGTTGGTGCTGGGCTTCATCTGCAACCTGCTGGTGCGCCCGGTGG
>NZ_JBVVOT010000261.1:0-329 GCF_055807455.1 Bradyrhizobium sp. Kon58
TTCGCTGTACCCGGTGATGCTGGCCCTGGTGCTGATCGGCGCCTTGAGCAAAAGCGCACAGTTCCCGTTCCATTTCTGGCTGCCCCACGCCATGGCGGCGCCCACGCCGGTTTCGGCCTATCTGCACTCGGCGACGATGGTGAAGGCCGGCGTGTTCCTGCCGGCCCGCCTGTGGCCGTCGCTGTCCGGCAGCGAAGAATGGTTCTGGATCGTCGGCGGTGCCGGCGCCATGACCCTGCTCCTCGGCGCTTACTGCGCCATGTTTCAGAACGATCTCAAGGGCCTGCTGGCCTATTCCACCATCAGCCATCTCGGGCTGATCACCCTGC
>NZ_JBVVOT010000262.1:0-329 GCF_055807455.1 Bradyrhizobium sp. Kon58
AACGATGAATACTCGGCGACAACTTTGGATCAGATGATTCGAAATCCTGGCGCCGCCAGGACATGTATATCAATGCAAATATAATCGCCGAAACGCAAGCATAAACGCCCCGATAGAGCATCGAAGCATTATAAACATCTCGATCTAGGTAGATCATATACTTGGGATCCAAGTAGACAACTATTTGTTCGACGAAAGAGCGGACAACGTCTATCGACGAAAGGTAAAAGAAAACCGACAATGCAAAGAGAGTCAAAAATACATTTTTACTTAATTTTATTTTGAATGCCAAAGAAAATAAAATTAACGCTCCAACAACCGAGTAATGT
>NZ_JBVVOT010000263.1:0-329 GCF_055807455.1 Bradyrhizobium sp. Kon58
GCGACGGCGACCAGCAGCTGTTCAACCGCTTCACCGTGGCACTCGACGTGATTGGCCATGAATTGGCCCATGGGGTTACCGAGGATGAAGCCAAGCTGATGTATTTCAACCAGTCCGGGGCGTTGAACGAGTCGCTGTCGCCAAATACCATCTGGGTCGAATTCCAGAACGCGTTGTTGTAGTCCTGGCCGAAGTGCACCGTGGCATCCAGGGCCATGCCGGCATCGTCGATGGAATTGCGGTCGAATACCTGGTCGAAAAAGTCGAAGGTCGCGCCCAGGCCGTCATAGGCCTCGTCCACCGCGGCATCACCGCTGGCTGGCTGGCCT
>NZ_JBVVOT010000264.1:0-328 GCF_055807455.1 Bradyrhizobium sp. Kon58
GGCCGCGTGAAAACCTGATCACCGACTCCATCGGCGACCTGATCAATGATCTGCTTGCCGCCATTGGCCCCAAGGACTACGCGAAAAACTATGCTGGCGAAGCGTTCGGCGGCCTGCTCAAGAACGTCGCCGACACTCTGGGTCGGCGAGGCATAGGCGACGTAGTTGGAGTCCTTGTAGAAGCCCGACCACTTGCTGTCGCTCAAGTCGGCCATGCTGTTGACCGCAAGCCCACCGAGGCTGTGGCCGCTGACCACTACGTCGTGGCCGCTCAGGCCGTGGGCACCAGCATAGTCGGCGGCCTGCTCAAGAACGTCGCCGACTATGC
>NZ_JBVVOT010000265.1:0-328 GCF_055807455.1 Bradyrhizobium sp. Kon58
TTAACGTGATAGTGGTGCCCTGCTGTTTGGTTAATGTGACGGCGTATGGCTGTTTGAAACCTTCTTTGAGGACAGAAGAAAACACAAGCTCTTGGGTGTTTGAATCGAAGAAAACGTTAGTGTTGTCGGTGTCTTTTATGTTTGTCTGTTTATTTTCAAAATTCCAATCATCTAAGCCGTTGAAAACCTTTTGCGACGTTATGGTAATCGTGTGCTCGGCTGCCGGCGCTATCTTGAACTGCAGGTTGCCCTCGTTCTTGTGAGCAAAGAGCGTGAGAAATTGTCGGGAGCTGTCAGGCAGCAATTCGTTGTAATACCCGTTAGTGTG
>NZ_JBVVOT010000266.1:0-327 GCF_055807455.1 Bradyrhizobium sp. Kon58
CGGTATTGTGATTGCCAAGAAAGAACGGCGAGAAGGCCAGCACGATCACCAGCGATGAGGTCAACAACGGTATTGCCAGGGTGCGTCCGGCTTCTTCGCAGGCCAGGCGCCGTTCCTCACCGGCATGCAACCGGCGTTCGATGTCCTCGGCAATCACAATACCGTTGTCCACCAGCAAGCCGAGTGCGAGGATGATCGCGGCGATCGATACGGTTTGCAGCTCCACCCCCAGCATGCGCATGGCGATCAACGTACCCAGAATGGTCAGCGGTACGATGGCGCCCACCACCAGCCCGGTGCGCCAGCCCAGGAACAGCATGACCACGG
>NZ_JBVVOT010000267.1:0-326 GCF_055807455.1 Bradyrhizobium sp. Kon58
GTGGGTTGCACCAGAAGTAGCTAGTCTAACCTTCGGGAGGACGGTTACCACGGTGTGACGGGCGGTGTGTACAAGGCCCGGGAACGTATTCACCGCGACATTCTGATTCGCGATTACTAGCGATTCCGACTTCACGCAGTCGAGTTGCAGACTGCGATCCGGACTACGATCGGTTTTGTGGGATTAGCTCCACCTCGCGGCTTGGCAACCCTCTGTACCGACCATTGTAGCACGTGTGTAGCCCAGGCCGTAAGGGCCATGATGACTTGACGTCATCCCCACCTTCCTCCGGTTTGTCACCGGCAGTCTCCTTAGAGTGCCCACCA
>NZ_JBVVOT010000268.1:0-298 GCF_055807455.1 Bradyrhizobium sp. Kon58
GCTCTACCTGCCAGGCCAACGCCTGGCCGAGTTCACCAGCCCGACAGAACTGGAGACGGATCTGGTGAATCTCTTAAACACGGCGCATAAGCGTCAACGTCTAATGGCCTGCATTGCTCATCGTCAACATTCGGCGTTTGAACGTTTGACGCCCAGGACGCGTGTCAACCTGATGCCTGTCACTGCGGTTGAGCATTTCTTCAACCGTCAGGTCAACCTGCTAATTGACAAGCAAAGCCAGGATATAGAGCACCACTGGTGTGTTACGGCTAACGGCCCAGTGGTGCTCTATATCCTG
>NZ_JBVVOT010000269.1:0-325 GCF_055807455.1 Bradyrhizobium sp. Kon58
GGCAATCGTTTCGGCCAGATCTTCGCTGGCCCCTGAGTGATAGCTGCGGGCCAACAGGTTCGGCTCGCCCGAACAACCGCGCCAGTTCAATGCCACGCTGGCCCAGCCTTGCGCGGCAAGGACTTTTTGCAGGCCGGCCACGTAGGGCGAGTTGGATGAACCGGTCAGCCCATGCAGCACCAGCACCAGAGGCGATTGCGCGTCATGGGGACCATGCCAGTCGAGGTCCAGAAAATCGCCGTCTTCCAGCCACAGGCGTTCGCGTTGACGCTCGATATGAGTGGTGGGGCGCCATAGCGGCCCCCACAGCGTTTGCAGATGGGGG
>NZ_JBVVOT010000270.1:0-323 GCF_055807455.1 Bradyrhizobium sp. Kon58
GGTTTCGTTGACCTCGCCTGAACCGCGCCGATGTACGAATCAACCACAGCCTAAGCCTTGATCCATCGGTCAGCCTACTAAGCAACGGCGACAGTCCGAAGCTTATTCGCGACTGGTTTGGGATCTTTTGCGATTAATCATCGGCCTGGGAATTGCTAGTTTACGCCAAGCCTCTCAGTTGAACGAAGCAGAGCAATACATGGAAGATAATATCTCTGGCCAGCATCACGAGACTCGATATCGCGAGGCTTTCGTTCAACGAGGAATGAGTTACACCTGGATCAGGTTTGAGTATCCGCGAAGAAGGGCTGCCCCATAGCGTG
>NZ_JBVVOT010000271.1:0-323 GCF_055807455.1 Bradyrhizobium sp. Kon58
CTTGGCGGCTGTTCAGCCACATCAGCATCGCCGCGAACAGCAAGGCGCCACACAGCCAAAGCAGCCCGTGGCGCAGACGCTGGGTATTGCGCGGTGACGACGGACGCAGTGCGGCGGGCAACAGGTTGATGCCCAAGCGAGAGTCGGCGCTGTCGCCCACATCCACGCGTTGCGGCTGCAGACCCTGCGCGGCGCAATCGGCGAGCAGGCTGTCGAGGCGTTCGCGCAGGATCGCCACCAGCGTGACCTGCAACCACGCGCCGCTGCGCCGCTCCTGGCGCGCGACAAAATACAACTGCGAGGCGTCGAACGGGGTAAGCCGG
>NZ_JBVVOT010000272.1:0-322 GCF_055807455.1 Bradyrhizobium sp. Kon58
CCTTACGGCCTTCCGGCGTCGCACCGATCAGCACCAGGATGCACTGCTTTTCGTCTTCGAGCCGCGCCTCCAGATGGATGCCATCAGCCCAGATGTAAACGTAGCGCTTCGCCGACAGATCACGTCCCTGCCACGCGGCGTGTTCGTCGATCCAACCGTCCTTCAGCCGACCGATGGCGGATGCCGACAACCCGGCAGCATCCTTGCCGAGCAGCGCCGCCAGCGCCTCCGAGAAGTCGCCGGTGGAGATACCCTTCAGGTAAAGGATCGGCAGCAGCGTCTCGATCGATTTCGAGCGGCGCATGTAGGGCGGTAGGATCGA
>NZ_JBVVOT010000273.1:0-322 GCF_055807455.1 Bradyrhizobium sp. Kon58
TTCAACGATGTTTTGCCACAGTACAAAGCGCAGAACGACAGCATCGAGCGCCTGGCCAATAACGAGCCGAGCTTCGAAGCGGTGATCGCCAAGCGCCCGCAGCTGGTGGCCGCCGAGCTGGAATGGGTGGTCGGCCCCCAAGGCGTGGTGGGCACCCGCGAGCAGTTTCATGAGCTGAACATCCCCACCTACCTGCTACCGTCGGACTGCGAAGCCAAGGACAATCGCGTAGGCGCCGACGGCACGCGGCTGGAAGCGTTCCGTATCGAGACGATCTACAAGAGCCTCAGCCAACTGGCCGAGATCTTCGACGTGCAAGCTC
>NZ_JBVVOT010000274.1:0-322 GCF_055807455.1 Bradyrhizobium sp. Kon58
AGGGACGAAGCCTGGTTGATGCGCCATGCCGAGCAGGTGCGGCGCGACCTGGAACAGCACTCATCGACCGGGGCGGCGGTAGTCAATGACTATGACTTGCTGCAGAGCTTGCTGACCTATGGCTCGATTGGCGTGGGCAGCGCGACATCGGCCTGGGCGCGACATTTGGATGAAATAGTGCATACGTTGGAGGAAATCGAGCGCTTGCATCAACGGATGAAAACGGGCGGGTTGAATCGCAATGCCTTCATTGGCCAACGGCAGATGCTGTTTGCATTGCTGGATACGCAACTGCGTGGCGCGGCCAGATTGGGTACGGGGT
>NZ_JBVVOT010000275.1:0-321 GCF_055807455.1 Bradyrhizobium sp. Kon58
TGGCGATCCAGGGTGCTGCCCAGTTCCAGGCGCGGGATGCGCAACAGTGCCGAGCCGGACTGTTCATTGACGTAGTTGAAATAAACCGGACTTTTTTGCACCACTTCCAGCGTCTTGCCATCGGGCGACAGCGTCACCTTGAAGTTATCGAACAGTTCACTGCGCCACTGGATTGGCCGCTCGGCGGTAAAACGAGCCTTGAAACGGTCATGACGGGCCGGGCTTGCGCCTAACTTGAGCACGTAGTGAAACTGGGTCACCAGTGGCTTGGCGGAGAAATGCTCGCGCACGGTGTAACGGATTTGCGTGCCCACTCGCAGG
>NZ_JBVVOT010000276.1:0-321 GCF_055807455.1 Bradyrhizobium sp. Kon58
CCCGGATGGCGTTGCATGATCAGGAAAGCGCCATTGCACCTCAGACGCTGGATCCTGAAGGCACGATCAAGGGCATGTATCCGGTTCGGCAACTTGGCAGCGTGGAAGCTGTGCGATTGCTCGGCGCCGGCCGGGCCTTGGCGGAGGTGCTGCACGCCGCGCAGTTGCTGGAGCATGAATGGGGCATCACCGCGCACGTATGGAGTTGCCCCAGTTACACACGGTTGGCCCGCGAGGCGGCGGCCGCTGAGCGCTGGAACCGCCTGCATCCGCTGGCGCCCAGGCGTAGCTGCCATTTGCGCGACTGCCTGGCGGGGAGCC
>NZ_JBVVOT010000277.1:0-321 GCF_055807455.1 Bradyrhizobium sp. Kon58
GCACTGAAGTCGACAGCCTGATCGAGCGCTATTACGGCCAGGGCCGATCCGCCATCTGCCCAACTGATGGGCACCAGCTGATAGTGACGCAGAAAGCGCTCGGTCAGCGTGGGTAAAGGGTCGAGCAGCGGCGGCGCCGCATCGGCGTGCAAGAGGGGCGCGTCGAGCAAGGCGGACCAGGCGCGGGCCAGTTCGGCTTCGCTGACCAGCCCCAGGCGCGTGAGCAGACCCAGCAGGTCCGCACCCTCGGTGGACAAGCGCCGGGCGCGTTCCAGGTCGACCGTCTTCAACCCGGCATGCGCCATCAGCCATGCGCACACC
>NZ_JBVVOT010000278.1:0-320 GCF_055807455.1 Bradyrhizobium sp. Kon58
CCTTGCAGCAGGGCCAGGTACACCGCGCTGTTGGCTTGGGAACCGGCGTGCGGCTGGACGTTGGCGTAATCGGCGCCGAACAGCTCTTTTGCACGGTCAATGGCCAACTGCTCAACCACGTCGACGTATTCGCAACCACCGTAGTAGCGCTTGCCCGGGTAGCCTTCGGCGTATTTGTTGGTCAGGCCGCTGCCTTGAGCTTCCATGACGCGCTTGCTGGTGTAGTTCTCCGACGCGATCAGCTCGATATGATCTTCCTGGCGCTGCTCCTCGGCATTCATCGCCGCCAGCAGTGCGTCGTCATATCCCTGGATCTGGTC
>NZ_JBVVOT010000279.1:0-320 GCF_055807455.1 Bradyrhizobium sp. Kon58
GCCAGGTCAAAGGGGCGGTCGCCCCAAATCCCCTGGCACTATTGCATCCGCTTCATGCTGAGCTGGTCAGCTTCAACGAGTTCGCTGCGGCATTTCATCATGACACCTCCGGGGGATACACCAGGGTAGAAATCAACGCTGCGGAGCTGCTGCCATTTGCCAAAGGCGCGCTGGGATTTCCGACTGCAACAGGCTTTCGTACACGGGATTGCCGGCGCCGAGTTGCTCGGCGGCAGCGGCAACGGCGTGCAACTGGCGGTGGGGCGCAACGATGCCAGCTTTGCCAGCGTCGGCGCCACCCGCAACCAGCGCGCCGTTGC
>NZ_JBVVOT010000280.1:0-319 GCF_055807455.1 Bradyrhizobium sp. Kon58
GTAAGCGTATCGACCCTGATAAAGTCTGGCTGCATCAGTTCTTTCCTGCCCAGACCACCCCGTCTAAAAACACTATTACACAGTACGAGCACCGTGGCAGGCCCGAAAGGTCGATGACATTGACCGAGGCGGTAACCAGCAATTTTTTTGCGGCCGAGCAATATGGTGTATCCGGGAAAGTACAGACAGCGGCGCACTTCGCTTCTTCGAACGTGAGCCCGACGACAATCTTTCATAGTGAGAGTGTCTCGGATTTTTTCAGCAGGCTGGGGAAGTTGATTATTGATCGTACCGGCCCGGGGTACATCTATTCAAAGAT
>NZ_JBVVOT010000281.1:0-319 GCF_055807455.1 Bradyrhizobium sp. Kon58
GCGGAGGGCGCTACGGGAGCCTCTCCGTCTGGCTGCAACTCGACGCTGGAAAAACGACCCACGTGCCAAAGCTGGCTGACGATCTTGCCGCCTGCTGCATGTACCGCATCGGTAACCTTTTTCCAGCCTGCCACTTGTTCTTCTGTCCAGATCCCCGGCGTCATCGCGTAACCGCGCCCTTGCGCCGAAATGTTCGTGGCTTCCGCAATGATCAAGCCTGCGCTTGCACGCTGGGCGTAATAGGTGGCGTGCAGTTCGTTCGGAACGCCATCATCGGCCATCCGGCTGCGTGTCACCGGAGCCATGACGATACGATTTG
>NZ_JBVVOT010000282.1:0-256 GCF_055807455.1 Bradyrhizobium sp. Kon58
TTGGTGAGGGCCAGCGGCTAAGTCACTTCCATACTGGATACGGATACTTTCGGGTGCCTCATCACCAATCCATTCTCCGTCTAGTGCACTCCAGGATAGGTATCCAAACACACTCGTCGGTTTGAATTCATGAGTGTGCCCATCCTCAGTAACCTTGATATCCCCTTCTCCAGCAGTCAGGGCTTTAGCCTCTGCCAATTGTTTCTCATCGATTCCATTAATGTTCATGATGAACTCCTGTTTGCGGTTGATGGAA
>NZ_JBVVOT010000283.1:0-318 GCF_055807455.1 Bradyrhizobium sp. Kon58
GTGGCGGGCTCGGCGCCGAGCAATCGGTACTCAAGCAGTTGGGCGTTAAGGGCGGGCTGATCCCCCCAGGCTGTTGCGGGGTTGCCGGGGCCTATGGCTACCATCAAAAAAGTGCACCCATCGCCAAGATAATCGGTGAGCAGGAGTTCAAGCCGCACCTGGATAAATTGCCCGAGGACGTCCGGGTTGTGGCCGATGGATTCAGTTGCCGGGGGCAAATACGCAACGTCAGTGGCCGACAACCGATGCACCTGGCGCAGTACCTGGCGATGATCCTGCGCTGAGGCGTAGAGCAGGCTTTCAAGGTGTGGAGAAGCA
>NZ_JBVVOT010000284.1:0-317 GCF_055807455.1 Bradyrhizobium sp. Kon58
GCTGCTGATCAAATGCGGCGTCCACCGAAACATTGTGCGCTTTCTCTGCCCACTCAATACCTCCGAGAGCGATGTCGCGGCCGCATTGACTATATTTGAGCTGGCAGAGAAAGCGCACAATGTTTCGGTGGACGCCGCATTTGATCAGCAGCAGCCCACGCGACCGCGCCTGCTCGATCACTTTCTGTGCAAGGTCGCTGTCGGGCGCTTTGGTGCCTTCGTCAACGACAAACTCAACCGCGGCCATCGCGCCGAGGGTGCGCACATCGCCAATCTGCGGATGGCGATTCTTTAAACGTTCGAAGCCAGTCATCAAC
>NZ_JBVVOT010000285.1:0-317 GCF_055807455.1 Bradyrhizobium sp. Kon58
TTGGCACGTATCTCATCGCGGCCATCGGTGACCAGGTACAGGTGATCGTGATGCTCAAACAGCGCAGTCTCGGCCACTGCCATCAAGCGACGGCGTCAACGAATACACCAGCCCGCAGGCGTTCAGCGGTCTGCGTGAAGCCGGACGCCCGGTTTGGCGTCCTGGAACGGCGTTGGCGCTCGTTGATCACGTGAACCCCACCGCGCCTGAACGTACCGCCGTGATGCCCGTTGCGGGGGGCGCGCGGCAAGACTCCTAACAGTCGCGCAATTTCCATATATCGGAAGTTAGTCGAGAAGGGTAAGAGTGATAAGATT
>NZ_JBVVOT010000286.1:0-317 GCF_055807455.1 Bradyrhizobium sp. Kon58
GGCCAGCACCAGTTTGTCGCCGAGCTTGTAGTGCAGGGCGTCGGCGACTTCGGCGCCGAGCACCACCTCGAACGGGTCGGTGGCAAAGGCGCGACCGCTGGCCAGTTCGATTCGACCATCACTACCACTTCGCGGGCGACCTCGGCCATGACACGGCTCAGGCCCAACAACTCGTTGAAGGTGGTGGTACCGCGCTGCAAATCGATGCCGTCGGCGCCGATGAACAGTTGATCAAAGTCATAGGAACGCAGCACCTGCTCGGCGACCTGGCCCTGGAACGAATCCGAATGCGGGTCCCAGGTGCCGCCGGTCATCAG
>NZ_JBVVOT010000287.1:0-316 GCF_055807455.1 Bradyrhizobium sp. Kon58
GGCATGCAATGATTGTCGGTGGTTATAGGCAAACTCAAAGCACGCACTCCATCCTCGCCCAAACGGGGTCAGAATTAAAGTGTTCGGAAACTGTTCAAGCGCCTCGCTGGGGAGAAGCCCTTTTAGGCCTTCCCACGGGCGCTGACAAGTTGTTCTGAGTATAAACAGTAGCTTTTCAAATAACGCGAAGTCGTTTTTAACAATCAGCAACTGGATGGAGTTCAGTAATTCCCTAGGGGTGTCACTATGAAGCACTGCCGCAAGCGTCTCATCCTTCCAGTAATCAGGAATTGACTCACTGGAAAGTATCTGCTCC
>NZ_JBVVOT010000288.1:0-316 GCF_055807455.1 Bradyrhizobium sp. Kon58
GCGGTTGCGCCAGGAAACCGCGATGATCTTCCAGGACCCGTATGCGGCCCTGAACCCGCGTCACACCGTCGGCGAAACCCTGGCCGAAGTGTTGCGGGTGCAGCGCAAGGTTGCGCCGCAGCACATCCGCGCCCGTGTCGATGAACTGCTGGAGCTGGTGGGCCTGCGGCCCGAATTCGCTTCGCGCAAGCCGGGCTCCCTCAGCGGCGGCCAGTGCCAACGCGTGGGGATTGCCCGAGCGCTGGCGGTGGAGCCGCGCTTGATCGTCGCCGACGAATGCGTGGCCGCGTTGGACGTGTCGATCCAGGGCCAGATC
>NZ_JBVVOT010000289.1:0-315 GCF_055807455.1 Bradyrhizobium sp. Kon58
CACCCAGCGCGGAGGTGCCATCGCCGGCGGCCAGCGCCGACTGAGAAATCAGGACGCCCAATGCCAGGGCCGGGAGTGTCATTTTCATTTTGTGTACCTCTAGGGGCTGCGCACAGGCGTTTAAGGGGGTTAACGCACGCCTGGCACTGGATTAGAGCACACCCCAGGTATTTCGGTTCTCGCGGCAGCGTTTTGAGGGCGATAAATTTTTTTTTGCAGGTCTCTTGAAATCCTTTTGCACGTCCCTAGATTTTTGATCACGCGATGCCGCATACGGGTCGCGGACTAAATCACTTGGAGAAACTCAGGAGATTT
>NZ_JBVVOT010000290.1:0-315 GCF_055807455.1 Bradyrhizobium sp. Kon58
CTGCATTACGTTTTCAATCAGTGCAAGGCCCGAAGCTATCATGTTCAGTTTCAACTCAATTAATGCAGACAGCAACGAAACTAAGCAAAACCGAAGCGTTAAGTCAGGAAGACGACATTGCGATTTGCAAAATTTTTCTAATTATTAACAAGAGCTTGTCGGAGCTGAGACAGTAGCACAGCAATTAATTGCTGAAAACAGTATCACCGCAATTGGTCTTATCAGCTAAAACTTTACCTGCTCAGCCTCAGCTACTTTGCTTCATCGAGCCATCGGGCTGCTCGACGAAGGTTTCCTGCGGCGGCGGCGGTGGCG
>NZ_JBVVOT010000291.1:0-314 GCF_055807455.1 Bradyrhizobium sp. Kon58
GTCGCCAGCGAAGTGAAGTCGCTGGCGAGCCAGACCGCAAAGGCCACCGACGAGATCTCCTCGCACATCACGGGCATGCAAGGCGCCACCGCCGAGTCGGTTGCGGCGATCAAGGAGATCGGCGCCACCATCGGCCAGATCTCGTCGATCTCGACGTCGATTGCGAGCGCAGTGGAGCAGCAAGGCGCAGCGACGCAGGAAATCGCGCGCAGCGTCCAGACCGTCGCGCAGGGTACTCAGACCGCCGCCACCGACATCGGCCAGGTCAACCGCGGCGCCGCCGAAACCGGCTCGGCCTCGGAAGAGGTGCTGCA
>NZ_JBVVOT010000292.1:0-314 GCF_055807455.1 Bradyrhizobium sp. Kon58
TCGACCTCGGCCACCGTGACCTTGGCGGCGGTCGCCATCATCGGGTTAAAGTTGCGCGCGGTCTTGCGGTAGATGAGATTGCCTGCGGTGTCGCCCTTCCAGGCGTGCACGATGGCGAGCTCGGCGAACAGGCCGCGTTCCATCAGATACTTCTCGCCGTCGAACTCCTTCACTTCCTTGCCTTCGGCGATCAGCGTGCCGACGCCGGTCTTGGTGTAGAAGGCCGGAATGCCGGCCCCGCCGGCGCGGATGCGCTCGGCCAGCGTGCCCTGCGGATTGAATTCGAGTTCCAGCTCGCCGGCGAGGAATTGCTG
>NZ_JBVVOT010000293.1:0-313 GCF_055807455.1 Bradyrhizobium sp. Kon58
GATACCGAAACTGAACCTCCCACGCCGTTTTTTGTGTTTTCGTATACGCTTCGAATTTACTCGAAAACACCTGCCTTATATCGGGTTCCAGACGGGAGAATCGAGACTTCAGGGTATCGTATGGGAGTTTTTCTTCATCCAGCGACATCCATTTATCCGAGTCGATTGGCCCACTCATATAAATATCAAGTAGCGACACGGGCGTATGCTTCACCGTCCTGCTTTGCAGCACCTCCAGTGTCGGATCTATACCTGGAAACACGCGCTTGAGTTCCGCCAGCGCCAAAGATCTTCTCGACTCCGGAGGGGTCAG
>NZ_JBVVOT010000294.1:0-313 GCF_055807455.1 Bradyrhizobium sp. Kon58
GAGCAGTTTGAGTCGGCTCTGGGGCCGGTGCAGGGCTACCATGCCACACGATCAGCCAGTGCGCGTAAGGCGCCGGCAAGGTCCAGGACGACTTCTCGACACCCAGCTCCTTGGCCGCAAAGTACGCCCAATGCGGATCAGCCAAGTGCGCACGGCCTACCGACACCTCGATTCACGAAACCCCGCAGTCCATCAGCGTAGTGTCCAAAGACGTGGTGGAAGACATCGGCGCGACACGCCTGCAGGATGCGCTCGACTATGCTGGCGGTGTCGGTCAGGCCCTGGCCACCGAAGTTGTTGGCCCGACCGACAC
>NZ_JBVVOT010000295.1:0-312 GCF_055807455.1 Bradyrhizobium sp. Kon58
GGTCTGCAGGCTTCGACCTGCAAGACCACTTGATGAACGTCTTGGATTGTCCCGTCAGAGATTCCAACTTCACGGTGGCGACATAGTTGTCCAAGGGCAATGGGGCCTCCTCGAAACAGTAGGAAAGCATTGTGTTGCGGTCATCGACCGCCAGCAGGCGCTCCCTGACAACTGCGCCATCGACCAGTTTGAGCTGGCGGATGCAGCCAACCATTCCATCCGGCTGATTGTCCTCAATACTGCTTCGGACAATTGACGGATGCCATTTATGAATCTCGCCAAATTTCTTCAATACGTTCCAGGCGTGTCCTG
>NZ_JBVVOT010000296.1:0-312 GCF_055807455.1 Bradyrhizobium sp. Kon58
GGCATTGTCTCGCTGCCGTTCGTGCGCCAGTCCGATGGTGAGGTGGTGTATTTCCCCTCCAACCTGATCGAAAACCTTTACCTGAGCAACGGCATGAGCGCCGGCAACACCTTGGCCGAAGCCCAGGTGCAGTGCCTGTCGGAGATCTTCGAACGGGCGGTGAAGCGCGAAATCATCGAAGGCGAATTCGCGCTGCCGGATGTCCCGGCCGAGGTCCTGGCCAGATACCCCGGCATCCTTGACCAGCACCGGGAAGCCCTGGGCTTCCAGGCCTTCGATGCCCGCCAGACAAATCAACTGTGGAGGGGGCTT
>NZ_JBVVOT010000297.1:0-311 GCF_055807455.1 Bradyrhizobium sp. Kon58
GCTTGACCGCCACCAGCACGATCCAGCCCATCACCGCATAGATCACGATGGACAGGATGCGCGCCTCCGAGCGTGGCTTGATCTCCTGCAAAATGCCGATCACCGCCAGGCCCCACACAATCCCGAACAGCGTCCAGCCCCACGGCCCGCGCAGTGTCACCAGGCAAAACGGTGTGTAGCTGCCGGCGATCAGCAGGTAGATCGAAAAATGATCGACCTTTTGCATGATCTCTTTTCGCCGCCCTCGCACGCTGTGATACACCGTCGAAGCGCTGTACAACACGATCAGCGTAAAGCCATAAATCGCCACG
>NZ_JBVVOT010000298.1:0-311 GCF_055807455.1 Bradyrhizobium sp. Kon58
CATTGGCATCATTCATCAGGAGCACACCATGAGCCATCCAACTTACGTCCAGGAATACAACGCGATCGTTGCCGTTCTGAGCAAGTACAACGAAGGTGGAGTCAAAGCCGATAGCGCTTTGATGAAGCCTGCGTTTAATGAACAGGCTACGATTTTTGGCCTCGATGGAGGCAACCTTGTCGGCGGCCCGATCCAGAACCTGTACGACGTCATCGAACGCGTCGCGGATGATCATCAATACCCAGCGATCGCCGATTGCTTCGAGCGTGCGGGCGACCGGGCATTCGCTCTGCGCCAGTAGGTGCTGTCTG
>NZ_JBVVOT010000299.1:0-311 GCF_055807455.1 Bradyrhizobium sp. Kon58
GGTTGTAATGAGCGACGACTGCAAGAAACTTAGGCGATCGGGAATCCCCTGCCCCCCGGCGTCACTGCCCACCTCGCCGGCGGATTACCTCGAACCTGGCTCTTCAACCCAAGCGCGAACTGATAGTGCGAGCCCGAGCACTATCGTCTTTGGTGCCGCACGCGCTGAGGGGACGGTGCTCATCCCCGGTTACAATGCCCTGGCACCGATGCTCAAGCCCACGCGAGACCCGGCTTTATAGCGGTGTCGACCCCGCTGAGCCGGTGATGGTCGAGGTGCCTCTGGTGCAGAACAACAGCGCGTTGACTACC
>NZ_JBVVOT010000300.1:0-309 GCF_055807455.1 Bradyrhizobium sp. Kon58
ATGTCGGCCAGGGAGGCAATTGGTGCCTTGGCGCCCAGCATCAGGTAGCCGGGCAGTTTTGTAGACTGGTGATGGTTGAGCAGCCAGTGTTCGGTCTGGTGCAGGATGAAGGCGGGGTCGATTGGCATGGGTGCGCGTCCAGGTTGGCTGGTGCAGCAGGATAACAAGTATTCCCCATGTGGGAGGGGGCTTGCCCCCGATGGCGGTGGCTCAGTCACGAATGTATGTGCTGATACTCCCTCATCGGGGGCAAGCCCCCTCCCACATTTCTAACGAGTTCACTTCAATGCATCTTGCTATGGTCCATGT
>NZ_JBVVOT010000301.1:0-309 GCF_055807455.1 Bradyrhizobium sp. Kon58
TACGTCCTTGCCCACCGACTGGAGTTCGGCAGGTCGAGGCAGGTTGCCGAGCCTTGGGCACAACGTGGCCCAGGGCGCTGCACAGGGCTTGGTACTGGGCGGGGTTGCTGCGCTAGGGGCCAAGCTGACGGGCGTCGTGGGGGCGTCGGTCGCCTTTGGCGCGGTCGTTGCGGGTGGCGTAGGTTTAGCCGCGGCACGCAACGTTTCGGATGAAATCCGTCATTCATTGTGGGTAGGGTCACCCAGTTATCAAAAGCTCGTAGCGGGTGCGGAGTCGGCTTCTGTGCTGCTGAATGCAGCGTATGCGGC
>NZ_JBVVOT010000302.1:0-309 GCF_055807455.1 Bradyrhizobium sp. Kon58
TGCCCACCGCCCGACAGCGTGCCGACCATGTTGAACTGGTCGGTGGGAATGCCCTCCAGCGGCCCGCGGGGCCGAGTGAGATCCGGTGCAAGCACTGGTCGCCCAGGTGTGTGATCCGGTTGCAAGGCCAGGAGCTGGAACGGGTCACGCAGGGAAGATGAGTCATAGACAAAGCGCGGAGCCGGGACGACTGCCCGGGACGCTTTGCCTGCCTGGGCCGTGCTTCGATAGGTCTTGGCCAGCAGGTCAAGACGTAACAGCGCACCCTCAGGCCGCAGCGCCAGGTCATGCACCGTGACGATGCGCGGC
>NZ_JBVVOT010000303.1:0-308 GCF_055807455.1 Bradyrhizobium sp. Kon58
TCGATGACCGCCCTCTTGGGTATGCTCGCAATCGCCGGCTATCAAAATCGGGACAAGCTCGCCGACATGTTTCGCAATGCTACCTCCGGTCAGCCGTCGGGTACCAAGGATTCCCTGAGCGGCATGCTCGGCAATCTTGGCGGCCTCGTGGGAGGCGGCGGTGTCGGTTCGCTGCTGAACGGCGGGATCGGCGAGTTGCTCGAACACTTCAGGCAGAACGGGCAAGGCGATGCGGCTCAATCCTGGATCAATCAGGGGCCAAACCGGGAAGTCACCCCGCCCGAACTCCAGCAGGCTATCGGTCCGGA
>NZ_JBVVOT010000304.1:0-308 GCF_055807455.1 Bradyrhizobium sp. Kon58
GTTTGTCGGCACCGACCGCGACTACCAATCCACCGCCTATATCGCGCTGATTCGTGACTTCCGTCGCTACAGCTGGCTGTTGATGTACCTGTTCAGTGCCTCACCGGCGCTGGATGCGGGTTTCCTGCGCGGTCGCTCGCACCAGCTGGAAGTGCTCGACGCCGAAACGCTGTACTTGCCATACGCCACCAGCCTGCGCATGAGCGACCTGGGTTACCAGAGCAACGCCCAGGCCGGCCTTACGCCGTGCTACCCCGACCTCGCCAGCTACACCGACACCCTGCGCGAAGCGGTGGCAACGCCCTACG
>NZ_JBVVOT010000305.1:0-307 GCF_055807455.1 Bradyrhizobium sp. Kon58
CAGTGAACGTTTGGTTGTTTGCCAATGCGCGAACCGCCAAATCAACAAAGAATGGCACGCGCATTGGCAAAAAACCAATCGTTCTCTGATAAAGACACAGAATCTGAGTTTCGTAGCAGAATTTGGGAATCGGTGATTGCAAGGAGCGACAGGCGTGGAGACGGAATGCCTGATCGTAGGGAAAGAACTTTTGTAGAAATTTCGAAGAAGCGTGCCAAGAGTATGGTGTTTGGTGTTCCAGCAAGGGATTTCGATGCTGGTGCTGTCGAGCAGCTTGAGGCTGACGATCTAATTCTCCGCGTCCAAA
>NZ_JBVVOT010000306.1:0-307 GCF_055807455.1 Bradyrhizobium sp. Kon58
CCGTATTGCAGATGAAATTTTACAGGCTACATCAGCGAATGCTTCTAATTTTCCCGAAAAACGTGCTGTTTTAGACAGCGCAGTGTCTATTTCTGAAGCAAGATCGAGGGAGTCGATCTCAGCAGGGAATATACCTATTGAACTAAGCTCGACTCCGAGAGACGATTGAACTGCTCCCGTGGCGCCCAATTGTAGAGCCAGCCATTCAAAAAACTCGTTGAGCAACGTTTGACTGAGTTTATCAATTCATTTGAGTTTTAACCTTGCGGCCGTACTCCCCAGGCGGTCAACTTAATGCGTTAGCTGC
>NZ_JBVVOT010000307.1:0-307 GCF_055807455.1 Bradyrhizobium sp. Kon58
CCAGAATTAGTTCAACGGCATCCAACCGGATGGCCGCCTGGCAAAAATGCCCAGACGTCGATAAATAATTGTTTCATTTCAAAGGGTTAGAAAAACCTCTCAACAATTCGAGACGCTAAGACCTTGTAAAAGAACCGAATACTTACGACAAAGTAGGCGAATGCTTACAAAACTTGTTGGGCAAAAGCGTAACAAGCCTAAATGCCTGCGCCGCCCCGACAATGTTCAGTCATCGCTGACCGTAATCGTTGGCATCGCCGGAGCGGTCGCCTCCTGCAGCACTATTCGAGCACCCACATGGCGGGCC
>NZ_JBVVOT010000308.1:0-307 GCF_055807455.1 Bradyrhizobium sp. Kon58
GTCGCGGGCAATCTGGCGAATTTCTTCTTTGTAGTCGTAGGGATCGAAGAGATGGGTCATGCCGCGCTTGTCCGGGAACCACTTGATCAGCGTCGATACCGGCGAGATATAACCCAGACCCAGGCCAATACCGCCAATGACGCCGGAGCCGATCCACATCAGCCAGATCTGGTGGGTATAGATACCCAATGCCGAGATCAACAGGCCGCCGCACCAGCACAGTGCCGATACAACGCCGGCCTTGCGTGGCCCGGCATGTTCCAGCCAGCCGCCCCAGATCGCTGCCGAGCAGCCCAGGAAGATGAAG
>NZ_JBVVOT010000309.1:0-306 GCF_055807455.1 Bradyrhizobium sp. Kon58
CTCTCCTCAACACTCGGTTAGTGACTGGCCGTTGAATGCATGCTGATGAACAGCAGAGCAAGAAGGCCGGGAGCACAGTTAACGAGTAAACGAGGGGAACTGGATACTGTCAGAACTAACAGGTAGGCCCTTCCAGGGAGCATTGCGCCCCAGGAAAACTCACCGTCAGACTTCGCTTAAGCCAGCGCTCAGACGGATGGCAAGGCCCACTTGATTGGTGTCTCACCACTCTGCTCAAGAACCTGGAAGATAGTCATGAACGCCAGCAGCGAGCCGCTGGGCAGCACGCCCCAACCCAGTTGCTGA
>NZ_JBVVOT010000310.1:0-306 GCF_055807455.1 Bradyrhizobium sp. Kon58
GTCATCAGTGACTTAGCGACATCAATGATGTGCTGTCGCATATCTTGTATAGGTTTCTTCATAGGGAAGGCACTCTACACAAAACTAGACCGGTCGTCTAGAGAATCCTCTTATCCCGCTCACGTGATGCTTGCAGGCTCCAGCGCTTCCCTTTCCCATTTAGCGATAACCAATGGCGCTACGGCATTACCCAGCACGTTTAGCGTGGTGGTTCCGCTGTCAATAATCCTGAAAATTCCAGCGATGAGAGCGACCCCTTCCAATGGAAGGCCAGCAGACGCCAATGTCGCGGACAGGATAATGATG
>NZ_JBVVOT010000311.1:0-306 GCF_055807455.1 Bradyrhizobium sp. Kon58
GTGGAAAAAGGCATTTTCGGCTGCGTGGTTGCCGGGGCTGGGCTGGCGGCCTATGGGCTCTATAGCGGGGTGCTTTCGTTATGAGGCTGGCCTATCAGCCGCCCTACTACTGGGCAGCGATGTTGGAGTTTTTGTCGGCGCGGGCGATCAGCGGGCTGGAGAGTGTGGAGGCCGGGGTGTACCGGCGCAGCATCAGTCTGGCTGGGCATCGAATTGCGCGGCAAAGCCGTGATCGAGCGCGAATTCGAACCACAGCTGGATGAGGCAGCCAAAGAGAAGCTCTACGCAGGCTGGCAAAAAGCAGTC
>NZ_JBVVOT010000312.1:0-305 GCF_055807455.1 Bradyrhizobium sp. Kon58
GCCCATCACCTGCACCGAACGAATATTTTCAGGGACAGCGGTGATGGGCCGGGCAGCAGGCGGTATCCGGCTCGATCCTGCAAAGATCGAGGGCTTCACGCTGGTGGGGTCGGCAGGTCAGCGTATCCCGCTTTCTCAGATAGGTGAGGTCAGTGTGCGCATGGAAGATCCCGTCCTCCGGCGACGTGACCGCGTGCCAACCATTACGGTGCGCGGCGATATTGCAGAAGACTTGCAGCCGCCTGATGTTTCTTCTGCAATCGCGAAAGAGTTGCAGCCCATCATCGCCAGCCTTCCAGACGGGT
>NZ_JBVVOT010000313.1:0-305 GCF_055807455.1 Bradyrhizobium sp. Kon58
GGAATTTACAGGTGGCACCCTGCGGGAGGTAATAATATTGTCAGGTTTGATCAAGTTTCAACTATCATGCGCGCTGTCTGGATGTCTACTACGGTCTCTTTGCAATACGACGGAGATTCCAGAAGTAAGTGGCGCCTATGGGATAACTATGGGTGCGAGCAAGTTTTCTGGTTACAGTCGCGGGAAAATGAATATTCTCTTGAGCTAAGGGATGGCTAAGGCTTGCGTTCAGGTATCAATACGTTGCGTCACTGATCGATGATAGAGCCAGGGTTACGTTGCTAGCGGAATGTTGAAGGTCGAGG
>NZ_JBVVOT010000314.1:0-305 GCF_055807455.1 Bradyrhizobium sp. Kon58
ATCATCTCAGGGATTGAGCAATGATTAGCCGTCCGACATTACTGTCTCGCATCAGCAAACTTACAAGGCGAGCGCCTGGCCGTCGAAAAGATAATCAGGATATTGGGTCTTTCTGCAGGAGGTCCGGATTAAATGGGCGATTTAATATTTGTCGGAATTTTCGCTAATTAATCCATTAATGCGCTGTAGGAGGTTGTCGGAATATTCCTAGGGTATGCGATCTGGCTACAGGCGACCGCGCATTGGCGCGTCTGGACGGCTGCTGGGTCGCAAGGCACCTGGATCTGCGCTCCGGTAATTTTATT
>NZ_JBVVOT010000315.1:0-305 GCF_055807455.1 Bradyrhizobium sp. Kon58
GCTATTCGGATGAGGTCGCTTCTCTCTATACAGGTCTCGACCTGAAGAAGAACTACTGATGCGGTATCCGGCCTGGCGCATCGGCGTCTTCATCGCGATCGGCGTATGGCCGTTGTTGTGGCTATATGAAGCCTGGAGTTTCGCCCTGGGGCCTGACCCGGGCAAAGTGCTGGTTGATCGCCTGGGGCTGGGCACCTTGATTCTGCTGCTGTATGAACATTTTGCCCAGGACGCCGCCCAGCGCCTGGGGCGCAGCGCCGAACCGCTGAGTGGCCCGGCGTTGGGGCGCCTGCTCAGTCATGACT
>NZ_JBVVOT010000316.1:0-304 GCF_055807455.1 Bradyrhizobium sp. Kon58
CCACTTAACCATAACTTTGGGACCTTAGCTGACGGTCTGGGTTGTTTCCCTTTTCACGACGGACGTTAGCACCCGCCGTGTGTCTCCCATGCTCGGCACTTGTAGGTATTCGGAGTTTGCATCGGTTTGGTAAGTCGGGATGACCCCCTAGCCGAAACAGTGCTCTACCCCCTACAGTGATACATGAGGCGCTACCTAAATAGCTTTCGAGGAGAACCAGCTATCTCCGAGCTTGATTAGCCTTTCACTCCGATCCACAGGTCATCCGCTAACTTTTCAACGGTAGTCGGTTCGGTCCTCCAGT
>NZ_JBVVOT010000317.1:0-304 GCF_055807455.1 Bradyrhizobium sp. Kon58
GCGCTCGGGGCTGCGGAGTTCTGCTGGCACACCGCGCGCCAGTACACGCTGGACCGTCAGCAGTTCGGTCGGCCATTGGCCGCCACGCAGTTGATCCAGAAGAAGCTGGCCGATATGCAGACCGAGATCACGCTGGCGCTGCAAGGCTGTCTGCGTCTTGGGCGGATGAAGGATGAAGGGACTGCGGCGGTTGAGATTACTTCGATCATGAAGCGCAACTCATGTGGCAAGTCCCTGGATATCGCGCGTATGGCTCGAGACATGCTTGGTGGCAACGGTATCTCCGACGAGTTTGGGGTGGCGC
>NZ_JBVVOT010000318.1:0-304 GCF_055807455.1 Bradyrhizobium sp. Kon58
GCGCAGAACATCAAGGACCCGAACCAGGCCACGCGCATTCTGGAAGGCGGCTATGTGGACATGGTCGGCATGACCCGTGCGCACATCGCCGACCCGCACCTGATCGCCAAGATCAAGATGGGCCAGATCGACCAGATCAAACAGTGCGTCGGCGCCAACTACTGCATCGATCGCCAGTACCAGGGCCTGGATGTGCTGTGCATCCAGAACGCCGCGACCTCCCGTGAATACATGGGTGTGCCGCACATTATCGAAAAATCCACCGGGCCCAGGCGAAAAGTGGTGGTCGTGGGGGCGGGCCCGG
>NZ_JBVVOT010000319.1:0-303 GCF_055807455.1 Bradyrhizobium sp. Kon58
GGATGCGTTTACCACCGGTCGCCACGCGCGCGCCGCGACTGACGGCATCCGCCACGTGACTTTCGATCTTTTCGATGGCCTTGGCATTGATCATCGGGCCAATCTGCGAGGCCGGGTTGGTCGCAGGGCCAACGACCAGCGCTGCAACACGTGCAGTCAGCTTGTCTACGAATTCATCGTAAACGCCGTCCTGCACATAAATGCGATTGGGGCACACACAGGTCTGGCCGCCGTTTCGGAACTTCGCGACCATCAAGCCTTCGATCGCGTCATCAATCGCGGCATCGTCGAAGACGATGAAAG
>NZ_JBVVOT010000320.1:0-303 GCF_055807455.1 Bradyrhizobium sp. Kon58
GTTGCCGGACGGCAGCCTGTTCGAACACGGCGCCGCCATGGAACCGCTGGTGTTGCAGGTGCCGGCCAACTCGGGGGAACAGGCTGTTTACCTGGGACTGCTGCTGGCGACAGGCAATCAGACCGAAACCCGCCAACCGGATCAGCACGATGTGCTGGCGCGTTACCTTACCTGTGAGGTGGAGATCGCAGATTCCAACGCCGGGGCCGACTCTCGTTGCCTGATTCACTGCGCAAGGCCTGACCTGCGCCTGCTGTTGGGTGAGCAGCACAGAGAGCAGGGCTTTGTCAGGCTCAAGGTTGC
>NZ_JBVVOT010000321.1:0-302 GCF_055807455.1 Bradyrhizobium sp. Kon58
GGCTCGGCCGGGGTGCTCAAGTCGGCGGGACCGTCGATGATCCTGGGCTACGCGATTGCCGGCTTCATCGCCTTCCTGATCATGCGTCAGCTCGGCGAAATGATCGTCGAAGAGCCGGTGGCCGGTTCCTTCAGCCACTTCGCGCATAAATACTGGGGCGGCTACGCAGGCTTTCTCGCGGGCTGGAACTACTGGGTGCTCTACGTGCTGGTGGGCATGGCCGAACTGACGGCCGTTGGCAAGTACATCCAGTTCTGGTGGCCGGAAATCCCGACCTGGGTCAGTGCGCTGGTGTTCTTCGT
>NZ_JBVVOT010000322.1:0-302 GCF_055807455.1 Bradyrhizobium sp. Kon58
GCTGCTCATGATGCCTTGCACTGTAATAACGAGTGAACAAGTAATAGCTGTTAAAGCCGCACTCTTTGGCTACGAACTTTATGTTGTCTTGATACTGCCCCGAAATCAAAAGCTGTCGCGCATGCTGCAGCCTAATGTCACGCAGGTATGCCATAGGCGTGATATTTTTGAACGTTTTGAATCCTAGCTGTAACGACCTGATGCTTATTCCTGCGCAGCCCGCGAGTTGAGCTACGGTGATATTTTCTTTGTAGTTATTATCGATGTAGTTTGCTACTTGTCGAATGCAATAAGGACTTGGC
>NZ_JBVVOT010000323.1:0-302 GCF_055807455.1 Bradyrhizobium sp. Kon58
GGGCGCCATACGTTTATGGCGATAAATTTATTGACTGGAGTGTTAAATCGTCCCTGGGTTGCACCCTCATTTATAACTTTACTGAGCTGATTGTTGTGCGCTCCTGATTCGAAATATCCTTCCCAAAAGCCTGGGTGTTCATGGGCATGAAAGCGGAAGCACTTGTAAACTGAGGGGACCACTCCAGTGGAGTAATTGGATAATCGCTTTATAGTGCCTGAGGCCGGATTTTTTGTGCTTTTGTCAATGTAAATAAAGTCATCGCGAATAATCCTAAGATAGCGTTCAGAGTATTTATTTAT
>NZ_JBVVOT010000324.1:0-301 GCF_055807455.1 Bradyrhizobium sp. Kon58
CGCTCAGGCGCAGGGTGCGGGTGGGCAGCGGGGTGTCCGTGGTGGCGTTGAGGTCCTTGGCATACAACGTGGCGTAGTCCACCACGCCGTGGTCGGATAACGTCGGCAGGCAGGCGATGGGCGCAAAGTGCGCGCGCAGCGTCAGTTCCCGATAACGTGCGCTGCGGGGGCCGTGGAAGGTGCCGGAGACTTCCCAGGTGGCGGCGTCCTGCACGTGTGTCGCTGCGCTGTCGGCCCAGGCGCGCAGGGTCAGTTGCAGCGACAGGGTTTTTCCGGTGAGCACCGCACCCTGTTCGACCGG
>NZ_JBVVOT010000325.1:0-301 GCF_055807455.1 Bradyrhizobium sp. Kon58
GCGGCCCCAAACAATGGGCCTGCTGCGCAGTCCAGCGGGAGCAAGCTCCCTCGCCACAGGTTTGGTGTTCGCGTTAACTGACTGGCATTAGGGCTTGCCCCCCGATAGCGGTGTATCAGCCACACACTTATGGACTGACCCACCGCCATCGGGGGCAAGCCCCCTCCCACATTTGATTTGCGTCACTTCTACGGCTGATCGTTCCCACGCTCCCGCGTGGGAATGCAGCCCATGACGCTCTGCGTCGCCAGTGCGCAGCGGTTGGCCGGACGCGGAGCGTCCCAGGAGGCATTCCCACGCG
>NZ_JBVVOT010000326.1:0-300 GCF_055807455.1 Bradyrhizobium sp. Kon58
TCATAGGTCCCGATCGCGAATTGGAATCCGATTCCAACATCCGCATCCACGATCTCTAACAGATCATACCAAAAAGGTTCGGTCTCGATCATAACTCCAGTATTTTCAGCAAAATACTGCCTTACTATCCCAATGTTCTGCCCAGGGTGAAATTCCGAAGCTTTATGAATGACAGGTTGGCCGGTATTGGTGGCTCATTGCTATCCTCGTATTTTGAAAACCGAGGGAATAGAGCGCAATGCAAGGATACGATCGAGAGTCCAGCTTTTACAAAGTGACATTTCACTGGGTTGATACAGC
>NZ_JBVVOT010000327.1:0-300 GCF_055807455.1 Bradyrhizobium sp. Kon58
TGAACGGGCGTGGCACCGCAGGCCAGGGCCAGGCGCGTGAGGTCATCCGCCGCAGCATTGATCAGGTACAGCTTGCCGCGCTCGCTGCGCAGGCTGACCTGCAACCGCGCATCATCAAAGTTCAGCGCGATAGCGCGCCCATCGGCCACCCAGTGCGGCTGCGCCATGACCATGGCGATACCGGCCTGGGCGGCCAGTTGCGTGCGGGTGTGCTGGCCCAGCCACAGCGCCTGGCGGCTTTGCAATTGCACCCAACCGGCCAGGCCGCCGAGCAGCACGCTGAGCAAGGCCAGCACCAAC
>NZ_JBVVOT010000328.1:0-299 GCF_055807455.1 Bradyrhizobium sp. Kon58
GTGGCTTGCCCCCGAGGGCGTTGAGGATCACCAGGGGGATCAATTTTTCCGGGAAGTGGAAGGGTCCATAGTTGTTCGAGCAATTGGTCAGCAGTACCGGCAGGCCGTACGTACGCTGCCAGGCACGAACCAGGTGGTCGGACGCCGCTTTGCTGGCTGAATAGGGAGAGCTGGGGGCATAAGGCGTCGACTCGGTAAACAGGTCGTCCACGCCGTGCAGGTCGCCGTACACCTCGTCAGTGGAAATGTGGTGGAAGCGAAACGCGCGCCTTGCGGGCTCGTCGAGCTTTTGCCAATAG
>NZ_JBVVOT010000329.1:0-299 GCF_055807455.1 Bradyrhizobium sp. Kon58
GTCGAGAAGAATGGCGAAGCCCCCGAAATCACCACCCGACTCGACGTGCTGGCTATCACCCCCACGACAGCTGTGGTGCGTGTCGATATGGAAAAGGACGCCATCGGCGCCGACTACAACGACTACCTGACTCTGATCAAGATTGACGGTGGCTGGAAGATCATCGCCAAGGTCTATCACCAGTTCGAAGGGTGAGTGGTCACCGATTGCACATCATTTCCCTTCGAGCGGTGCACTGAGGAGGGCCTGGATGTGTTCAAAAATAGACAAGTTGAAGGGACTACAAAATGCCTGTCGTT
>NZ_JBVVOT010000330.1:0-299 GCF_055807455.1 Bradyrhizobium sp. Kon58
CCATCGGCCTTGACTGCCCGCGCTCCGGTATCGCCCATAGCATGGAAGAGGCCAACGCCGTTCTCGAAAAGCTGGGCTTCCCCTGCATTATCCGTCCGTCCTTCACTATGGGCGGCACCGGTGGCGGCATTGCTTACAACCGTGAAGAGTTCGAAGAAATCTGCGCCCGTGGCCTGGACCTGTCGCCGACCAAAGAGCTGCTGATCGACGAATCCCTGATCGGCTGGAAAGAATATGAGATGGAGGTTGTCCGCGATAAGAAGGACAACTGCATCATCGTCTGCTCCATCGAAAACTTT
>NZ_JBVVOT010000331.1:0-299 GCF_055807455.1 Bradyrhizobium sp. Kon58
TTGCCGATGGTGAACGCAATAGCGCCGAAGGCACCAATGGGCGCAACGCGACTGATCATGCCGACAATACGAAAGAACACCTCACTGGCCTGGTGAATCACGTTCACCAGCGGACGCGCTTTCTCGCCAACAATGACCAACGCCACACCGAAGAGGATCGAAACGAACAGTACCGGCAGTATTTCGCCCTGCGCAAAGGCGTTGAAGAAGGTCGTAGGGATCACATGAAGTAAAAAGCCGACAATGCCTTCGCCATGTTCGGCCTGCCCCACAAAGCCGGCAATCGCCGAGCTGTCGAG
>NZ_JBVVOT010000332.1:0-299 GCF_055807455.1 Bradyrhizobium sp. Kon58
GCTTTGTCTTCCAGCAATACAACTTGTTCCCGCATTTGTCAGTGCTGGAAGACAAAGCCGACGCGCTTGCGCAGTGCGATGCGCTGGGCTTCCTGCGCCAGCGTGTCGACCTGCGTCTGGCCCACGCGGATGCTGCCGCGCTGGGGCTGCAACAGCCCGGTGATGCAGCGCAGAATCGTGGACTTGCCCGAGCCCGACGGGCCGATGATCGAGACCGCCTGGCCGCGCAGCACTTCGAGGTCAATGCCCTTGAGCACCGGGTTGTCACCAAACGACTGGTGCACATCGCGCAGGCTCAC
>NZ_JBVVOT010000333.1:0-299 GCF_055807455.1 Bradyrhizobium sp. Kon58
CGGCAAACACGGTGCCGGAGTTGCCGGCGCCGGCGATGCCCATGGCTTTGCCCTGGTGCTCGGCCGGGTACCACTGCGAAGCCAACGGCAGCGCAACGGCAAAAGACGCACCGGCCATGCCGAGGAACATGCCCAGCAGCAGGGCTTGCTCGTAGCTGTGAATCCCCAGTTTCCAGGCGCAGAACAACGCGACGATGACGATCACCTGGCCGATCAGCCCGGCGGTCTTGGGCGACAGCTTGTCGGCCAGCATGCCCATCAGAAAGCGCAACACCGCGCCCGCCAGGATCGGCGTGGCC
>NZ_JBVVOT010000334.1:0-299 GCF_055807455.1 Bradyrhizobium sp. Kon58
GTTGGAGTTCCGCTCCCAGTTTATCGTGATCCTGCATCAAGTACTTGGCTTCGTTCTGAAGTGCGAACGACATTGTGGAGGGAGGCGAGGATATAGGTGAGATACAGCTTTCAAATATTTTTGGCAGTGTCGGGAGCGGAACTCCAACAAATTTATGATGCACTGTACACAAATATCAAACCTGAAATCTCAAGAATTCATAATCGTCTTACACAGGATTGTGTCGGCGTTATAGCAAGCAACCGCTACTTTACTAGTGGAGATCATGCTACAGCCGTTGAAATTTGCGCCAAGTCGGG
>NZ_JBVVOT010000335.1:0-298 GCF_055807455.1 Bradyrhizobium sp. Kon58
CAGGGTAGTCGTGCAGAAAATGCACTTGGCCCAGAGGCTGCAGCAGCGACCAATCCACCACACCGCTGGCCACTTGCTGCCAATCATCAATGACTGCGATCTGTAGCGACATTCATGCGTGCCTCGAAAAGGTTAAAGGGCATTCAAACCCTGCCGATACCGTCACGATGGTCGAGCATTTGCAGGAGTTCGACGTTATTTGCGTGATGCGCGAGCGCTCCGTCTTCGACCAGGCGTTATTGCGAGGGCTGCCCAAGCTCAAATTGCTGGTGACCGGTGGCATGCGCAACGCCGCCTT
>NZ_JBVVOT010000336.1:0-297 GCF_055807455.1 Bradyrhizobium sp. Kon58
TACAGCCGCTACAACCGCACGCCGGACCGTGGCGTTCCTGGCGTCAACGGACGCCCTGCCGATGTGAGTCGCAGCACCACCTATTTCTCCAGCGGTGACTACATCGACGACACTTCCCAGTCCCTGCGCTCCAAGCTCGCCTATGAGCTCAACGACAACTGGCAACTGCGCCACACCCTCGGCGTATTCAAGCTCGACAGCGATTTCGACAACACCTACCAGACCGGCTACGACGCGAAAACCAACACCGTCAGCCGCCAGCATTGGCAGCAGGACCTGACCACCCGCAACGTGTTC
>NZ_JBVVOT010000337.1:0-297 GCF_055807455.1 Bradyrhizobium sp. Kon58
TCGACAGTTTTGATTTTCGCAAAGTGGCGCAGTATGGCGAGGCGGATATCGACCGCTTGATGAGCGACCCCGGTATCGTGCGCAACCGGGCGAAGATTGTTTCCACTATCAACAACGCACGCCGGGCCTGCGAGCTGGTGAGCGAGACCGGTTCGCTGGCGCATTGGCTGTGGTCGTTCGAGCCCGGCTCAGAGGAGCGCCCGGCGGTGGTGGACATGGCCTACTGGACGGCCAACCCGACGTCGGCGGCGTCGGTGCGGTTATCCAGGGCCCTGAAGAAACGTGGCTGGACCTTTG
>NZ_JBVVOT010000338.1:0-297 GCF_055807455.1 Bradyrhizobium sp. Kon58
GTATTGATCTGATCCATGTCACTCTGCTCTGTAACTTGGACCGACAGTTCTCGTCGTGCCCCAACTTTATAGACGCTTGCATCATAGAATAGAATCGTAATTCCTGGACAAATCGGGAAAAAAATTTGTAATCCTTTAGCTGCTGTGCCTATTCCATTGTGCGTGTGGCATGCTTCTAGAGCTTGATTGTAGAATACAACTGGATTATCAGATGTTATAAATTCTGCACCTTTTTTCGCGAGAAGCAATTTACATGATAAGTCCATAGCAAACCATTCTCTACATTTTGCTATGGAC
>NZ_JBVVOT010000339.1:0-296 GCF_055807455.1 Bradyrhizobium sp. Kon58
AGGTGCTGCATTTCATCCAGGTCGCTGCACAGTTTGTCCTTTTCAATCGAATCGTCCATGAACTCGGCACGAAGCTTCATGCGTGTGATGGGGGTCTGTAGTCGAATCTAGTTGCCCGCGACGCTATAGGCGAAGTGTTAGCCCTGTCGATCCCCTCTCGCGCCGTGTGCTACCACCCTGCCCTCCCGGGCGGCGTGCGTTACGGTTCCCGGGAGTGCCTACAGCATTGGTAGTCATCGAAACCCGTAGTGACGGGCTCCTTCTGACCAAAGCTCGTGCCGAACTGGATCGGATTT
>NZ_JBVVOT010000340.1:0-296 GCF_055807455.1 Bradyrhizobium sp. Kon58
GCCCACGGCACCAACCCGGCGACCGCCAACATGGCCGGCATGCGCGTGGTGGTCACCGCCTGCGACGCACGGGGCAACGTCGACATCGACGACCTGCGCGCCAAGGCCGTCGAGCACCGCGAGCACCTGGCCGCGCTGATGATCACCTACCCGTCCACCCATGGCGTATTCGAGGAAGGCATCCGCGAAATCTGCGCGGTCATCCACGACAACGGCGGCCAGGTGTACATCGACGGCGCCAACATGAACGCAATGGTCGGCCTTTGCGCGCCAGGCAAGTTCGGCGGCGATGTGTC
>NZ_JBVVOT010000341.1:0-296 GCF_055807455.1 Bradyrhizobium sp. Kon58
GTACGCCACCATGAAGAAGATTTTCTGCTCGACCTCTGGAGCCGCGACAGCGCCTCGGTCGCACGCCTTGAAGGCCTGCGATGATCGGTATCCTGATTCCGGTGCACAACGAAGAAGCGTTGCTGGGCGAATGCCTGAACGCCGCACTGGTTGCTGCGAGTCATCCGCAGCTGCACGGCGAAGCGGTACAGATCCTGGTAGTGCTCGACAGCTGCAGCGATGGCAGTGCGGCAATTGCGCAAGCGCAGGGTGTGCACTGCCTGGCGGTGCAGGCGTGCAATGTCGGGCATGCCCGT
>NZ_JBVVOT010000342.1:0-295 GCF_055807455.1 Bradyrhizobium sp. Kon58
GGCGCCAATGCATTCGCCGAGGCCGGGCTTACGCCTGCGGATATCCGCTACGCCTCGTTGTACGACAGCTTCACCATCACCGTACTGATCCAGCTGGAAAACCTCGGTTTCTGCGCACCCGGCCGAGGCGGTGCGTTCGTCGCCGATGGCCAACTGATCAGCGGGGTGGGCAGGTTGGCCGTCAACACCGACGGCGGCGGATTGTGCAACAACCACCCAGGCCATCGCGGCGGCATGGTCAGGTTGATCGAGGCGGTGCGTCAGTTACGTGGCGAGGCGCACCCGGCGGTGCAAC
>NZ_JBVVOT010000343.1:0-295 GCF_055807455.1 Bradyrhizobium sp. Kon58
TAGATCGAAATACCGGCGACATTGTTGATCAATCCCATCAGCACAGACCGCGAATCGACAAGCCCGGCAGTGAACATGGCGTAGAAGCCGACACTTTTATCGATGAGCGCAACGCATGCGTCAGCGCAGTTCTCGGTCTCGATCTATTTCCATCTGGATCGGGCCGAGACTGAATAGAACCTCTACTGGAGCTGGCTTTTGACTTACTCCGTACAAGCCTGTCATAGCCATGGGACTCAAAAGGTGAGCATTGACGGCAATAATGTAGGGCTCATCCTCTGTCACAATTCCACGT
>NZ_JBVVOT010000344.1:0-295 GCF_055807455.1 Bradyrhizobium sp. Kon58
CACCTTCGTCGCACAGGTAGTGCACCGGGTGGCCGCCAGCCAGGGTCACGGCGGCGGTCCACAGCGGGTAATCCGGTGCCGGCACCAGCACTTCGTCGCCGTTGTTGAGCAAGGCCTGCAGCGACATCACAATCAGTTCAGACACGCCATTGCCCAGGTAGATGTCTTCAATACCGACACCTTCCACCTGCTTCTGCTGGTAATACTGCATCACCGCCTTGCGTGCGCTGAACAGGCCTTTGGAGTCGCTGTAGCCTTGGGCGGTGGGCAGGTTGCGGATCACGTCCTGGAGGAT
>NZ_JBVVOT010000345.1:0-294 GCF_055807455.1 Bradyrhizobium sp. Kon58
GAAGGCTTTATTGCCACCACCGCCTTTGCTCCAGTACTTCAGATGGATACTCGCATCGCTGACGATAGTGCCCACGCTCATGCGGTGGCGGCGCGCCAGTCGAGCATCGGGGACGCGCCAGATGCCGTGCTCATCGGGCTCTACGCGGCGGTAATCCGGATAAGCGGTGAGCGACAGCCCGCCATGGCGCACAAAAGCCAGCGCCCAGGCCCAGTCGGCTTCGCTCAGCTCGCGGTAGGCCCAGGCGCCGCCTACCTCTGCCAACTGTGCATCGGGAGTGAATCCGCCGCCCAG
>NZ_JBVVOT010000346.1:0-293 GCF_055807455.1 Bradyrhizobium sp. Kon58
CAGGTCGGCGGGCGGCTGGGTCAGCAGCGGGAATTTTTCCTTGAGCAGCTCCGACAGCATGTGCGCGGCGACGTCGCGCAGGGTCGGGCGTGTGGCGAACTGTGCGGCAACCGCCTGTTGCAGCAGGTCGGCTGGGGTGTCGCGGGTTGAATCAGGCATTGGCGTTCCTTTACGTGGGTGGGAAGTCATCACCAAAGGTAGTGTCGGCCTGCTGCGCTAGGTGGTAGCCGGTTAGTGCTTTAGGTGCGATGCGCAAACTGGCCTATGATGGGCGTTTTGAACCTGATGAAAGA
>NZ_JBVVOT010000347.1:0-292 GCF_055807455.1 Bradyrhizobium sp. Kon58
GCAAGACAACGCCTATGGGTCAAGTAAACGTGCGGCAGAAGATATTCTAAAACAACTAGCCTCTGTTCACGGATCTGCAGTTTATTTGTTTCGACTGCCTAATGTATTTGGTAAATGGGCTCGTCCTAATTACAATTCGGCGGTTGCGACGTTCTGCTTCAATATTGCTAGAGGATTGCCCATACAGATCAATGATCCGTCCGCGCAAGTTACGCTCGTATATATTGATGATGTGGTCAAGAGATTTTTAGCCGTGATGGATGGTCTGGTGACGGCGAGTCTATATGTAGAG
>NZ_JBVVOT010000348.1:0-292 GCF_055807455.1 Bradyrhizobium sp. Kon58
GCTCAGCTGATTGCTGACTAGGTTTTTTTCTTGCGGCCTACACCGCACTAAAAAATTCGCTGGCATCAACAGGGAGTAGCCAGTAGGCTACATGTGGCTTTGTGATCAATACGATTGGCAGGACGCTGGAGTTCGATACATGGCTCGATGGCATGAAGGACGTTTGGGCAAAAGCAGCGTTGCTGACCCGGCTCGACCGGGCCGAAGAGAATAATTTTGGCGATTGCGCGCCGGTCGGCGATGGCTTGAGTGAGATGCGTGTTTTTGTCGGGCCTGGATACAGGGTTTACTT
>NZ_JBVVOT010000349.1:0-291 GCF_055807455.1 Bradyrhizobium sp. Kon58
CGAGCGGCCCCGCCGCCGAACCCCGCGCGGGCATCGCGTTCAAGCACTATCGCAAAGTGGCCTTCCCTCAGGCATTGGATACCCTGCTGCCCATCCTGGATATGTTCACCTCCACGGAAGACTTGCTGCCCCTGCTGATCCTGACCACGCCGGGCTTTGCCGAACAATTGCGCCAGCACGCGCCGTTGGCTGCTCATCGCATCGAGAGCTGGGACGAGTCATTACTGTCCTGCGCGCCCTGGGCGCGGCTGGCCCAACTGGCACCGACCCACCTGCGTATCCTGCTGATGC
>NZ_JBVVOT010000350.1:0-291 GCF_055807455.1 Bradyrhizobium sp. Kon58
CGCAGTCCAGCGGGAGCAAGCTCCCTCGCCCCAAGGGCGGTGTCAAGCTTTTCGCAGATCGTTCCCACGCTCGTGGGAACGATGAAACTTACTTCTCACAGCCCTTTCACACCGCCTCGACAAATCCCTGACTAGACTTTCTCCATCAGCCGTAAATCGGCCAGGGAGTTCGCCATGTGGCGGTATGCGGTCATGCTGTGTGCGGTGGTTGGGCTGTTGGGTTGCCAGACAACCCATCAGGATTTGTGCCGTCGGCATGCTCTTAAAGGCCGCGCTTTAGCCGCAGGCGGC
>NZ_JBVVOT010000351.1:0-291 GCF_055807455.1 Bradyrhizobium sp. Kon58
AACGTCGGCAACCCAACGTACAGCAGATACACGGTGTAGCAGATCGCCGCCGTTCATGAGTATTGACCCGGATGAAGGCTTTCTGTTTTCCAGTTCGGCGCATTTGAAGCCGCTTCACGCCACCATTCCTTTACCCGCGCGGCGCAGGAGCTGTCGATTACCCAAAGTGCGGTCAGCCGGCATATTCGTACCCTCGAAGAGCATTTCGCACGCCGGGTAACAGCAAGCGCGCCGCTTCGGTGAGCTGCAAGGTGCGGCCGCTGCGCTGGAAAAGACGGCAGGCGAAATGCT
>NZ_JBVVOT010000352.1:0-291 GCF_055807455.1 Bradyrhizobium sp. Kon58
GGCCTATGCCCAGGTGTATTTCCTGGCGATCTGGAAAGCCGCCGTCCTGGCAGTAATCCTCGGTTCGCTGCTGCAGGTGCTGATCCCTCGCGACTGGCTGTTGCGCCTGTTTGGCCGCGCCGGCCTGGGCTCGACCCTGCGCGGCGGGCTGTTCGCCTTGCCGGGCATGATGTGCAGTTGCTGCGCGGCGCCCGTTGCGGCAGGTATGCGGCGGCAAAAGGTATCGGTCGGCGCGGCGCTGGCGTTCTGGATCGCCAACCCGGTATTGAACCCGGCCACATTGGTGTTCAT
>NZ_JBVVOT010000353.1:0-290 GCF_055807455.1 Bradyrhizobium sp. Kon58
GCCGGTGACTTTCGCCGCCGCCTGCTGCAGCGCAAGCTGCACCTCGGCCAGGGCCGGGATCGGGATGTTCGGCGGCACCACACGGTCCAGGATCCCATCGCGACGCATGTAGGCGTGAGCCAGCACGTAGTCGCCGATGGTCTGGGATTGGCGCAGGCCGCCGCAGTGCCCGATCATCAGCCAGCAATGCGGGCGCAGCACAGCGAGGTGGTCGGTGATGTTCTTGGCGTTGGACGGGCCCACGCCGATGTTCACCAGGGTCACGCCGTGGCCGTCACTGGCCTGCAGGT
>NZ_JBVVOT010000354.1:0-290 GCF_055807455.1 Bradyrhizobium sp. Kon58
CGCCGGAGCACTACCGCCGGGCGAATATCCGTGGCCGGTGAAGTTGTAACCGGTTTTGACTACACTGCGCTGTAGGCCGCGCCCTTCGGTGCGGTAACAGGGAGAAAACTCCATGAAGACGTGGATATTTTCTATTCCCACCGTTTCGATGCCGACACGCCGCTGGAAGAAACCGCCAGTGCGCTGGCCACCGCCGTGCAACAGGGCAAGGCGTTGTACATCGGTATCTCGTCCTACTCCGGGGTAAAAACCCGCGAGATGGCGGCATTGCTCAACGAGTGGAAAGTGCC
>NZ_JBVVOT010000355.1:0-290 GCF_055807455.1 Bradyrhizobium sp. Kon58
TTCGACAAGGGCTGCGTCGACGCCGTGCGCGATGCGGCCAATGGCTTGGGCTTGTCGAACATGGACATCGTCAGTGGGGCAGGGCACGACGCGATTTTCATTGCCGAGCTGGGGCCTGCAGGCAGCCCACGGTCCCGCAGGCATGGGGCTGATGCCCCAGTGCCGCCGCATTCACCGCAGCCACCACCGCGGCCGCGCCTACCAACGCATCCTTGTTCTTTACCAACTATCAGAGCGCCAAAGGTGAACAACTGGCGGCGCGCCCGTTCGCGGCGATGACCTTTTTCTGG
>NZ_JBVVOT010000356.1:0-289 GCF_055807455.1 Bradyrhizobium sp. Kon58
GGCGTCGAGGTTGTCGACTTCCTCGATCACGAATTCCGGCCCGGCCTGCAGCACTTTTTTCACCGTGCAACGGTCGATGGAGCGCAGGATGCCCTGGCGGTCCTTATCGGAGATGTCCGCTGGCAGCTCGACCTGGATCTTGAAGATCTGGTTGTAGCGGTTTTCCGGGTCGACGATGTTGTTCTGCGACAGGCGAATATGCTCGGTGGGAATATTGCGCGTGGCGCAGTACAACTTCACAAAGTACGCCGCACACAACGCCGACGAAGCCAGGAAGTAATCGAATGGC
>NZ_JBVVOT010000357.1:0-289 GCF_055807455.1 Bradyrhizobium sp. Kon58
GTCAGTTCCTGTAAAGAATGGAGGTCTCCAGCTGCCGATCACTGATCGCGCCGAACGCCCAAGAGCTTTAGCAGGCACAAATACGCCTTCAAATAGAGATACTTCCGGTAATGTCGTGGGAAACGGCCTGTTATCGGAACGGTCCTGTCAATGCCTCCGCAATCGGCCGTCCTCATAGCCCGGCAGGCATCCCGCCTAAGTGGTATGGCTGGATGATCCGCTGGTACTCGCCGTTGTGCATCAGTTGCTCAAGCGCTCGGTTGAGCTCGTTGCGCAACGTGGTATCAGG
>NZ_JBVVOT010000358.1:0-289 GCF_055807455.1 Bradyrhizobium sp. Kon58
CCATCCGTATCAGCGAGGATGATAGCGAGTCCTCCCTATCAGATGGGATCGATGCCCTGAAAAAGTTTGCCCCCCGTTTTGGGGTGCCGGACGCTGTGTTGAGTAGCGCCATTTCAGCTATTGAGGATCGTATAGGCGAGATTCAAGACCAAAGCAGTCACGCTTCCTCTCCGAGTATCTCGTCATCGAACAGGCGTGATCGGGAAAAATTTGACGACACTGCCCTCCGAGACCTTTTCACCACTCTCCTTGATCGGTAGGTTAGTCGAAGCCCTGAAGGTGGTCGAAA
>NZ_JBVVOT010000359.1:0-289 GCF_055807455.1 Bradyrhizobium sp. Kon58
GCTGCGCGTGCGCCTTGCGAAAGCGGCCTGCGCGGCCGCGTCCATCGAATGGGTTCTGGCGAAGACAAGATCGGCTTTGCGCATCGCCTCGACGTGGTGAAGTTCGAGCACGCGGGAAATGGAGCCGGTCCGGATATGGTAGACATAGCCGGTCGTCGGCTCGACCACGCATTTTCCGCCCTTGGCCAGAGCACTGGCCAGCAAGATATAGTCTTCGCCGATGATCAGGCCTTCGTCATAGCGTAGCCCGTTTTCGTTAAGGAATCGGCGTTGGAAGATCGGCTTGAGG
>NZ_JBVVOT010000360.1:0-289 GCF_055807455.1 Bradyrhizobium sp. Kon58
GCCGGGGCGGTCTGGCAATAGAACCAACACAGGTCCGGCCAGAAGGGGCTGTTGCCGTTTTCGCAATGCAGGCCTACCGCGTCCAGGCCGGCGTCGACTTTCTGCGCGGTGTTGCCGTCAAACGTGCGTGCCGGGTCCAGGCTGATTCGGCCGCTGCACTGGCGTACCAGGCGCGAAAATCCGTCAATGCTGTGTTCAAACCCGCGCAACACCAGATAGCCATGGCTGGCCAGCATGCTTTTGAGCAGGCCCGGCGCCAGCTCGAAGAGTGCCTGGGGCGCGCGGGGCG
>NZ_JBVVOT010000361.1:0-288 GCF_055807455.1 Bradyrhizobium sp. Kon58
GTGGCCGCGAGCGCTTCCCGGCCGGCACGTTGCCGGACCTGGCGATCCAGGCCAAAGCCACGCACCGAACACACGCCGTTGTGGATGAACCTGGATTACCTCAGCGCCGAGGACTGGGTGGTGGGCTGCCACCGCTTGCCTTCGGTGAAGTTCAAGGGCGTGTGTTCGCGCGCGGCCATGGCTTCCATATAGTCGGGTGGCAACTGGCAAGCGAACGCCGCAATCACCACATCGGCCGCAGGCGTTGCCGACCATTCGCACGGCCAGTCGCGCACATCGACACCCTCT
>NZ_JBVVOT010000362.1:0-288 GCF_055807455.1 Bradyrhizobium sp. Kon58
CATGACGACTGTGGATCACGCCCAGCCGCAAGGCCAGCGGGCCATCCTGGCGCACTGCATAGCCGCCCAGATGCCAGCTGTCCACCGTGGCCTGAAAGCGTCTCGCGTTCTGAGTGCTTGAAGAGCGGCCGCCTACCACACCCATCCGCCAGGCCGAGTCCAGCGACCAGTCGACGCCGATCAGTAAGCCGCGCAGGCCTTGTTTCATATTCTGGCTGCCCTCCAGCCCTTCGAGGTGGCTGCTGTGCCCCAAGCCCTGGACCCAGAAACGACCTTGCTCCTGGTCTG
>NZ_JBVVOT010000363.1:0-288 GCF_055807455.1 Bradyrhizobium sp. Kon58
GCTGGCGGTCGCCGCCGGCATAGGCGGGTTCCAGCGGCGTGTTGGTGGCCGGGTTGATGGCCCGGATCGTCTCGCGAGTGCCGCAAAGGGAGTGCTGACCGATCAGCATGTTGCCCGTCAGAGTCATGGAGTCATCCTGGAAAACACAAAGAGTAAGTAGCTTTTTGTGGCGAGCAAGCTTGCTTGCGCCGGGGCGTGCAGCGCACCCCAATAAAGCCTGCGGCCGCTACACATCCAGCGGGAGCAAGCGCCCTCGCCACAGCGATCAGTCGACGTTCTGCTCAGCCG
>NZ_JBVVOT010000364.1:0-288 GCF_055807455.1 Bradyrhizobium sp. Kon58
GGTCGTGATGAAGTGCGCCCGCGCGTCGGGCAAATGCTCGAACTGGTGGGCCTGCTCGGCAGCGAAAAGAAATACCCCGGCCAACTCTCCGGTGGCCAGCAACAACGTGTCGCCCTGGCGCGGGCCCTGGCGCCTGCGCCGTCGTTATTGCTGCTCGATGAACCCATGTCGGCCCTCGACGCGCGGGTTCGCGAGCACCTGTGTACCGAGTTGCGCCACCTCCAACGCCGCCTGGGCATCACCACGCTGATGGTCACCCACAACCAGGACGAGGCCATGTTGATGGCC
>NZ_JBVVOT010000365.1:0-287 GCF_055807455.1 Bradyrhizobium sp. Kon58
TCCACCACCCGTGTCACCAGCCCGGCAAGGGCCAATACCGCCTCGCGGGCCTCCACCTGTTCACGCAAGCACGCCGCCAGCAATACCTCGACCCGCCCGGTTCCTTGAGGCGACGGGCCGCGCACCTGAAAATCCAGCGCCACCTCGTCCAAGGGATAGGGAATGTACTGGTCGGCCTCCATCTGTATCTGCCAGGCCATTTCTTCATCGCTGAGGTTCGCGTCCATGTCGATCACCCTTGTAATCACCGAAGGGCCCGACACCGCCACGGCCGCACTCCGGGCTTC
>NZ_JBVVOT010000366.1:0-287 GCF_055807455.1 Bradyrhizobium sp. Kon58
GTGGAACAAGGCGCGCACGCTCGCGGCGATGGGCGAACTACTGCCAGTCGCCCCCCTTGAAATAGAGGTGCACTTCAAGAAACCCGTGCGCCTGCCCAGTGCAGTAAGCCTGATGACTACCGGCACCGGCTCACGTGGCGAGTTAGTGTTGAGCGGCGCTGGCGACATACAGCATATGCTTGGGAAGTGGCGGCCGATTGTCTGAAAACAGCTGATAATTGTATATATACACCTTTAGTGATAGCGGACCCGGCCGGGTTCGCTATTTTTATTTAACCCCTTGATTT
>NZ_JBVVOT010000367.1:0-287 GCF_055807455.1 Bradyrhizobium sp. Kon58
GCCATCGACGGGTTTGCACAGTTGGGTTTCGGTTTCGTCGAAATCGGCACCGTGACCCCTCGGCCGCAACCGGGCAACCCCAAGCCCCGGATCTTCCGCCTGCCGGACGCCGAGGCGATCATCAATCGCATGGGCTTTAACAACCTGGGGGTGGACCATCTGCTTTCGCGGGTTGAGGCGGCGAAGTACAAGGGCATCCTCGGTATCAATATCGGCAAGAATTTCGACACGCCGGTGGAGCGTGCGGTGGACGATTACCTGATCTGCCTGGATAAGGTCTACGCCCA
>NZ_JBVVOT010000368.1:0-287 GCF_055807455.1 Bradyrhizobium sp. Kon58
GCCAATGTCAGCCTGGCCCATCAAGCGACTGAACAGGTAGACGAAGGCGATCACGCCAATGACGCTGGCGACGCGACCAATGAAGTGGATCACCCGATAACCGAGCACCGTGACCAGCACGATGACACTGGCGAAAATCAGGATGCCGACGCTGTCGCTGACCCCGAACAACTGGCCCAGCACCTGCCCGGACAATACCGTGCCGGTTGCGGTGAAACCCAGGTACATCAGGCACACCAGCACGATCGGGATGGCCGCGCCATACACGCCGAACTGCACCCGGCTGG
>NZ_JBVVOT010000369.1:0-287 GCF_055807455.1 Bradyrhizobium sp. Kon58
CCGGATTCGATCCGCGCGATATCGAGAATATCGCCGATCAGCTCCAGCATGCCGCGCGAGGCCTCCGACGCCACCTCAAGGGCATCCCGATCGGCAACGCCCTGCTCGGCATTCCTCAGGGCCAGCTCGATCATGCCGATCACCGCGTTCATCGGCGTGCGGATCTCGTGGCTCATGGTCGCCAGAAAAGTAGTCTTGGCCCGGTTGGCGGCGTCGGCTTCGTCCTTGGCTTCCTGCAACTGACCCAACAACTGTTGGCGCTCGCTTACGTCCACCCAGCCGGCAAT
>NZ_JBVVOT010000370.1:0-286 GCF_055807455.1 Bradyrhizobium sp. Kon58
GGGCGGGTCAGGCAATTGCACCTGCACGTGAATGCGTGCGCCGGTGACGCTTTCGAGCATGTCGGCGATGTTCTGCACCCGTTGGCTGACATCGAAGACCTGCGGATTCAACGGCTGGCGACGGGCAAAGGCGAGCAATTGGCTGGTGAGCTTGCTGGCCCGCTCGACGGTATCGGACACCGCGCCCATGTAGCGTTGCCGGCGCTCTTCCGACAGCCCCGGTTGGCGCAGGAAGTCCACGGATGAGCGGATGATTGTCAGCAGGTTATTGAAATCGTGGGCGACG
>NZ_JBVVOT010000371.1:0-286 GCF_055807455.1 Bradyrhizobium sp. Kon58
ATCAGTGATACCGCCCTCCCTTGCCACGCATGATTTCGCTCCCACTCCTCCTGAAGAGCAGCAAAGCCGGACGCCTTGTGCCGATCCAGGTAGCGCTGGAGCTGCAAGCCGACCTGAGCTACTAAGGCGTTACGGTCAGCGGCAGCACCCGTCTCAAGCTGCACCGACGTCCATTGCTGGTCAACCTCGTCAGCTTTCTGCATATTCACGTTGACGCCGATGCCGATAACCACGTGACAGATATCTGCTGGATCACCCACCAGCTCTAACAAGATCCCGGCAATTT
>NZ_JBVVOT010000372.1:0-286 GCF_055807455.1 Bradyrhizobium sp. Kon58
CACGCCGAAAGCCAAGTTACATTTACCGGGCTACGTAGTTATGTAAGTAGTCATGGCGCAACAGTAAAAATCGGGCATGGGACAGGCGGTGTTATTTAGTTTTTAAATGAACGAATGTGAACGAGGAAATACCTTTGATTACGGGTGGATAAGCGCGGACGTGCTTTAATCCCGAAAAAAATCAGGGATATTGTATTGACGTCGTAGAGACCATCCGCTTAAGTAGTTGCTGGCCTGGAAGTCAAAACAACTAAAAATGGAAGTTTATTAATGATCGCTTCAGTGG
>NZ_JBVVOT010000373.1:0-285 GCF_055807455.1 Bradyrhizobium sp. Kon58
GTTTCAGCTACCTCGGCGGCCTGCCGACTGCAGAAGTTTACGCTGCTGCCTACAAGGCCCTGGGCGTGCCGGTGTACTCCTCGGCGGTGTTCAACTTCATCCCGAAAACCGCGATGGATTTCTACCACGCGATTGCCAAGGATGATCACGCCACCGTCTCCAAGATCATCGACGATTTCTTCCTGCCTTACCTGGACATCCGTAACCGCAAGGCCGGCTACGCGGTGAGCATCGTCAAGGCAGGTGCGAAGATCGCCGGCTACGACGCCGGCCCGGTGCGCACCC
>NZ_JBVVOT010000374.1:0-284 GCF_055807455.1 Bradyrhizobium sp. Kon58
ATCACTACATCGGTTGGCGAGTTCTCATTGCACGCCACGGGGTAACAATGTTGCCGACCTTGATCGCCGACTTACCGCCCACCTTCGACAATCTTCACGTGATTCCTGCTCTTGAGTACATGGCATTTCTAGACTGTGTGCCCGATACGATAATCCCTGAAATTTGGAGCCGTTTTAAAGGGCAGATGCAGCCTAAGGCAGTCCAAGACGCTATAGCCGCAGTCGCCAAAGCAAAACCAGGTGGAATGCGCAGCATCGTTGAGTTTTTAAGCCGCATGTCCTTT
>NZ_JBVVOT010000375.1:0-284 GCF_055807455.1 Bradyrhizobium sp. Kon58
GCCAGGGCACCCAGCAGCAGTGCAGCCGCCGTGACGCCGATCAGCAGCGTGCGCGTGTGGTCGGCCTCGTCATTGCGCTTGGTGTTCTGGCTCTGGGTCAGCAGGTTACTGTTTTCGCGCAACTCATTGAGTTGTTGCTCGAAGCGGTTCTGCACGGCCTCGACGTTGAGCTGGGCTTGCTTGAGCTTGAGCAGTTGCCCACGGTAGTCGGTCAGGTCGGTTTTGAGCAGTGTCGAGTCTACCGGCAGCGCGGTCACGGCCGCCTGTGCGATGTCCAGCGCATC
>NZ_JBVVOT010000376.1:0-284 GCF_055807455.1 Bradyrhizobium sp. Kon58
TTTATTCTATCTTGTCTATGAGGTGATTACAGCATTAATGTATGTTGGTTTTTCAATAATGGCTTTTCGATATTTTGAGTTTTCCAATATGGCGCTTGGCTATATTGTTCAGTCTGCTTTTTCCTTAGGGGTGTTGTTGTGTTGGTTTTTAAAATTTTCCGATAAGTTAACGCCGCACGCTGAGACAACTAATGTTTGACTATAATTTAGTATACCTCGCTGTCTGGGGACTTGCCTTTATATCGATTCTGGTTCGGAATTTAAAGGTCGATTACCTCTATGTA
>NZ_JBVVOT010000377.1:0-283 GCF_055807455.1 Bradyrhizobium sp. Kon58
GGCAACCAGGGAACCAGCGAGGGTTGATCAGCGCCTTGCAGGTCCATAGCCGCCAGCTCATCGAGCAAGCCCTGGGCTTCGCCCAAGTGCTCAGCCGTGCGGGCCAGGCTGGGCACCACTTGAGGCCAGCGCTGCGCCAAAACAGGGAAGACACGGTGCCGCAGATAATTGCGGGAGAAACGTGGATCAGCATTTGAAGGATCTTCGATCCACTTCAGGTGGTGTTCTCGGGCATATGTTTCCAGCTCGGCACGGCTGATATCCAGCAGCGGCCGCACCAGAT
>NZ_JBVVOT010000378.1:0-283 GCF_055807455.1 Bradyrhizobium sp. Kon58
GGCCGAGGGTTGCGACGAGGTGCAGGGCTATCTGATCAGCCGGCCGGTGGAGGCGCCGGCGCTGGTGGAGTTACTGCGCAAAAATGCGGCAGGTTTGTCTTTTTAAAGGAAAAGCGGTCATGCGCAATGACCGCTAATTTCGCGTAACAAACGTTATGTTTATTGTGGGACGTTCTCTGCCGCACGGGAAACGGCAATCAGCGTTCCGCCAATGGTAATTCTGGAAATGCCAGGGCAATCGTGCAGTTTGAAAACCACCTTCTTTGTAGTCACCATCGGTAAG
>NZ_JBVVOT010000379.1:0-283 GCF_055807455.1 Bradyrhizobium sp. Kon58
CGCCAACATTCGAAATGAATTTCGATGAGCTGCGTTTTTCTCATGGCTCTCATCAATGCTGCACCATGAGCAGAGTTCTGAATCAATATTGGTTTTTGGCTCCTTACATGAGCCGCACCGTTCCTTGTGCAGAACTATTTCCTTTCCATTAAAAATGTAGGTTTGCAATTTTCCATCTAGGAAGAACGGGGTTGTTGAGCTCTTGCCAATATGTTTTTCATAATAATAGCAACCTATAGATAGTGATATGTCTTTTATTCTATTTTTTAAGTCTTGAGATGCT
>NZ_JBVVOT010000380.1:0-283 GCF_055807455.1 Bradyrhizobium sp. Kon58
GCAGTGGCGACTTGATCAAGCTGGTGGGCAATCAGGAGGAGTACGATGGCAAACCGTTTATCTACCTCTACGAGTATGCCGATGACGGCCGCAGGACCGGCATCTGGCGCATCACCCGGCAAACAACCGACGGCTAATGCACCCAGGGGCACCGCAGCGTAGGTTTGGACATGTTGGGGGGATAACGCGCCATTGCCGTTTTCGGCGTCGGCCAACGAAGTGCGCCAGTAGTTGGCCAGTTTCAGAGAATAGTCGTTCATCGTCCTGATTCAGTGCAGACCGT
>NZ_JBVVOT010000381.1:0-282 GCF_055807455.1 Bradyrhizobium sp. Kon58
CCCAGAGGCGTTGCTCTAAGACTTACGGTAATGGGGCGCTTGAGTCCTACAGTTTTTATGTTTTCTATAAGCTCGCGGTGAACCTTCTTGTTCCTCGTGCGAGGATTGAGGATGTGGATATGTGATATCGGAATCAGTGCGACGCGATCACGCGAGGATGATGGGACAGTCATTGACGTGCCTCCTTCAGCGAGCAACGCGCAGCAAGTCCATCAAGTACGTCCAGCGTTGCAAAACGGTAACTGTCTATTAAGGGGCTGTTTTCTTCGGACATTTTTCGCG
>NZ_JBVVOT010000382.1:0-282 GCF_055807455.1 Bradyrhizobium sp. Kon58
GTGTACGTCGAGCTGATCCGCAACACGCCATTTCTGGTGCAGCTGTTCTTCATCTTCTTCGGCCTGCCGTCGCTGGGCTTGAAAATCACGGAGTGGCAAGCCGCCGTGCTGGCAATGGTGATCAACCTGGGTGCCTATTCCACCGAGATCATCCGTGCCGGCATCCAGGCCATACCGCGCGGGCAACTGGAAGCCTCAGCGGCCTTGGCAATGACGCGCTTCGAAGCGTTTCGCCACGTGGTACTGCTGCCGGCACTGGGTAAGGTGTGGCCGGCCCTGAGC
>NZ_JBVVOT010000383.1:0-282 GCF_055807455.1 Bradyrhizobium sp. Kon58
GCCGCAATCATGCAAGCCGACGCCGAGCGCTGGCCGTCCACTCAAGCGTCAGTGGGCGCGGTCTATGGCAAGACGGCCGACGATCAGACCCTGGCCAAGGCCACCGACAGCCACGCGCCATCGCAGTGGGCCTTCAACCCTGGCTTCGAACTGGCTTACCAGGTGGATGTGTGGGGCCAGGTCCAGCGCAGCATCGAACGGGCGCGGGTGGTTTGCGCGGCGACCGTGATGCGCAGCAGGTCTTCGGCATCCTGAGCCGCCGCCGCCTGCACCTGCGCCCGT
>NZ_JBVVOT010000384.1:0-282 GCF_055807455.1 Bradyrhizobium sp. Kon58
GTCTGAGTCGGTATTATCCGCGGTTGGCCCGTGTGTTAAAGGATGTTACGACCTGGTGAACACCAAGTGCCTACTCAGGGAATCTTGCCTCGACAAGCAGGCACAAAGGAGAGAGAGAGTCTTACCATGCACGATAAGCGGTCCAGCACCATGCGCCCCCTGTTTGTCACCATCCTGTTGTGGCTGTGCAGCGTGGCGCTGCTATTTATCATCCCTGATCGGATTGGGCCTCTACCTGATCGCGCGCCGTATGAAGGGCGGCAACTAACGCCACAAGTCTCG
>NZ_JBVVOT010000385.1:0-282 GCF_055807455.1 Bradyrhizobium sp. Kon58
GGCCAGACCCTGCGTATTCCTGAGTAATCCGCAGTCCCGTTTCTGCGGCGCAACTGACCATCGAGCTGGACCATACCAGCAAGACCTGGCAGACCGCAGACTTGCTCAAGCACCCGGAGGCGCAGCGGCGAGTTCAGCGGCAAAGCCGTCAAGGGCGACTGCCTGCAGATGGCTTGCGGGGTTAAGGCCCGATAGGAGAGTCGCCAAGGGCACCGCGCGATAGGTCATGTTGCACTTGTAGGAAACGTCATCGACGATTTGCACCGTCTGCGCCTCCGGGTG
>NZ_JBVVOT010000386.1:0-281 GCF_055807455.1 Bradyrhizobium sp. Kon58
GCCTCGACATCGTTTACTACTTGTTCGATGCGCCCTTCCTGAACGGCCGCGATCAGCGGGCTCGCCAATGCGTGGCCTCGCTGAGGCTGCCGACGGCCTGGCTATAGCGCTGGCTGTCGATGAAACTCAAGCCGGAATCGACGCGGGCCAGCAAAAGCAGGCGCTTCAGCCTGGAAATCACGACGCGACGCAAGCGTTGGGCGGTCCGTTTAAGCAAGCAGAAACACCTGGTAAAAAGCCCCGCTGAGTCGGGGCTTTTTTGTGGCGGAGCGGATCACTTA
>NZ_JBVVOT010000387.1:0-281 GCF_055807455.1 Bradyrhizobium sp. Kon58
GTTCTGAACAACACTCTTTGGACCCCGATTGATTGATCAATACAGATCAACTGTGGGAGGGGGCTTGCCCCCGATGGCGGTATATCAGTGACAAAAGTGCTGACTGACCCACCGCTATCGGGGGGCAAGCCCCCTCCCACATTGACCTGGTTACATCCAAAGAGTGTTGTTCAGAACTGTTCATTGTCAACCCCCTGACTGTTCAGTTGATCAGTCAAATTGTTCACTCCCGAACAGCGCATTCACCCCATTTCCTTACGGATCAACCACCTGCCATTTCT
>NZ_JBVVOT010000388.1:0-281 GCF_055807455.1 Bradyrhizobium sp. Kon58
CATGCCAGCCTCGCTCAGGTGCGCGCCCATTTGCCGGATATCCAGCCAGATGAAGTGGTGTTCATCGATGACGTCGCCGGTAATGTCGAAGCGGCCATGGCCCTTGGCTGGCATGGTAGATCGCCGGGTCAGGCTTGATCAGTTTCAACTGGCCCGAGACGACGATATCGCGGAAACATTCCAGGAACGGGTAATGTTCGCGGGCGTAGGGAAAGGTTTGCGCCGACCAGTTGGTCAACCCGAACAATGGCATATTCGCTTGGTGCAACGCGGTGAGAATC
>NZ_JBVVOT010000389.1:0-281 GCF_055807455.1 Bradyrhizobium sp. Kon58
GCGTACAACAAACAGAGCAGCCACCACCTGGCCCTGCTCACGGCCGAACGCACTATGCTGCGAACCCGTGCGACGCCACCGCCAACCCCGCCGCGACCGAAGAAGATATTCATCAATACCCGCTACTACGGGGTCCTGATCGGGGAGCAGCGCCTGACACCGATTGGCCTGGAAACCGACCTGGTGGATATCCGCTCACCCTTGACGGAAAAAATCGTCGCCACCTTCCACGAGAAAACCCCCGGCGTGTGGATTGAACATCTGCTCCACACCGATGGCGC
>NZ_JBVVOT010000390.1:0-281 GCF_055807455.1 Bradyrhizobium sp. Kon58
TGGCCGATGAAGTGTCGGCCCGCAGAAAACGCAATCCAAGGCTCTTGACCACATTGAGGCCGAAGTACAGCTTGCGCGTATCAAACAGCCGCTGCGCTTCCGACAGCAGGCTCACGGCCGCAGAATGCCTGGCCTCTGCCGCCCAGCCAATGAGCTTGGCCAGCACCCGTTCAGCGCCCACTGCACTCAGTTCGTTTTCCGGCATTTGCGCCAGATTCTGGATAACCAGCACCGCCGCAAGCTCCGGCTCACTCAGCGCAACGAGCGCAGCCGCACCCTCG
>NZ_JBVVOT010000391.1:0-281 GCF_055807455.1 Bradyrhizobium sp. Kon58
GATCCAGTGGCAGGTCACGCATCTCAAGGTTGGTCAAACCGGTGAAGCACTTGAGGAACGGGTCGTTTATCTGCGCGTGGCGGTTGCCATGCAGACCCAGCTCCAGCAGGAAGCTGAAATCGGCACTCAATGCCGGCATGTCACCGATATGCGACAGGTTCAGTGACAGGCTGTTGGGCCTGGCCAAGGGGTTGTTCTCTTGCCTGCTGCGCCAGATGTCTTCCAGCGTGTTGCTCAGTGCGCGCCTGTCATTGAGTTGCCGGGTTCGTTCTGCGGCGCTG
>NZ_JBVVOT010000392.1:0-280 GCF_055807455.1 Bradyrhizobium sp. Kon58
GGTGGTGTCCTGAGACCCCACGGTGGTCATCTTCGGCTCGCAGTAGGTGCCAGGGCGAACGCCTTTGCCTTCCGGCAGGCCGCAGGCCTTGCCGACCATCTTCTGTGCCAGGGTGAAGCCTTTGCCGGTGTCGACAGGCGCTTCAGGCAGCTTGAACAGGTCGGTTGGGCCCAGGCCCAGTTCGGCACGCGCCTTGTCGGTCAGGCCGCGACCGATGATCAGCGGGATACGGCCGCCGGCGCGGACTTCGTCTTGAGCGCCGTAAGCCAGTTCGCTCGGC
>NZ_JBVVOT010000393.1:0-280 GCF_055807455.1 Bradyrhizobium sp. Kon58
GCCACACCCACACGGTGGCGAAGGTAGCGATCGACGCGATCAGCAGGAACACGTTTTCCGGGATCAGGTAGTTGAGCACCACACCGCCCAGCAACGCGGCGCCCATCACCAGCACGGTCATCCACGGCACGCCGTGCCTGGACAACTGCGCGAAGCCCTTGGGCGCCTGCCCTTGCTGGGCCAGGCCGTACATCATGCGACCGGCGCCAAAGATGTCGCTGTTGATGGCCGAAACCGCCGCCGAGATCACCACGATATTGAGGATGGTCGCCGCCGAGCC
>NZ_JBVVOT010000394.1:0-280 GCF_055807455.1 Bradyrhizobium sp. Kon58
TACCGCTCTGAAGCTGGGAAAAGTCATTATCGGGGGTTGGTCACTTGGGGGCATTGCTGCGCAGATTGTGCTGGCACAAGCGCCGCAATTGATCAGCCGTGTCGTGCTGCTGGCAACTACGCCACCTGGCCATCTGGTCAAACCCGGTGAGGCGCTGTTTTATGAAATGGCCCGACGCGAGAACGACTTTGAAGATTTCGCCAAGCTGTTCTTCGAGCCCGAATCCGCGTCTTCACGAGCCAGTGCCGAACGCTCATGGCAGCGCTTGAACATTGCCAGG
>NZ_JBVVOT010000395.1:0-280 GCF_055807455.1 Bradyrhizobium sp. Kon58
GTTGCCGGTGGGAAACATCGAACCCCCGCCGCCCTCTTCTTCCGCCGCCGGGTCGATGAACTCAAGCTGCACTTCGGCGGCGGGAAAGGTCACGCCGTCCAGTTCAAAATCACCGGTTTCCTGCACCGCCCCATCAGTGATGGGCACATGGGCGATGATGGTCTTGCCGATATTGGCTTGCCATATGCGCACCACGGCCACGCCGTTGAGGGGCACGCGGCCAGGGTCGACCAGGCCGGCGCTGATGGCGAACGAACCGACCGCCGCGGAGAGGTTGCCG
>NZ_JBVVOT010000396.1:0-280 GCF_055807455.1 Bradyrhizobium sp. Kon58
GGCGCCTTAAAGAGCCAACGAGGGCGCGACATTGGCGTGTTCGGTGGCGCGGGGTTTGCCGCGGCGCTGATCGAACACGGTCTCGTTGACGAGTTTCAATTCTACGTCAACCCGGCGGTATTGGGTGACGGCGTCAGGATCTTCGCGGCGTCGGGGTTCAGGAAGCTAAAATTACTCGAGGCCAAGGCTTATTCGAGCGGCATGGTTGTTAGCCGCTATACCTCGTCCCCCGAGCGAGCAAATCTACGCGGTCGAGACCGAACGCGGTGAGTCAGAAACG
>NZ_JBVVOT010000397.1:0-280 GCF_055807455.1 Bradyrhizobium sp. Kon58
GAACGCAGATGGTCGGCGCGGAAATCCCGACGCGGCTGGCCGGCCGGATCGTCAGCCTCGACCGGATGGCGAACGGTCGCATCCGGCTGACCATCGATGCGATCTCGACCGCCCGGCCAGCGCTGCGCTATATGCCCAAGCGGATTCGCGCTTCGGCTATGAAAATACCGCCGGGCGCGGCCGCCGGATCGAAAGTGACCGGCTATGTCAGACTGCTGCCACCAACCGGCCCGGTGCAGCCGGACGGCTATGATTACTCCTTCGACAGCTATTTCGCCGG
>NZ_JBVVOT010000398.1:0-279 GCF_055807455.1 Bradyrhizobium sp. Kon58
TGACCGGGGTGCTGATCAATGGCGAGCTGCGCGTTGCCTTGCTCAAACGCAGTGACGGGCCGCCGCTCAACCTGCATCAGGGGCAGTCGCTGCCCAATGGCTGGAAGCTCGACAGCCTGACCGCCACACACGCTGAGTTCTCATCCCAAGGACGCAGCCAACGCCTGGCGCTGTATGCGCCGCGCCTGCCACCGCCTTCGACCACGCCGCCGATTTTCCTTCCACACGAGTCCACCCCGTAATGGCCAGTTCCAAAGGCGCGCCCGCCGTCGCCACCCC
>NZ_JBVVOT010000399.1:0-279 GCF_055807455.1 Bradyrhizobium sp. Kon58
CGCTGCGCAACTCAGCGTAGCGCGCGGCGAGGCGCGTCATGTCGGGCTCTTGCACCTGCCACGCCTGGCGGGCTTGGGTGTTGATGGCCGCATTGAGGCCGCGCAACAGCACGGTCTGCTCATAGGGATTCAAGGGGGCGGTCTTTGCGAGTAAGGTCGCGGTCTCTTTGTCCATCAGTCCCTTGAGCGCGTGCGTGCGCAGCCGTTTGATCAACCTTGGCCAGTCACGCTTATCTGTGGGGCAACGGCTTGCTGGCGCTGGAGGATGTGCGTGACTGG
>NZ_JBVVOT010000400.1:0-279 GCF_055807455.1 Bradyrhizobium sp. Kon58
GATGGCCAGGATCGGGATGCGCCGCCCCGCCAGCCAGCAGGCGACGCCGTGAACGATCATCCAATAGGTGAAATAGGTGAACGCGCGCTTGGCCTCGGGCTCAGGCTCGAGCAACACGATCCTGGCCATCGAACTGCGCTGCGCACGGCCGGATTTTTGTGATGATTACCAGGTGATGTTTTCAGACAATCTGCGCTTCGATCGGCCCCGCACCCGCATGATCTTTTCCGCCGAATGCCTGGATCTGCCGATCAAACGAACCCCACAGGAACTGCAACG
>NZ_JBVVOT010000401.1:0-279 GCF_055807455.1 Bradyrhizobium sp. Kon58
GCTAGAGCAACAACGCCTGCAGCGCGTGCGCGCTCTCGAAGACTGAACGCGGTCAAAAGAATGTGGGAGGGGGCTTGCTCCCGATGGCGGTGGGTCAGTCAGTAAATATGTCACTGACACACTGCTATCCGCAAAAGGCTCATCGAAAGCGCCGGTCTCGCTTTAGATTTCGGCTCAACAATGAACCGAATGTCCAAGGACCGCGCTATGAAACCAGAACAAGACGCAGCGATTACCGACCGAGCAAATGCCGCCTGTATTATTGGCGCAGGTCCAGGT
>NZ_JBVVOT010000402.1:0-279 GCF_055807455.1 Bradyrhizobium sp. Kon58
TGCCTGGGCGTCGTTGCGGGTGATCAACAAGGTGCCGCTCAATGACGTGCTGGTGATCATGGCGGTGACGGTCATCACCGTGTTCACCGACCTTGCGACCGCTGTGCTGTGCGGCATCGTGATTGCAGCGCTGAACTTGGCCTGGCAACAGGCGCGTGAACTGTATGCCGACGAACACCTGGAAGCTGACGGCAGCAAACTCTACCGTCTGCACGGCACGTTGTTCTTTGCCTCCACCACGCCGTTCCTGAATCAATTCGACCCGGCCAACGACCCGGC
>NZ_JBVVOT010000403.1:0-278 GCF_055807455.1 Bradyrhizobium sp. Kon58
GAGAAGCCGATCGCGGCGACCATGGTCACGGAGAACTGGCGGTAGATGATGCCGACCGAGCCCGGGAAGAACGCCATCGGCACGAACACGGCCATCAAGACCAGCGTGATGCCGATGATGGCGCCGGTGATCTGCGACATCGCTTTGCGCGTGGCTTCCTTGGGCGGCAGCCCCTCCTCGGCCATGATGCGCTCGACGTTCTCGACCACGACGATGGCATCGTCGACCAGGATGCCGACGGCGAGCACCATGCCGAACATCGAGAGCATGTTGATGGA
>NZ_JBVVOT010000404.1:0-278 GCF_055807455.1 Bradyrhizobium sp. Kon58
CTTGGGTGTCGAAGCGGCCGACGCCGTCACTGCGCAACGTCAGATGCAACGTGGCGCGCCCCAGATCGTCAGTGAGTGTCCACAGCTTCACGCCCTCGCCCGCCGTACTGGCCTTGAGCGACTGGGTTGGTATGCCCTGGTGATACTCATCGTACTGACCCTGGCGGGGTTGTTCTCCAAAGGCCCGCTGAGCACCACCGAGGTGCGCAGCGCCGATGGCCAGTTGCGCGTCGAATACCAGCGCTTCCTGCGCAATGGTTCGTCCGACGCGCTGGTGA
>NZ_JBVVOT010000405.1:0-278 GCF_055807455.1 Bradyrhizobium sp. Kon58
GGAAGATTGGTGCCAACCCTTTGCCGGCTACCACCTTTACTACCCGAACCGGCGCGAGCAGTCATCGGCGCTGGGGGTGGTGGTTGAGGCGCTGCGCTACACGCGGGGCTCTGCGCCGTGACCCTCCGCCAGCCGTGGCACCGTAACTCATCGCCTTTCGTCCACTCGCAGCGAAACTCCTGAACCATCCTTCGGTCGATGCTTTCAAGAGGCCGTTAGTGCTTCAGATGTCTTGTGTGTGTGTGTGAGTCAAGCTGCGGAGACGGCCATGAAAGAAG
>NZ_JBVVOT010000406.1:0-278 GCF_055807455.1 Bradyrhizobium sp. Kon58
GGGTCATCCTGCAGTCGTTGTTGCGTAATCCGTTGGCCGATCCGTACCTGTTGGGCATCAGCGCCGGCGCTTCGACCGGTGCGGTGCTGATTGCGTTGATCGGCGTGGGCGAGCAGCGGGTGTATCCGGCGTTTCGCTTGTATGCGCGCACGCTCACCGACGTGGAACCGCTGCGCCTGTACTTCGCCGGGCAGCAGGTGCTGGTGTCGACCCAGGCGCTGCTGAATCGACCACCGCCCAACGGAATGATTTCACGGGTAGCCGGGTCGGTCTCCAAG
>NZ_JBVVOT010000407.1:0-278 GCF_055807455.1 Bradyrhizobium sp. Kon58
GGGCTTGCTCCCGATTGCGGAGCAACAGCCAACAGATGTATTGACTGACACACTGCTATCGGGGGCAAGCCCCTCCCACATTTGATACGGGTTATCCCATCGCCTCCACCAAGCTGCTGATGAACACAGCGCTGTCCACAATGCCGTCATGGTCAGTCTCGATCATCACCGAGCGCTCGATGCGGCCCTGGCTGATCACGCTCGCCATCTGCTGCTCGATCAGGTCCTTTAAGCGCCCTGCCCGACTCATGGACGCCCACCAGCAACTGACTGGCGCC
>NZ_JBVVOT010000408.1:0-278 GCF_055807455.1 Bradyrhizobium sp. Kon58
CCAGAACTAACGCATCACGTCCCACAAAAAAGCCAACGCCTTCGCGCGTTGGCTTTTTTGCATCTGGCGATAACGCGCCTTCATTTATACAAGATGGCCTGATGAATCTCCTGCAAGGCCATGATGCGCTGGGCGGCATTGAGCTTGATGGCTTCTTTTGGCATGCCGAACACCACGCACGTTGCCTCGTCCTGAGCCACAGTAGACGCGCCCGCGTCGAGCATTTCCTTGAGGCCGCGAGCGCCGTCATCGCCCATGCCGGTCATGATGATGCCGGT
>NZ_JBVVOT010000409.1:0-277 GCF_055807455.1 Bradyrhizobium sp. Kon58
TTCGGCCTGGCCGACAAGGCCCATGGCGTGCCGCTGGCCCAGATCAGTTGCTGGCCGTGGACCGGGGCAATCGACAAGCCCGCCACATTGTCCCGGGCCATCTCCCGCGGAATACGGCTTTGCAGGTAGCGGATGATGGTGGCGTAATCGCCTTTCTGAATCGACGGCGGGGCTGGCGCTTGCCCCTGGCAACCGAGGGTGCCCAACAGGCAACCCAGCAGCGGTATACCGCGTAGCGTGCGAAACATGCCGAGCATCCGAAGGGTGGTTTGGAGGC
>NZ_JBVVOT010000410.1:0-277 GCF_055807455.1 Bradyrhizobium sp. Kon58
CCAGCGCTGCCTGGGTCTGCGCGGTATTGAGCATGGCGCAGATCCCTCCGAGCTTGGTCACGGCCAGTACGGTCAGCAGCAACTCCGGGCGATTTTCGATGAACAGTGCCACCACTTCACCCTTGCCGATGCCCTGATCCTGCAGGTAATGGGCGATGCGATTGGCACGCCGATTGGCGTCGTGGTAGCTGATCACGCTGTCGCCATAGAGCAAGGCGGCCCCGTGCGGGTTGCGCAGCGTGGCTTGCTCGAAGTGCCAGCCAAGGCCACAGGGTTG
>NZ_JBVVOT010000411.1:0-277 GCF_055807455.1 Bradyrhizobium sp. Kon58
GGCGCTTGAGCCCATCGCCGCCGAACGCGAAGCGTTCGCGACGTCAGTCAAGGACTGGCCGACATTCCCCGACTCGGCAGAAGCCCTGCGTTACCTGAAACAGCATTACAAGCTGGTTATTCTTTCCAACATCGACCGCACTGAATTCAAGTTCAGCGAAGCGAAGCTAGGGGTTGAATTCGATCATATCGTGACGGCTCAGGATGTAGGTTCCTACAAACCGAACCCGAATAACTTCACTTACATGATCGACCTGTTAGCCAAGGCCGGCATCGCG
>NZ_JBVVOT010000412.1:0-277 GCF_055807455.1 Bradyrhizobium sp. Kon58
GGTGCTCATGGGGATCTCGATGTGTTTGAAGGTGGCCAGTATAAACCCGGAGTGATTGCGACCGACTTCGTCAGTATGTTTGGAGATACCAGACGGCTTAGCCAGCCAAACTCGTGACTCGTGACAGACAAAAACCGACCGTACAGCAGCTAGCGCCCTCTCCCACCAATGAGAACTTTTTATCGAGGATTAATCAGCGATCTCAGTACGTGGTCTTGCCAGGCACCAGCAATTTTTAGATAGGCTCGTGCGTAGCCCTCCCTTTCAAACCCCAAGG
>NZ_JBVVOT010000413.1:0-277 GCF_055807455.1 Bradyrhizobium sp. Kon58
GTCGATCAAGATCTGGATCGCCGGCTGCAGCACCGGCGAGGAGGTGTACTCCATGGCGATCCTGCTGCGCGAGGAAGGTTTGCTCGAACGCACCATCATCTACGCCACCGACATCAATCCCGCCTCACTGGACAAAGCCAAGCAGGGCATCTTCTCCCTGGAGAACGTGCGCGCCTATACGGCGAACTATCAGCAGGCCGGTGGGCAACGTTCATTTGCCGACTACTACACCGCAGCTTACGATAACGCGATCTTCGACAAGACACTGCGCGAGAAC
>NZ_JBVVOT010000414.1:0-277 GCF_055807455.1 Bradyrhizobium sp. Kon58
GTTTTCCCACAGCCCTTCTTCCTCCATCACGTCCAGCACCGCCATACCGATACGGCAACTGACCGGGCTACCGCCCGATGACGAGAAGAAATAGCCCTCGGCTTCCAGGGCTTCGGCAATGTCTCGGCGGGTGATCACAGCTCCCAACGGCTGGCCGTTGCCCATACCCTTGGCCATGGTAATGATGTCCGGCACGACGCCCTGTTCTTCAAAACCCCAGAAAAAATGCCCCATGCGGCCATAACCTACCTGCACCTCATCGGCGATACACACACCG
>NZ_JBVVOT010000415.1:0-277 GCF_055807455.1 Bradyrhizobium sp. Kon58
CTATGGTAGTTGATTCGGCCCTTGAGAGGGAGGTTGAAGTGACGCCGGTCACAGGCGGATATCTCCAGGCCCGCGGATCAACGCTTCGATGCGCGTTCCCGTGGCGCGCTCTTCGTTGCTGAAGCCGTCGTAGTCGGCCAGGTTGCCGAAGCGGATGCCGGTCAACTGTTAGATCTGAATCACGCTGCGCTGGTAGGTCCTGAGCGGGCCGAACACCAGGTCCAGTTGGCCCAGTTCGCGGCTCTGGTCGATCATGTAGGCGCTGGCCGAGGGTTTG
>NZ_JBVVOT010000416.1:0-276 GCF_055807455.1 Bradyrhizobium sp. Kon58
GAAGTTAACACACTGCTATTTTCCACAGAAGACTGAAGGTTTTTAGTCCAGTTACTAATTTCAACATTTACCTGATTAAGTTGAACCGTCAATAGCTCGCGCCCGCCCTGCAACTCATTATGAGCTCTAGTCAGCACACCCTCTTGGCTAGAATAATGGGTTCTATAGCGCTTCACCCTATCAATACAACTCATAAAGCGCCCTAGGAGTGATAACTCGCCCTCGGGCAAGAATGTAATTTCAACATACTCCAAGGTTTCGAGACACTTGCTCAAC
>NZ_JBVVOT010000417.1:0-276 GCF_055807455.1 Bradyrhizobium sp. Kon58
GCCACCCTTTAAAGAAAGCGTAATAGCTCACTAGTCGAGTCGGCCTGCGCGGAAGATGTAACGGGGCTCAAACCATACACCGAAGCTACGGGTATCACGTAAGTGATGCGGTAGAGGAGCGTTCTGTAAGCCTGTGAAGGTGAGTTGAGAAGCTTGCTGGAGGTATTAGAAGTGCGAATGCTGACATGAGTAACGACAATGGGTGTGAAAAACACCCACGCCGAAAGACCAAGGTTTCCTGCGCAACGTTAATCGACGCAGGGGTAGTCGGTCCCT
>NZ_JBVVOT010000418.1:0-276 GCF_055807455.1 Bradyrhizobium sp. Kon58
CGCTGGTTGCTGCCTTCCCAGAAGAACTGATCCACCAGGTAGCCGTGGGCGCCGTGGATCTCCACACCGTCCATGCCAATGCGCTGGGCCGGCCCCGCATGCAGCTGACCGGCCGCAGCCGAGAGCCAGCGCTGCACGCGCGCCTGCCCAACCGGATCAGCGGGCAGCCACTGGCCGTTGCCATAGGTGGCGGCCAGATAAACCAGGATGGCGTTGGAGTCCGCCAGGATCGTCCCGCCATCGTCGATCACCGGCACCTGGCCGAAGCGGTTGAGG
>NZ_JBVVOT010000419.1:0-276 GCF_055807455.1 Bradyrhizobium sp. Kon58
CGCGCGTTTCGCATCGCCGAGTACCTGGGAGCAGACCAGGCCGCGCTGGATCGACAGTGGGCGCCGTGCGTACCTGGTGCCCGCAACGGGCGTGATTGAAGTCAATGGTTTGCGTGCGCAAGCGCGAGACGGTGTGGCGGTTGCCGATGAGCAGGTGCTGCGGGTGACCGCGATTGAAGACAGCGAGATCGTGCTCCCGGCATTGATGACAGCCTGTTCGACGATTGGCGACTGCCGCTCACCCCTGAAATCAAAAAGCGCATGAAGGCCGACGTT
>NZ_JBVVOT010000420.1:0-275 GCF_055807455.1 Bradyrhizobium sp. Kon58
TGATGATGAATCATTCCAATGAGCTGAGCATGATCGTCCGGTCGACCGTCTAAGCTTAAGGACGAAGCCACATATCCTGGAAAGCCACGCTTTCGAACCGCGACGATGGCGATGGCCCTGTATAGGTTTTCCACATCTTGCTGGCAAATCTCGAGCCCTGCAGCCCCGATCGAAGCAGATGTAAAGAAATACTGTAAGGCTTCTACCCCACGCAGAATATCAGTGTTCCAACGACCATGATCTAGAAGTGATGGCTCCCGAGCATCCCGTGCGAC
>NZ_JBVVOT010000421.1:0-275 GCF_055807455.1 Bradyrhizobium sp. Kon58
CCTCAACGTTGGCCATGTGCTTCACGTCCCACTCACCACGCGCTACCAGCAGCGCGGCGGCCACTGGCGGAACGCCGGCGGTGTAGGAGATGCCCTGGCTGTCGGTTTCAGCGAAGGCTTCTTCGTGATCGGCCACGTTGTAGATGAACATTTCACGCGGCTGGCCGTTTTTGGTGCCTTTGACCAGGTCGCCAATGCAGGTCTTGCCGGTGTAGCCCGGCGCGAGCGAAGACGGGTCGGGCAATACGGCCTTGACCACTTTCAACGGCACCACT
>NZ_JBVVOT010000422.1:0-275 GCF_055807455.1 Bradyrhizobium sp. Kon58
GACCCTAACAGGAGCAAGGCCATGCACTGGTTGAAGCGTTGCATGGCGGTGGCTGAGCGCAACAACCGGCTCGAGCCGGCCCCTAACACTGCCCAGGCAGCGAGGCAGGGCAGGGAAATTACGAAGAACACCAGCGACAAAGACAGCACTTGCCCTTGGCGGTCCGGGCCGTTGCCCGCAAACCACCCACAAGCGCCTGGGCCTGACCGGCGCTGCCAGCCTGCAGCTGATCAACCCGAAAACCTGGATGATGGCCGTGGCCGTGGTCAGTGTAT
>NZ_JBVVOT010000423.1:0-274 GCF_055807455.1 Bradyrhizobium sp. Kon58
GCATTTGGCAAATGGCGGCTGGATACCACGGCGCGGCATCTGCTGGACGGTGAAGGAACCATCGTGACGTTAAGCGGCGGTGAGTATCGGCTGCTTCGCGTGTTCCTTGACCACCCGCAGCGCGTTCTCAATCGCGATCAACTGCTGAACCTCACACAGGGGCGGGATGCCGACCTCTTTGACCGATCGATTGACTTGCTCGTCAGTCGGCTGCGCCACCGGTTGCAGGACGACGCGCGCGCCCCTGCCTACATCAAGACGGTTCGCAGCGAGG
>NZ_JBVVOT010000424.1:0-274 GCF_055807455.1 Bradyrhizobium sp. Kon58
TAATAGAATCCCTGAGTTAACGTCTGTATGTCTTGCGGAGCGTGATCGCGAATAAAGCGCATAATCGCCGTGTGATAAGCAGCAAAACTCAGAGCGTGCATGCATTGCCCTATGATGATGAGTGATAGGCTGTCGCTGTTAGAAAAGAACGCCCAGCGAAGCGATGCGCATAAACTGGACAACACGACGATGGATAACGGAGAGAAGGACTTCAGGATTTTATTATTCTTTCGCCGTCGCGATACCCATGTGGATAGCCACGCCTTTTTCCGGG
>NZ_JBVVOT010000425.1:0-274 GCF_055807455.1 Bradyrhizobium sp. Kon58
GGCTGGCAGAGCCTGGTCGGCGACGGGTCGGTCCGGAGCTTGCGGCTGACAGTAGGTGAGGTGACGCAGGCATTCCGGCAGGCGGGCCAGACGGAGGCGGCGAACCGCCCCGAGAGCCGGAAACCCGAAGACCTCTTCATCGAACTCTACGTTGCTCCCGTCAGCGTCCCCACGATCGGCGTGAGCCTGCTGGGCGAGCGCGGTTACGAGCGCCTGCGACAGAAGCTGAAAGACGGACAGCAGGCGATCCTCGTGGCTGGCGATGGGGCTTACT
>NZ_JBVVOT010000426.1:0-274 GCF_055807455.1 Bradyrhizobium sp. Kon58
AAGGCCACAGCCTGGTGTTCGATCAAGGCCTTGCCAAAGCTTTCCTGCTCGCGGGCGTAGTCACGGGCCGCTTCAAACGCGGCGCGGGCCATGCCCACCGATTGCGCGGCGATGCCCACGCGCCCGCCTTCAAGGTTGGCCAGGGCGATCCGGTAGCCCTCGCCCTCCTCCCCCAGACGATTGGCGAGCGGTACCTTCACGTCTTCAAACAGGATCTGGCAGGTATCCGAGGCGTGCTGACCCAGCTTGTCCTCGACCCGCGCCACGGTATAAC
>NZ_JBVVOT010000427.1:0-273 GCF_055807455.1 Bradyrhizobium sp. Kon58
GACGCTATCAACACCTTGGTCATCTTGTTCATGTAAGCGTAACGCCCTTCAATATCTTTCATACGTGACTCATCAGTCGGCGCTTGCGACGAGTCGAGTGCAACATAAGGTTTGTAAACAATCCCGTAGCGTTCTCCAATGGATTCCATCTGTTCTTCTATGGCGTCCATTCTTTTCTCAAGTGCCGTAAGCCTTGAAGGAGTGTCAGTGGGCGCACTCGGGTCTTTACCCACAGCCTTCGCGTTTTTCCCTTCGTTGATGGAAAGAATATTG
>NZ_JBVVOT010000428.1:0-273 GCF_055807455.1 Bradyrhizobium sp. Kon58
GTACGGCGATCTAAAAATAGAAAAAATAAATAAAATGCGCAGGGGCCAGTGAGGCGGTGGAGGGCGATTTAGTTGATGCCACGTTTACGTGGCATCCGCCGAGGGCGCTCGACTATCAGCCCACCAGTTTCTTATGGGCTTCGACCATGTCCGCCATGCTGATAAAGCGGAAGTCATACTTGGCTTCTGTGGCCGGTACATGGGTTGCACCGAAACCTTCCTTGCCATGACGGCGATGAATCCACGCCCCCGCCAATCCGGCAGCTTTGCCTG
>NZ_JBVVOT010000429.1:0-272 GCF_055807455.1 Bradyrhizobium sp. Kon58
TGGTAGTCGTCTTCAATCCGGATGATGTCGTCTTCCCCGAGATAGCTTCCCGTCTGGACCTCGATCAGCTCCAGCATGATTTTACCGGGGTTCTCCATCCGGTGCACCGCGCCCATCGGGATGTAGATGGACTCGTTCTCGTGCACGCTTTTGACGGTCTCGTTGACGGTGACGCGGGCCGTGCCGCGGACCACGATCCAGTGCTCGGCGCGATGATGGTGCTTCTGCAGCGACAGACGCCCGCCCGGCTTCACCACGATGCGCTTGACCTG
>NZ_JBVVOT010000430.1:0-272 GCF_055807455.1 Bradyrhizobium sp. Kon58
GATGACGAGTCGTCTTTTAGACGACGAAGTGGTTGATGCCATGCTTCCAAGAAAAGCTTCTAAGCTTCAGGTAACCAGGAACCGTACCCCAAACCGACACAGGTGGTTGGGTAGAGAATACCAAGGCGCTTGAGAGAACTCGGGTGAAGGAACTAGGCAAAATGGCACCGTAACTTCGGGAGAAGGTGCGCCGGTGAGGGTGAAGGACTTGCTCCGTAAGCTCATGCCGGTCGAAGATACCAGGCCGCTGCGACTGTTTATTAAAAACACAG
>NZ_JBVVOT010000431.1:0-272 GCF_055807455.1 Bradyrhizobium sp. Kon58
CGCCCAGGTAGGCTACGAACTCATCAATGTTTGTGTACGGGAGAACGTCGCGGTCTTCGATATCAAGCATTCGCTCAAACAGTTCTGCCATCGCGATCAGGTTTTCCCGGAAGTATTGGCAGGTGATGAAGTGCTTCTTGTAGAGAGCCCAAACCTTTAACGTGACGCCGCCGGCCTGGAAAGCGGGATAGGCTTCATCGTCTGGTTTCAGGTTGCCTGGGTCAAAAGCAATCTTGATGATCATGGCCTTGACCCCTTGTAGATGAAGACGT
>NZ_JBVVOT010000432.1:0-272 GCF_055807455.1 Bradyrhizobium sp. Kon58
CTGAGTTTGTTATGTCTGCACAATCAGAAAGTGTCAGTCGGTATCTGCGCTGTGATCCTGATGCTCCTGCTGGGCCAAAAATACTTATGGCTCAAGTGGTTATAGATGGGCATGTTTACACCACCAATGGATACCCAGGTAGCGCGTCGTTCAAGTCTCATATTATCGTCGATCCTGTGCGCCCATTGAATTTGGGGGTGCGTCATTTAGATGCATATGTAGACGAAGCGGCATTTAAGCTTGTCGCGAGTCCTGACTATTTTACTGATGTT
>NZ_JBVVOT010000433.1:0-272 GCF_055807455.1 Bradyrhizobium sp. Kon58
CCCCAGCCTTGATCGCTCTGACGGGCCAAAATTTCGCGTCCAATCTGCCAGTAGAGCAGCACTAATTCACGATTGACTGCTATTGATGCTCGCTGCTGTGCGCTATGGATACGGCTCTTGAGGCATGTCAGCCAATCGGTGTAGCCATCAGGCGGCGCGTTTAAACCGATAGAGGCCTCGTTCATATCTACCCACTCCTGTGTTTTCAGCAGGCTAGTCAGGCAGCCGGGCCGTCACAAGCGCTCTTGAATACTCAAAGAAGTGTCCCGCAT
>NZ_JBVVOT010000434.1:0-271 GCF_055807455.1 Bradyrhizobium sp. Kon58
GGTGGACAGCGGCGATGCAGCGCCGACGGAACCGTCGATCAAACCGGTGCGCAAGGTGCCGGTATTCAATACCGGGCCGCGTAAGAAGAAGTAGAGCAGCTACGAGCTGCAAGCCAAAAGCTGCAAGTGGGCACGACGTAGCTATTGCTTGCAGCTCTAGGCTTGCAGCTTGCGACTGCTTTTAAGCCACTCCAGCATCCCAAGCCCAGCCGCCCTGCCACTGGCAAAGCACCCGGTCAGCAGGTACCCGCCGGTCGGCGCTTCCCAATCC
>NZ_JBVVOT010000435.1:0-271 GCF_055807455.1 Bradyrhizobium sp. Kon58
CGTCAAACTCGCGGCCTTGCCCCTGACCGCCAACGGCAAGCTGGACCGCAAGGCCCTGCCGGCGCCCGACCAGGCGGCGCTGCTGACCCGTGACTATGCAGCGCCCCAGGGCGAGGTGGAAACCCGCCTGGCGCAGATCTGGGCCGAGGTGTTGCAGGTGCAGCAGGTCGGCCGGCATGACCACTTCTTCGAGCTGGGCGGGCACTCGTTGCTGGCCGTCAGCCTGATCGAGCGCATGCGCCAGGTGGGCCTGAGCGCCGATGTACGGGTG
>NZ_JBVVOT010000436.1:0-271 GCF_055807455.1 Bradyrhizobium sp. Kon58
GCTGACCGTCGCGCAACTCCAGGAGCAGGCACCCGTAAAAGGGGTTGTCCGGGCGCACGCCTTCGACATCAATGGTTTTAAATCCAGCGATATCGTGCGTTTTACTGCACAGGATGACGGCAAATATGAATACCTCAAGGGTCGAAGGGATGGCACTCAAATCCTCTATATCCCAGGCAACGTACCGGCCTTTCTGAAATTCGAGTCATTTGAAAAACTCGACCAGTGGGTGGCCGACCAAGGCAAGGACGCGAAAAAACGCGAAGCGCTG
>NZ_JBVVOT010000437.1:0-271 GCF_055807455.1 Bradyrhizobium sp. Kon58
CCTCAGCCCCGCGTGTGTGAGGGGCGCCGGCGGTTATGGCTCAAGGACGATCTGGACGCGGCAATTCTGCCGCCGGAGCAGGCTCCGTCAACCGACATCGCCGCGGATTTGTGACCGAGAAGCTGGCTCGCCACGTGATCCCAAAGGTTCTGTCATCCGGTCAGACGGCGTTCTATTACAACGTCCCGTCCAAGTATCGGAAGATGGGTTGTCCGGTGCCGAACGAACCGCTCGGCCAGGACTACGCAAAGGCGTGCGGCGAAGGTGGCCG
>NZ_JBVVOT010000438.1:0-271 GCF_055807455.1 Bradyrhizobium sp. Kon58
GGCCGACTTCGCCCGCGCCGATTTTCAACTTGAAGATGCGGTGGCGGCGCAGGTCCAGCATCTTCTGGGCCTCGGCAATGTCTTGTGCGGTGTTGCCGCTGGCCAGGGTCCAGGCCACCGGCAACGCATCGCGCACACGCCCGCCGAGCAGTTCGCTCACCGGCAGATTCAGGCGCTTGCCAAGGGCATCGAGCAAGGCGCTTTCAATACCCGACTTGGCGAAGGTGTTGCCGCGGATGCTGCGCTCCAGGCGCAACATGGCCGCGTTGAT
>NZ_JBVVOT010000439.1:0-271 GCF_055807455.1 Bradyrhizobium sp. Kon58
GCCACAAGAGAGCACGACTTTGTGAGATTTTTGGTCCAGTGATTGCGTGCTGCATTAAAAGATAGAGCTCGGTGTTGTGTTGGGCCAACATCTTTTGATGGCCTGGCGTCAGCAATGTAGACTGCTAGCGTAGGGCATTCCTGAGGTCCTGGGGTTGCAACGCGGTTGTTTTCTAATGAATCCCTGTTTCATGTTGTTGGATGAAATGCTACACGGTGGCACCAGCTAGTGCGGCTACGGCAAATCCCGGTGCATTCGCCCTAACCGTGGG
>NZ_JBVVOT010000440.1:0-271 GCF_055807455.1 Bradyrhizobium sp. Kon58
GCCATGGATGGTGCGCGTCGAGAAGGCCAGACGGTTCCTGCCCTCAACAGTTGCTTTGATGGTCATCTTGCGCGGCGCCTCAGATGGTTGATCAGGTCGATGCGGGTTATCAGTCCGATGAATTCGTCGCCGTCGAAGACGATGGCGACTTCGTTGCGGTCGAACACCGGCAGCAGCGCGTCCAGCGTCTGGCTGGCCTGCAGCGTGTGCAGGGTGGAGGTCATCGCCGTGCGCACCGGGGCCTTGAAGCGGTCCCAGCGGCTGTCATAGG
>NZ_JBVVOT010000441.1:0-271 GCF_055807455.1 Bradyrhizobium sp. Kon58
GCTGACCAACCGCCTTAAGGAGCATACGCAGACGTTGAGTGCGTTGGTCAGCGACACGAACTCTTTATACGCTGGCGTCTCTACGCTGAGATCCTGCGGATCCAGCAGCGCAAGCAGCCCTGTTTCGTAACGTTGGATCTGCTGCTTCGCGGTGCGTAGGGCCAAGCCGAGGCCGGTGCTGGCGAAGATGATTTCCGTGCGTCGTCGTTGCTCGTCCCATTTGAGCAACGGCTCACGAAGCTCGCCAAGCCGAGCGCTGCCGATCAGTTGC
>NZ_JBVVOT010000442.1:0-270 GCF_055807455.1 Bradyrhizobium sp. Kon58
GCAGCGAGTATTTTGGTTTCAGGAGCTTCTTACACTCACTTACCACCGAGACTTTTCCAAGCCCATAGTTGCGCAGTGGTAACCTGAATCGACTGCTTGCCTCCTGCGAATACCGCGCGGTATTTTTTGATGTGCAGTGGTTGGCGATGTTCAGGCTGACATTCGATTTGACCGTACAGCGCACGACCCTCCAAGAGGATCAGTTGAATGGCATTTACCACCCTGATACTGGATGCCCCCGGCCCGCCGTTGCTGTTTGAGGAAGTCGAT
>NZ_JBVVOT010000443.1:0-270 GCF_055807455.1 Bradyrhizobium sp. Kon58
TTCACTTAGGGCAGAAGGGGTGGTGGGCTTTTTTATGCCTAAAGACTTAGCAATGACAATTGCTTCATCTAGTTGAGCAATACGGTCAACACGTAGGGTCCTAAGCTGCAAACGAAGAGCTTTCAGTTCATCCTGTAACTGGGCTTGCTTAAGATTATCTGCCTCAAGCAATGTAGCAATTTTAGCTTCTTTATCGTTTTCGTAATTTGCGCGCGCAGCATCCAGCTTACCTTTTAGCTCCATCAACCGATTTTTAATAATTACATTCAT
>NZ_JBVVOT010000444.1:0-270 GCF_055807455.1 Bradyrhizobium sp. Kon58
GCCTTACCCAAAACCAATGTGGGAGGGGGCTTGCCCCCGATAGCTCTGGACCAGTCAGTACCAAAGTGGCTGACAGACCGCTATCGGGGGCCAAGCCCCCTCCCACATTGGTTTTGGGTAAGGCTTTAGTTTGTCAGTGCTATGTCGATCAGGGTGTGCAGCTCTTCAACGGCCAACGGCTCTGTGGAGAACAGGATGCGAAACACCGTCGGTGCCGCGAGCAGGTTGATCAAGCGATCCCCACTGGGTGCCGCCTGGTCCGGGTATCGG
>NZ_JBVVOT010000445.1:0-270 GCF_055807455.1 Bradyrhizobium sp. Kon58
GGTCAAGTGTTCATCGGGGTCGTCCAAGTGCAACGTGTCCCAGATCGCCTGGAGTACCGCAGGCGTGAATTCACCCTTTTGGTACGCTGACTTGTAGCGCCCGCGCAGGTTGTCGCCCGAGCCATTCAGGGTTTGCTGATTCTGAACCAGCGCTTGCAGGTCCAGGCCGTTCACTCGCCTGACCTGCTCGACCATCTCCGGCGGCCAGCACTGCAGACCCAGACAGGCACCGAGCATGGCACCGAGGATCGCGGCGATGGTGTCGGTGTC
>NZ_JBVVOT010000446.1:0-269 GCF_055807455.1 Bradyrhizobium sp. Kon58
GGTCGACGCCGGTCGGGTTATGGCAGCAGGCGTGCAGCACCACGATGGACTGTGGCGGCAGGGCGTTGAGGTCGTCGAGCAGGCCGGCACGGTTGACGTCGTGCGTAGCGGCGTCGTAGTAGCGGTAGTTCTGCACCGGGAAACCGGCGGTTTCGAACAGCGCGCGGTGGTTTTCCCAGCTTGGGTCGCTGATGGCGACGACGGCGTCGGGCAGCAGCTGCTTGAGGAAGTCGGCACCGATCTTCAGCGCACCGGTGCCACCCACGGCC
>NZ_JBVVOT010000447.1:0-269 GCF_055807455.1 Bradyrhizobium sp. Kon58
GATTCCATCGTCCGACCCACGCCTGGACGCCACCACGCAAAAGGCTATCCAGGCTTTTCTGGTGCACAACCGCATATTCGATTCGCCCAAGGATCTGGACAACGCTCCCTACATTGTCGCCGCCGATGCCGGGCGCGTGCTGGGCGCCAATGGTGAGCGCATCTATGCCAGAGGCGATCTGGACCCGACCCAGCCTAACTATGGAATTTTCCGCCGGGGCAAGGCCTACACCGACCCCGACACCCAAGAGCGGCTCGGGGTCTCTGCCG
>NZ_JBVVOT010000448.1:0-269 GCF_055807455.1 Bradyrhizobium sp. Kon58
GATGATGATGAAAGCGGCGATGGCCGATTCAGCGCCAACACCTGAAGTGGAGGCCGGCACCAGCAAGGTCAACATGAGCGCAGACGGGGTAATTGAAGTACTTCAGTAAAGCTCGCTGGCGATATCAGAGACGGCGTGGCCTGAGGGCCTACGCCGTTTTTTACGCCTGCGTGAAGGTCCTGAAATCCTTTATCACTATTGCCGCTGGAATCGATAGCCGGTTTTTCGATACAGACACAGTGCCCCGAATGACAAGGAACGCGCTGCGG
>NZ_JBVVOT010000449.1:0-269 GCF_055807455.1 Bradyrhizobium sp. Kon58
GATCCGGAGTTGTATCCGCAAAATCGCCCGGAACTAAAAACTGAGCAGGAACACCCTGCGCGCTTGCACTTCTTCGATGACGAAAAGGACGGTACCGACACCCAGGCCTTTATCACCCACCACGACGAAGTGGTCCTGATATCTGTGCGAGGCACATTCAGCAAGGCCGACGCGCTGCGGGATGCAAATGCCCACCAAGTTGTTTTCGCTGACGGCGTCGGCAAGGCGCATCAGTCTTCCTTATCTTTGATCAATGTACCGGTGGTTGC
>NZ_JBVVOT010000450.1:0-269 GCF_055807455.1 Bradyrhizobium sp. Kon58
GTCATTTAGATCGCCTTGAGTGTGCCGTCAGCGGATTTGGTGGTGTTACCGGTGTGGTAGACCTCGCGCATTATCGCGCTCTGGTACGTGCCGGAACGAAAGTACATCCGTCCGGAAAATGACATTAGGATCTGCGACCCATATGTGGCGCTGTTGTAGCCAGCGTTGATCATTGTGCCCTGAGTCGAGGTTTCAGGAGCTCCGGCGGCCAGCACTATCAACACATACGGGAACTCATTTCAGACCTGGTCGTCGGCCACCGCCGGAGC
>NZ_JBVVOT010000451.1:0-269 GCF_055807455.1 Bradyrhizobium sp. Kon58
GTGGTCCTGCAGCCCGCACCCCGTCGAGCTCTGGCGGGGTTGCCCCATGCCCGCGGCTAGGGACCGGCACGTGGTCGCCAGCCGGCTGCGCCGCGGACGGTCCCTGGACCAGTTATCCACAGGGCTGACACTAGTGGGTGTGCTGTTCGGTCTTATCCAGTTGTTGATGCCGAGTGTTTCAATCATCTGCCTGTTGCTTGCCTTGTGGATGATCATCCTCGGGCTTTTGCAGAAATACTGGGCGCTGCGTGTTGCGTTCGACGCCGACT
>NZ_JBVVOT010000452.1:0-268 GCF_055807455.1 Bradyrhizobium sp. Kon58
TACTGGCCTGGGACGCAGTGCAACGGGCCACCCCCGCGCAGCGACCCGCGCTGGAGGCCAGTCATCAGAGGGAAATCAAGGACTACGCCACCCGCAGCGCCCTCTACCGCAGGTTACTGGACATTCTCACGGAGCGTGTGACGCCGTTGATCGAGACGCGTCAGTCGCTCTTGCCCCTGGCACAGGAACTGAAAAAGGTCACCCTCGCCGGCGCCGATATCAGGGACATGGAAAAAATCCTCGAGCAGTCGGTGGATGACGCCTTTGC
>NZ_JBVVOT010000453.1:0-268 GCF_055807455.1 Bradyrhizobium sp. Kon58
GACGCGGTGATGAAAACTAGCCTCCCCAAGCAGCAGAAAGGCACGGCCGCGATTGAATTCGTCGCCGTGTTCGTGATGTTCTTCGCCGTGTTCTACGGCCTGGTCAGCTATAGCCTGCCGCTGCTGTTGATGCAGTCGTTCACCCAGGCCACCGCCGAAGCCGTGCGCCTGAGCGTGGGGCTTGACCCGTCCATGCCGGGCTACAGCACTGCGGTGCAAACCACCGCCAAGAGCGCGATTTCCAACCGCCTGCGCTGGATCCCCAACG
>NZ_JBVVOT010000454.1:0-268 GCF_055807455.1 Bradyrhizobium sp. Kon58
TTACCACGGGGTATGGCAGTGGTCGGTCGATAAGCCGCAGGCGTTCTGGCAATCGATCTGGGACCATTTTCAGGTGCAGGCCAGCAGCTCGCACCGGGCGGTGCTGGGCGCCCGCGCAATGCCGGGGGCGCAGTGGTTTCCAGGCCGCAGAGAATGGTGTCGACGTAAAACGCGAAGCTCTCATCCAGCGCCGCGTCCACCCCGTTTTGCCAGCGCAGACTGAAGCCGCGATTGCTCAATTGGTCCATATTCTGCGCGAGGGTGGGGT
>NZ_JBVVOT010000455.1:0-267 GCF_055807455.1 Bradyrhizobium sp. Kon58
CATTTGCCGGTATCGGTGCAGCCAATGTGGTTGTCGATCCAGGCCTGCCAGTAGCGCATCAGCTTGGTGTAGCAGGACACATCCGCCTGGCTGAACAATTGCTCCATGCCGTGTACGTAGTTATCGAAGTAGGTATCGAGCAGCACCACGCCGAAAGCGTCCTTGGAAGCGAAGTAGTGATAGAACGAACCCTTCGGCACGGCGGCGGCTTGAAGTATTTCGTTCAAGCCCACCGCGGAAAATGCCGAGCCGGGATCCTGCCAGCCG
>NZ_JBVVOT010000456.1:0-244 GCF_055807455.1 Bradyrhizobium sp. Kon58
GTCAAAAGCCACGCTGAACGAGCTGGAGACCCTGCTACAGCACACCCAGGGCCTCAACCCGCCTGATTTCGATTATGCCTTCAACCTGGCGTACGGCAAAAAACATACGGATGCCGAGCCGCTATTCGAGGCGCTGCGCGCGTTGATCGACCGCGCTACCCAGGAACGCCTCGACACCGCACAGTGACTGACATCACCCCGCCCTGGCCGCCACCGCCTCCACTTCCACAAGCGCCCCCGGCAG
>NZ_JBVVOT010000457.1:0-267 GCF_055807455.1 Bradyrhizobium sp. Kon58
GGTTGCGATACGCCCAGGTCATGAAGCTGCGAAACAGGTTCAAGCCTTCCGGTGGGTCGAGCTTGAGCAACGCCGGGCAGACATCGAACAAGGTGTGCCAATGCGGCAGCAAGCGTGCATCCAGGTGTACGAAACAGCGGGCATTACTCGGATAGTCCGGCAGCACCGGTGGCTGGGAATCCAAGGGGTTGTGGCTGGTGGTGCTGATCTTCGTACCGCTGCTGGGGCTGATTGCCTGGGCGATGTTCGGGCCCAAGCGTGAGATGG
>NZ_JBVVOT010000458.1:0-267 GCF_055807455.1 Bradyrhizobium sp. Kon58
CCTCCGGGTGTGGCGTAGGGACTCATGGGAAAGAGTGGCTTTGATGTTGGCGCAGGCAGGGGTGACCCTTTACCCACAGGGCTGCCGGATGAGGGACCGGGTTGCGCTTCATCAACCGTGCTGGTCTGTGGCTCGGGCGAGTCGACGACCCCCACGGGGTCTGACGGCTTCTCACGGGGTGACACCACCGGGTCTTCGCCTGCGCCGCCTTTGGCCCCAACTACCGCGAACAAGGTATTGAGTGTTCCATCAAACGTCTTGCTTCCC
>NZ_JBVVOT010000459.1:0-267 GCF_055807455.1 Bradyrhizobium sp. Kon58
CTCGCGAAGACCAACGGCAGCAAGGCGCATTATGTTTTATGTTGGGAATAGATTTGTGTAGGGAAAGATTTTTAAGATTATTTTTGATTTCGATTTTTATGAATGTTTATGTTTTTTATTATTGTGATTTTAGTTTATTGGTGTTATGTTGGTTTCTGGATCTTTTAAGAGGGTATGATTTTGTTTCTGTATTAGATATTATTGGAGTTTAAGTTATGTTCTTTGTCTTGTGATGGGAGTTTGATTGTGTTTTACTCGATAATGAGG
>NZ_JBVVOT010000460.1:0-266 GCF_055807455.1 Bradyrhizobium sp. Kon58
CAAGCTGCTCGATGCCGCCCACTTGGCCGAACGTAACGACGATGAGCGCGTGTTGGTGAGTTTGGGCGCCCGCACTCAAACAAAGGTTGCGTTGCCTTACGGGCGACTCAAGCCCCTGATGGCAACCCTCGGCGAACTCTACCTGGGCGCAACCGAAGGTGATGCATTACGGCTGAGTGCGCCCGATGCGGCTCGGCTCAGTCATCTGGAGACAATGCCCTTGGTGTGGCGGGGTGGCGAGCGACTGCGTGATTTCGCCAGGCGCC
>NZ_JBVVOT010000461.1:0-266 GCF_055807455.1 Bradyrhizobium sp. Kon58
CGTGGGTGCCTGTCAGCGTTGCGGCCAGCATGCTTTTCACAGCGCTAAGTTGTTTATGGTTAAGACATCGCGTCCCGAATGGAAATGTCTCCTACGCTATTCAGCGCACCCACAAACCAGACTGGCGGCGACTATTCGAAAACAAGACGCTGCTGTTGGCCATTGCTTCTGCTAGCATCATTCAGTTAAGCCACACTTTGTATTTTGCTACAGCCTCAATAAACTGGGGTCTTACAGGTTATTCATCGACGACCATTGGTTTATTT
>NZ_JBVVOT010000462.1:0-266 GCF_055807455.1 Bradyrhizobium sp. Kon58
CAACTATGAAGGCTGGACAGGCAAGCTAAACGCCGTGAGGTGCACAGCAGATTGCCGATTAACGTTCGTTCAATACACAGCGAAGTGAACGAACCTTAGCCATCAGAAAAACGATCAGCAAGCGATAGCCGCGCAATTAAGGAATTTCCTACGCACCTCTAAAAACAGGGCCTGCGCAGTTATTTGCGCACTCAAAAAAAATAAAATAACCCTCAATCAGTTCTACCTTCGCCTAATCGCTAGTTCACACTTATGAGCAATTAAAT
>NZ_JBVVOT010000463.1:0-266 GCF_055807455.1 Bradyrhizobium sp. Kon58
GTGTGGGGTTTCGGCCCTGATGCTGTGCTACGCCGCCGGTGACGATCACGACCTTATCCTGCAACTGCACTGACTGACTCATACCCAACTCCTCTGGCGACAATGGCGATGGGCAGAGTGTCGGGCACAGGGCCTTTGGTCACAATAATTACGGCCGACCCTGAATGGTGCTCGATAAGGCAGCGGGATGATGCCGTGCGCTCAGGAACAGACCGCACGCACCGACTGCTGGCCAACATCGGCCATTACCCGCAGATCGAGGCGCC
>NZ_JBVVOT010000464.1:0-266 GCF_055807455.1 Bradyrhizobium sp. Kon58
CGCCTTTCCATTTCGGCATGCCGACCTTTCACGTGGCGGCGATCATTTCCATGTGCATCGTGGTGATGGTCACGCTGGTGGAAACCTCGGCGGACATCCTGGCGGTGGGCGAGATCATCGACACTAAAGTCGACTCCAAACGCCTCGGCAACGGCCTGCGCGCCGACATGCTGTCGAGCATGTTCGCGCCGATCTTCGGTTCATTCACGCAAAGTGCCTTCGCCCAGAACGTCGGCCTGGTGGCGGTTACCGGGGTGAAGAGTCGA
>NZ_JBVVOT010000465.1:0-266 GCF_055807455.1 Bradyrhizobium sp. Kon58
GTGTTGTTCCTTTCTTAGGTAGTTTGTGGTGGGAGGTTGTTTTGTTGTGTGGTGTATTGGGCTTTTCTGGGCTATGCGGTTCGGGTGTGCGCACTAAGTTCGGCATCAATATGGTGACCTCCCGGGAGCGGGGGACCACCAGGTTGCCTAAGGAGGGGTTAAAGGTCAATGGTGGTTAAGTGAGTTGGTAAATTGTCTGGTGTTGATAAGTTTTGTGTTCGGTTCTGTGATTTGTCATTGTTGTTAAGGATGGTATTCATATTGAG
>NZ_JBVVOT010000466.1:0-265 GCF_055807455.1 Bradyrhizobium sp. Kon58
GCGCGAAGCCACCGAAGTGATTCGCGCCCTGGGCGGGGTTCAGATGAGGATGAAGATCAGCGCCAAGCCGGCGAAGATCGCCCACTTTTCCAGGTAATACCGCGTACGGTTGCGCTTTTTGAGTTCTTTGCCGCGCAACCGGATTTTGTACAAGCGGGTAAACGCCCGGTTGAGCTCCTTCGCCAGCCATATGCTGGAGTCGTCCCAAGACCTGCGCGCGGTACAGGAACTGCTCGGCCACTCCGATATCAAGACCACGCAAATC
>NZ_JBVVOT010000467.1:0-265 GCF_055807455.1 Bradyrhizobium sp. Kon58
TGGGGTAGCAAAGTGATTGACCGCCTTGCGCAGGATCTGCGGGCAGCGTTTCCCGACATCAAGGGCTTTCCGCCACGTAATCTCAAGTACCAGCGTGTTACGTGACCAGTTGTGTTTAACTGCTTGGGTGATGTACCAACGACGTGTTTCCGGGCAGGGAAGCTTATCGCGCAACACCACGTTGTGCCCCCACGGCAATTGTGCAGCAGCCTGTTGCACAAATTCCGAATCTGGCCATGCCTCGGCAAAAGCACGCATGTACTTG
>NZ_JBVVOT010000468.1:0-264 GCF_055807455.1 Bradyrhizobium sp. Kon58
TTTTGGCCGCATCGCTCAGTTTTTTACGCGCTTGATAGAACTCTTCCTGCACCTCGGAGGGCGGGGTTTTGTCCAACAGGGAAACCAGGGTGAACGCCATGCCTGGGCGGGTGTACGTCTCGCTGCGGTCATACCATTTTAATTCCTGCCGGCGTTATAGGCCCGATGGTCAACGATGAGTTCTCGGACGTGACTTTCGCGTTGTTTGCGCTCAAAGCCAAAGGCGAGCCCCAACGTTTATTGGTGCGCGACGCAGAATCCCTG
>NZ_JBVVOT010000469.1:0-263 GCF_055807455.1 Bradyrhizobium sp. Kon58
GGCACACCCGGCGCGTGCGTATCGATCGTGACGGCCAGGGCCGTCGACGCAACGCTGGTGCCGCCCGAGGTCGTCGCCGTCGCCATCAGCGAGTGACCGCCGTCGGAGAGCGCGGCCGTGGTCAGCGTCCAGGCGCCGCTCGAGTTCGCCGTCACGGTCCCCAGCACCGTCGAACCGTCAAGCACCTTCACGGTGCTGCCGGCGACGGCCGAGCCCGTCAGCGTCAGCGTGTTGTCGTTGGTGATGTGGTCGCCGACAACACC
>NZ_JBVVOT010000470.1:0-263 GCF_055807455.1 Bradyrhizobium sp. Kon58
GCCAGCTCGCACACTGGAAAGCGGAGTTCCAACTGATGTGCGAGCTGGCTGCGGGCTTCCCCCAGAGAGCCCGGCAAGGCATAGAAGACGTCACTGGCCTCTTCCATGTCCAGGCTTGGGAACAAGGCCTGAGTGGCCTGGATATCCGCCAGAGGCGCAGTGACGCCGAAGTCTTGCCCGGTATCACGGCAGTAGGTCTTGATCTGCTCCAGGGTAGTGTCCGTCAATGGATTATTTGAAAAAACGTAGCCTTGGCTTTTTTG
>NZ_JBVVOT010000471.1:0-263 GCF_055807455.1 Bradyrhizobium sp. Kon58
CTGGAAGATTTGAGCAGCGATTGCGGTAGGCGGCGGGCGTCAGCCCGTACGCGCGCACAAACCAGCGGCCCAGGTGACTCTGGTCGGCAAACCCCAAGGCACTCGCAACCTCGACGGGTTGCCCGCCGTTGACCGTTTTCGCCTGAGCCGCGCCTTCAAGAGCGCGTTCGGCCTGCCTCCCCATGCGTACCTGGTACAGCTGCGCCTGGCCCGCGCCCGGCATCTGCTGGCCAACGGCGGGCAACCCGTCGAGGTTGCGAGTG
>NZ_JBVVOT010000472.1:0-263 GCF_055807455.1 Bradyrhizobium sp. Kon58
CGATTCGACGTCGCGGCCCACGTAGCCCACTTCGGTGAACTTGGTGGCTTCGACCTTGATGAACGGGGCATTGGCCAACTTGGCCAGACGCCGGGCGATTTCGGTTTTACCGACGCCGGTCGGACCGATCATCAGGATGTTCTTCGGCGTTACTTCAACGCGCAGTTCTTCGGGCAGTTGCATCCGGCGCCAGCGGTTGCGCAGCGCAATGGCGACGGCGCGCTTGGCATCGTCCTGGCCGATGATATGGCGATTGAGTTCGT
>NZ_JBVVOT010000473.1:0-263 GCF_055807455.1 Bradyrhizobium sp. Kon58
AAGTCGTGCTCTCTTGTGGCATACCAATAAACCTCCGTGGGCTTAGAAAAAAAATCGCCGGTAGAACAAGCTTCCCAGCGCCGTAGCGGTACTGGCGCCAATACATGCAAAAACGAATATTTATCAGACTTCATCAAATTTTCATCCGCGCAGCACAAGTCATTGACTTTAACCGCAGAAACAACCTCCCTTTGATCACCGAGAAACACCAAATTCTCTTTAGACTGAAATGTACTTTTATTAGTTTTCCATGTGATGTGACC
>NZ_JBVVOT010000474.1:0-263 GCF_055807455.1 Bradyrhizobium sp. Kon58
GGACAGTTGTAACCGCAGTGTAACGGTGGTTCCGGTGGCAGGATTTTTTTCTTTATAAGACAGCCATTTGACAGCTTTTTCATGTTGTATTGACTACGCTTGAAGCGTGATCAGTCCCACAAGAATATGTCGTTGCGGCTACATGTAGACATAAATCCGAAATAATCCTTTTAATAGTGGGATTTTTCGTCAGTCTGAGTGGTCAGACTGCCACCGTTCCGCTGTGCTCAGGGCGTTGTCCCTGATCTGGAAGCCATTAATGC
>NZ_JBVVOT010000475.1:0-263 GCF_055807455.1 Bradyrhizobium sp. Kon58
GCTGCTTTTGAGTGATCGGCTTGGTCATGTGGTCTCCAAAAATTCGTCACGCTCGGTGCCACAAACATCGGCATGGCGCTACCGACATTCAACTGGAACACGTAAATACGAATGGTCGGAGATTGCCGTGATAAGGCTCTCTGCATGGAGTGCGAGGGATCTCATGCGACCTCTGTACATTGCAACCGAGAAGTTTGATCCATCCCACGGCACGGGATGGGGCAAGTACATTGAGTGGTCGCGCCTCACCCAATTGACAGAGG
>NZ_JBVVOT010000476.1:0-262 GCF_055807455.1 Bradyrhizobium sp. Kon58
GTCACAAACGCTTGCCTCGCCAGAGGCCGGGGCAGGGAAGTACCCGCTGAGTGTGGTCGCCGTGCTCGTCGCGCTGTTCCTTGCCGCCATGGACAGCACGGCGGTCAGCACCATCCTGCCGCAGATCAACGCCCAGATGCAGGACACCACCCTGTTTCCCTGGGTGGTTTCCGGCTTCCTGCTGCCGCTGGCCCTGGTCGCGCCGCTGGCGGGCGCACTCGCCGATCGGTTCGGAGTCGGCGCGATGATGAAGGTCAGCCTG
>NZ_JBVVOT010000477.1:0-262 GCF_055807455.1 Bradyrhizobium sp. Kon58
GCGAAGCTGATGTTGATGCGGTCAAAAAACGCGAACAGATAGCAGACCATGATCAGCGGCATCAGGCGCCAGGCGACCTTGCTGACCAGGGATTTTTCCGCGTCGATCTCGGCAGCCAGGCGCGCGCCGGCCTCTAACGTATTAGTGTTCATGTGTGTCTCCAGCGGACTGCTCACAGGCGTCCGATTGTTTTTGTTGTCTGGTACGAATCTACAAAGCGGCGATGTATTCAGGCGGTGGATGCAGGTCACTGTTGCGCCCG
>NZ_JBVVOT010000478.1:0-262 GCF_055807455.1 Bradyrhizobium sp. Kon58
ACCTTGCCCGCCAGTTTCTGCGCGGCCAGGGCCTGGATCGCACCGCCGGCGGTGGCGTCGTTGGAGGCGACAATGGCGTCGATCTTGTTGTCGTTGCGGGTCAGGGCGTTCTCGACAATGCTCAGAGCCTCGGTGGGGTTCCATTCCTTGACCCATTGCTGGCCGACGATCTTGATGTCGCCCTTGTCGATGGCCGGTTGCAGCACTTTCATCTGGCCTTCGCGCAGCACCTTGGCGTTGTTGTCGGTAGGCGCGCCGCCGA
>NZ_JBVVOT010000479.1:0-262 GCF_055807455.1 Bradyrhizobium sp. Kon58
GTGGAGTCGGCACGGGTGAGCAAATCGATTGACCGTGTGACCGGCCTTCACCGGCGCGCGTAATGAGCGCATCGGCTGCCTGGCTTATTTCGTGCATGTCAGTCGTGAATACGTTGGAGGCTCAAGCAGGATTCCCGGGGTCATGAATGTCGAGCAATTGAACACGCGCCCCTTCGCGGTGGTGGCTTTGAATGTCAGTTCAGCGCCGCCCAAAAAATCTTCCTTGCCTTTGGTTACCGGGCCCATCGTCAGCTCATCAGTG
>NZ_JBVVOT010000480.1:0-262 GCF_055807455.1 Bradyrhizobium sp. Kon58
GTATCGACGCCGGCCCGGGATAGCGGGTCTATTTCGCCAGGCAGGGCGAACGGATCATCATTCTGCTTTGCGGCGGCACGAAGAAGCGTCAAGACGCTGATATCGCCACAGCGAAAAAGCTGTCAGCGGAACTTTAGGAGCGGGACATGACATTGAAAACGACCAAATGGGACGTGACTGCGAATCTCGAAAGCGAGGACAAGATGGCGCACTACCTCGATGCGGTTTTCGAAGACGGCGATCCCGCCCTTATCGCCGCCGC
>NZ_JBVVOT010000481.1:0-262 GCF_055807455.1 Bradyrhizobium sp. Kon58
GCCAACCGTCCGGACTGGTGCATCTCCCGCCAGCGCAACTGGGGCGTGCCGATTCCGTTCTTCCTGAACAAGGAAAGCGGTGAGCTGCACCCACGCACCGTCGAGCTGATGGAAGAAGTGGCCCAGCGCGTTGAACAGGAAGGCATCGAAGCCTGGTTCAAGCTGGACGCCGCCGAGCTGCTGGGTGACGAAGCGCCGCAGTACGACAAAATCAGTGACACCCTCGACGTGTGGTTCGATTCGGGCACCACCCATTGGCACG
>NZ_JBVVOT010000482.1:0-261 GCF_055807455.1 Bradyrhizobium sp. Kon58
TCGTTCAGCTCTTCGTACAGCACAGTCAACGTAAACAAGACCGCAGCCGCGTGCTTGCAATTGGTCGCCACCGGGCAAGAACACACACACCTGATGCCCGTCAAACGGGATGGTGCATCCTCCAAGGCAATCGACAGGCTATAGACATTGCGGCCCGAGCCCTTGCAACGTGCGATCAACCTGTGAGGCCCGAATTCCTTTATCTCAATGCGATTTTGGCCGGCATACTCAAAGCCGCGCTCCAGCGAGCGAAGTTCAAAG
>NZ_JBVVOT010000483.1:0-261 GCF_055807455.1 Bradyrhizobium sp. Kon58
GGCCGTGACTGCCGCCGTGGCCAGCACGGTCATCAGCGCACCGGCTGAAGCCCAGGCTCATGAGCAGGCTGAGCGCGCAACCGCTGCTGTCGAGGAAACCGCCGCAGTAGAAGCGCCTGTCGCCGAAACTCCGGTGGTTGAAGCGCCAGTGGTGGCAGCGACGTGAACCCGATCAAATCCACGCTGTTGCGCCGGCACGTGGCCTATGTGAATTGCCTGGCCGCGCACCTCAAGGGCGAGCCTTGCCCGGAGGAAGTGCGC
>NZ_JBVVOT010000484.1:0-261 GCF_055807455.1 Bradyrhizobium sp. Kon58
GCAAGGCCTGATTGCCCGTCGTTGATTCCCCGCGCGACGTGTTCAGCTAAGCGCCGCAGGCGGCCATCGGCGTCGACACAGGCAGCGGTAACGTACCCAGGCTATCAGACACAATATCAGTGGTACCGTCGCTATCAGCAGCAGCTTGATGTTGCGTTCGAAGCGCTGCAGCGGCGCATAGGCCTGAGTCTTGAGGGCGTGAAGTTCCATGGGCAGGCGCAGGCGTTCTTTGTTGAGCGCTTGCAATTGGGTATTGGTGTC
>NZ_JBVVOT010000485.1:0-261 GCF_055807455.1 Bradyrhizobium sp. Kon58
CGCCGCGCGATCAGGTCGATCTCGCCGAACCGCGTTCGGTGGCGGCGCGCCAGGATCCGGTAGCCTTTCACCATCAATGCCGCAGCCGCCAGCCACTCGCTGCGGTGGCCGCGCCGATAGGCCTGCTGGCGGCTGGCGACCGGGCGCTCAGCCATCGTCGTGTTTCCCGGTGTCGCCATCCTTCCCGGCATCGCGATTCTTCCCACTATCCTTGAGTTCGAGCAATCGCCGGTAAAGCGTCTGCTTCTGGCCACCGGTCAT
>NZ_JBVVOT010000486.1:0-260 GCF_055807455.1 Bradyrhizobium sp. Kon58
TGTGCAAGATCCCGAAAACCTGCGAGAACTCTCCGCGCTGTTTGGAAAATTATCGCGAGACGCTTTTTATACTCAGTTAGCACAGCATGAACAAGGCCGTGCCGCTCATATGATGTACAAAACGACGTTTGATAGCTTTCAGTAATTGAACAGTTTACTTATCAATTGGTTTAACGGTCACGAAGAACAGATCCATTTGTGCGAAGGCGATGCTGAAATAGTCATGCGGCGTTATGGCAGCACTTTGTACTTAAATGTCC
>NZ_JBVVOT010000487.1:0-260 GCF_055807455.1 Bradyrhizobium sp. Kon58
TCAACTATTCATCATCAGAGTCAATCCGTGCACCGTTCGAATATTGACCATAACCAGATAGGCCGTATCGGAAGCCATCTTCCGACTCAACGGCCCCAGGCTGACCTTCTAGGATAGAAAAATCCCCTTTCACGATTGCTAGTAAAATCAGCACTGTGGCCAGGACACCCATGAATACACTGGCAATCCAATGAAACATCCCCACTGAAAAATACAACAGCACCAACGCCACCGCCAGACGCTTGACCCAACGCAACGTG
>NZ_JBVVOT010000488.1:0-260 GCF_055807455.1 Bradyrhizobium sp. Kon58
GCGCCTGGTCACTCAAGGAAGCGATCCGCCTGTGCCGCGACCAGCATCACGTGCTCGCCTATGCCGAAGACCCCTGCGGTGCGGAAAACGGTTACTCGGGCCGCGAAGTCATGGCCGAATTCCGCCGCGCCACGGGCCTGAAAACCGCCACCAACATGATCGCCACCGACTGGCGCGAAATGGGCCATGCGATCCAGCTGCAATCGGTGGACACTCCCCTCGCCGATCCGCACTTCCGGACAATGCAGGGCTCAGTGCGC
>NZ_JBVVOT010000489.1:0-260 GCF_055807455.1 Bradyrhizobium sp. Kon58
GCCCTGGCGCGAGGCACTGACGAAGTTGATTTCGGAAATGTACTTGGTCACCACACGCTGGTTGCCCAGCTGGACAATCGCATAGATCGCCGCTTCTTCGTCGATCCAGCGCAGCAGGCTGCCACCGAACAGGGTGCCGTTGGGGTTGAGGTCTTCGGGTTTTACCCACTTACGGGTGTGGAAGTTCATGGCGGCTCCGCGGTTGAGGTGGGTGAACGATAGTGCTGCGCCGCCAGCTTCAAGCTTCAAGCCACAAGCTG
>NZ_JBVVOT010000490.1:0-259 GCF_055807455.1 Bradyrhizobium sp. Kon58
CGTGTCCACCAGCCGCGCCTGGCCGGTGGCCAAAAGGTTGATCTCCAGGCTGGCATCAGCCAATGCCAACGCCAGATTGCCAGCACTGCCCGGCACAGCCTCAGACGGGCTCGCCAGCGTTTGTGCGATAGGTTTGAGGCTGGCCTGCGCACCACTTTTTTCCAGTGGGCCCTGAGTCAGCGGGCCGTCCGTGACGATGGCCGACTCAGCCGCTTGATTACTGTCTGCCATCCCGCTCTACTCCTGTTTGACGCCAAGG
>NZ_JBVVOT010000491.1:0-259 GCF_055807455.1 Bradyrhizobium sp. Kon58
ATGCCTGCACTCTGAACACCCCATAGCCGCTAGCAAGAACAAAGCCTGGCTCCCTCTACTTCAACGGTTGATGAAAATTGCTGCCCCACCGCTCGTTGATAGGACGAGGGGACACTCAGCCAGTCACAATTGGCAGCAGATGTAACGTACAAAGGAAAAGTTTATGGGCAAAAGTAGTGAAACTCATCATGATGAATTCGTTTTAAGCTTGGCGAGAGAGTGTCCTTTTCCTGAGTGGCTTTTGCTGGAGCTTCCAAAC
>NZ_JBVVOT010000492.1:0-259 GCF_055807455.1 Bradyrhizobium sp. Kon58
GGCAATATCACGGTAGGAGGCACTGGCAAGACGCCGATGATCCTCTGGATGATCGAGCACTGTCGGCGCAGAGGGTTGCGCGTAGGCGTGGTCAGCCGTGGGTATGGCGCCAAGCCACCACAACGGGCACCGGTGACTGGTAGATAGCGCCCTCACCCGCCAGGAAGCGCGCACGTTTGCGCTGCACCACCCGGCGATACAAAGACTCCAACGGCCGTAACAGCAGGAGCGCCGGGTGGCCCTCGTACCAGGCCTTGAG
>NZ_JBVVOT010000493.1:0-259 GCF_055807455.1 Bradyrhizobium sp. Kon58
CCAACACGGTGTTCGTAGTCCAACTGTGACCCACCCTGCGACGCCCAAAGCAACGGAAACAGGTTTATCCAACCGATAAACCTGTTCCGCTTTGCCCGTACAAAAGTACCCGCTCAGTAACGGTCGTGAGCATTCAAGATTCATGCACCTGGAAACAAAAATGCCCCGCTCTTTATCAGAGCAAGGCATTGTTCACTCAGAACGTCAGCTATCAAGAGTCGTAACGCACTCCCACATTCACCCCCCAAGGCTGATCAAT
>NZ_JBVVOT010000494.1:0-258 GCF_055807455.1 Bradyrhizobium sp. Kon58
ATGCATGGTCGCCACCACGCCCCGGGTGCCATTCTGGATACGTTCGATGATTAATCGCAAAAGATCCCAAACCAGTCGCGAATAAGCTTCGGACTGTCGCCGTTGCTTAGTAGGCTGACCACGGACAACAGGCAAGAGCATGCCTCACCAAGCTATTGGCGATCTGGTTTCGTTGACCTCGCCTGAACCGCGCCGATGTACGAATCAACCACAGCCTATGCCTTGATCCATCTGACAGTGACTAAGTGGCTGACCGAT
>NZ_JBVVOT010000495.1:0-258 GCF_055807455.1 Bradyrhizobium sp. Kon58
GTTGGCGGTTGTACTTCATCACTGGGGTTTGCCCGGTGTGGAAGCTATGGGATTTGGCCCAGCCCAGGCCGAAGCGAATGCTCAGGCTGCCCATTTTCGCAGCAGCATCGACCGCACCTGGATCTTCGGTGACGTACAGGCCTGGGATACCGATCTTGCCGGCTACGCGCACCACGCCCATCAGTGAGTTGAGCACGGTGGCAGGGGCTTCGGCCTTGACGCCGTCGTGGCCGTGGCCGCGTGCTTCGAAGCCCACGC
>NZ_JBVVOT010000496.1:0-258 GCF_055807455.1 Bradyrhizobium sp. Kon58
CAACTGGGCTATGTGCCAAACCTGGTGGCCGGTGGCCTGGCCTCCGCACGGGGCCGGATCGTGGCGATGGTGATCCCGAATATCTCGGGGCCGATCTTTGCCAACACCCTGCAGGGTTTCAGCGACACCCTCAGCCGCCATGGCTACCAGCTGTTATTGGCGTCCAGCTATTTCAGCGTCGAGCAAGAAGAAAGTGCGGTGCGTGCGTTTCTCGGGTGGTCGCCGGCGGCATTGGTCCTCACCAGCCGCTTTCACAGT
>NZ_JBVVOT010000497.1:0-258 GCF_055807455.1 Bradyrhizobium sp. Kon58
GTTCCGGAAGTGAAACTGTCGGCCATTGCTGTTTGGCTTTGAAAGACGACGAGGCGGATAAATCATTTTATTATCAGCACGTTATGAGTTTTAGCTTAAATTGGCACGATGCGTGCTAAAGCCTGCTTCAGCTTTTTTGAATTGGTACGGTTATGGATATCTCGATTTCAAACGAGGGAAACAAGAGTCAATGGAAAAAGCACCGTAATATTATTGCCGGTGGTGTTTTTCTACTCGTGCTGCTGTTGCTTATCTATA
>NZ_JBVVOT010000498.1:0-258 GCF_055807455.1 Bradyrhizobium sp. Kon58
CTCGCGCCTTTGGGCCGCGACAGTTCGTTGGCGCTGATGATGCTCAATGAGGCCGGCTACCATGGCATGGTTGCCGCCAGCCTTGGGCACCTGTGCGAAGCGCTGGACGAAGGCGCAGGCCTGCTTATCATTGCCGCTGAGGCCTTGCGCGGTGTCGACATGGAACCTCTGCTGGAGTATCTGCACCAGCAACCGGCCTGGTCGGACTTGCCCATCGTGCTCATGACCCATCATGGAGGCAGCGAGCAAAATGGTTCG
>NZ_JBVVOT010000499.1:0-258 GCF_055807455.1 Bradyrhizobium sp. Kon58
TGACACCCGAGGCGATTACGGCGGCGGGCGGCTCCCAATGATCGGTGGGATCGTGTTCGCGGCCCGCACATGTGCGCGGTAACGGCCCTTGCCGGTGCGCTTGGCTTCGTAGAGCGTGTGATCGGAACAGGTGAGGAGAACTCTGGGAATCCCTACTCGACTCAGCTTCAACTCTAGAGCATCGGACCCAGAGCTGGGTACCGGTTTTGGGAAAATCCGATGCTCAAACAAGAGGATAGATCGGCGGTACGCTTCGAT
>NZ_JBVVOT010000500.1:0-258 GCF_055807455.1 Bradyrhizobium sp. Kon58
CCTAAGACCGACTGTCGACCTTCCAGCTGCGACGATTTGACGATGCAGGCACGCGACCAAACATCGCATCCGGCCGTCGATATTGTCGGAGAGGCCAACAATCGTCTCGCCCGCTGGATGCTGCTGGCTTGTCTGCTGTTTGCAATTGGCCAGCTCGTATTCAATGCCCTTACGCTCGACACCTGGATGGACGAGGGCAAGTACCTGATGAAGGGCTACTGGTACCTTACCGGTCAGATCGCACCCTATTCTGCGCTG
>NZ_JBVVOT010000501.1:0-258 GCF_055807455.1 Bradyrhizobium sp. Kon58
GCTTCCAATTCGTCGAGAGCAGCGAATTCGACAATTATTATGTTCGACAGAGCGTTGCGCCGATTGGCCCCGCTTGCTAGTTGGATGCGATGCACCGGATGTAGGTTTTAACGCGCCATGGTGCCGATAGCGGCTTATCGGGAAAGGGCAGTTATTTACGTCTTAGTCAGTGACGTGTCTTCTATGATTTACCGCTACCTCCTAATGAATACTCGAAAAGGACTCTGCACGTGAATATGGAGATGGCTAAGGCGATCG
>NZ_JBVVOT010000502.1:0-257 GCF_055807455.1 Bradyrhizobium sp. Kon58
GCTTGACCGTAGCAACGACGGCCAGGACCACACGGTTTTGCCGTACGCACGGCCCGCCATTTCGCCGCAGTTTTTCCAGCCCTGTCGACGGAGCCGGAAACTTGCAGACGAGACAAGCCTAGCAGCGCCGCTCGTCGGAACGAAGCCTTGGGCTCACGGAGAGCAATCCGCCCTGCCCGACTCCTCGCACCCGAACGCTGCCGCGTCCACCGCAAGCCCGGCTCGCGAACGTGACGACCACAAGATCGCCCCTCAAG
>NZ_JBVVOT010000503.1:0-257 GCF_055807455.1 Bradyrhizobium sp. Kon58
GCTCTTGTAATATTTCCAGCTCGGAATGAACGGGAACCGTCATATCTACAGTAGCAGGATATTTACTTATGAGCTGAGAAAGCTCTACTTCTTCGCTGCTCAAGTCAGAGCATATGCCATGATCTTTAAATCTATAAGGAAAGGCGCGAGAAACAACTAAAGTGTGCCCGGTGTTGTCCCAGGCTAATTCAGCCAACAACGCGCCTGGCGAGATCCTGCGCATCAAATTTCCGCACGGACTGTTCGTTGGCGCTTTG
>NZ_JBVVOT010000504.1:0-257 GCF_055807455.1 Bradyrhizobium sp. Kon58
AAGCAGCAACTGGAGCAACGCCTGGCCCAAAAGCGCCTGCACATGGTGCTGCTGGTCACGGCGCTGGCCGCGGTGTTTGCCCTGATTTTCTATCTGTATGCCGGCTTCTACGCCTCCACGCGCAGCACCTTGCGCAGCCTCGGGGCGATGATGGACAAGGTGGCCGCTGGCGATATGACGGTCAGCTTCGTTGCCCAAAGCCGCGATGAGCTGGGTGATCTGGGCCAGGTATTCAATGGGACTGTAGCCAGGATCCA
>NZ_JBVVOT010000505.1:0-257 GCF_055807455.1 Bradyrhizobium sp. Kon58
AGCGCAGGGAAAGGAAAACCGCACCCTTTTAGCGATTATGGCTGGTACTTTTGTGCAGTGATCACCGTTAATACAATCAACATTTATTGTAGTTTCCTGAACTTGCGAAGCGACTCATCAAACCCGGCCTCTGCCCTCCTACACGACCGGGTTTGATAAGACGATCCAGCGAAATAGAAAACCGACCACAAAATGACCAAAGTAAATCAGTAAGTTTATTAAACTACCTGTTCTTTTCCTTCAGTCTCCAGCGACCG
>NZ_JBVVOT010000506.1:0-257 GCF_055807455.1 Bradyrhizobium sp. Kon58
GGTAGCTGATGTTCAGGCCATTGACCTGGCGCTGTTGTTTCTGGAAACCAGCGAACATGATTCGACTCCATGAGGGGGCTGGCTGAATCCTGAGATCAACCGAACCCAGCCGCAATAGGCCAAGCGTGAAAGCACGGTTTATGAACTGTGTTTCAAGTGATTAGGTGATCAAGAAGCAGCGGTTTTCCGACTTGCCTAAACTTGAAGGCACCACAAAACCAAGGTGGGAGGGGGCTTGCCCCCGATGGCAGAGTGTC
>NZ_JBVVOT010000507.1:0-257 GCF_055807455.1 Bradyrhizobium sp. Kon58
GGTATGTCAAACTTTCATCTGATGAAGAGCGGGGGTTTAATTCATTCGTAAAACAAATTATTAGAGTTGCTTAATTTTTGATGGTTTCTGAAGCTCTTATGTGCGAGATGTTGCGTCGAAGTGGAAACCTTGGAGCGATGCTTTAAGCAGTCTTACAAAGTACAATCATTTACCTTTTACCACTAAAAACCCTACAACAGTAGGCTTTTTGTCTCATTCAGTCTTCTATTGTGTGGTTTATAAGACTGCTTAAAGCA
>NZ_JBVVOT010000508.1:0-257 GCF_055807455.1 Bradyrhizobium sp. Kon58
TCTCTTCTCCTGAATAACCCCCTTATTGCCCTTCTCACTGCAGCTGGATGAGCCGAATCAACGCGGCTTATCGATTTTTTCTTGCCATTAAAATACCAATCTTAAAAATACTAACCAATATTCAACCGATATTTGGTTTTTTATATAATTTTTTTCATTTTATCGACCCAAATACGCAATTCATGGCTGGGTACCGGAAAAAGTGACAGAGGCGTGAGTGGGCGCAGCAGCAGGGGTGGGGGTGGATTGCCAGCCGC
>NZ_JBVVOT010000509.1:0-257 GCF_055807455.1 Bradyrhizobium sp. Kon58
CCGCGCTGAGCGCGGCTTCTTGCGCCGATCAGCTCAGCGGTGGTCAGTCCCGCTGCATCCAGGGCCAGGCGCAGGCGTTCGGCAAGGTCCCAGCGATCATCGATCAGTTCCAGGTCACCGTTCAGGCCTTCGCCCCGAGCCATGCGCTCAAGCGCGGCCAGGCACGGGGCAGTGCCGGTGATGTCCGCTACCGTTGCACCCGCAGGAACCACCACATTCTGCGCAACGTAGGCCACGTCGGCGGGCGCCTTCAGCGT
>NZ_JBVVOT010000510.1:0-257 GCF_055807455.1 Bradyrhizobium sp. Kon58
CAAGCAAATAGCAGGTTCGATACCAAGCCCATGGCATCTCGGGTTCGAGCTCAATCATCGACTCGCCAAACTTAATAGCTGATTCAATATCACCTGCTTGTTCGGCCTTCAGTGACTGAAAATTCAAAAGCATCACGGATTGTTCCGCTCCTTTGACTCTCGAAATTAGGCCGTCAAAAGATTTGTATTGCCCTGTTTCAAGCAAGCATTTCAAGTACGTCACAACATAAGGAGAAGGCCATAGTGCATCTTCTGGT
>NZ_JBVVOT010000511.1:0-257 GCF_055807455.1 Bradyrhizobium sp. Kon58
GTTTTCAGGACGCCGTGACGGCGTACTGGGGCCAGGCCGGCGGCGCCAGCGACAGCCGCTGGAAATGGCTGGCGGACATGCTCCAGGCTCGGCTGCGCCGCATGGCCGTGGACCAGTTGGGCAACGACGCCGAGCCCCTCAACGTGCTCAGCGCTCTGGCCCGCTGCCCCGACCGGGAAGACCGCGTACGCCAACCATGGCCCGATAAAGCCGTGCACGCCTATACCCTGGAAACCCGCCTGAAACAGGGCAAAAAG
>NZ_JBVVOT010000512.1:0-256 GCF_055807455.1 Bradyrhizobium sp. Kon58
GGGCACCACCTCCGACGCCGGCAAAAGCACGCTGGTAACTGCGCTGTGTCGCTGGCTGGTGCGCCAGGGCATCGCGGTGGTGCCGTTCAAACCGCAGAACATGGCGCTCAACAGCGCGGTGACCGCCGAAGGCGGCGAGATCGGCCGCGCCCAGGCGGTGCAGGCGCAGGCCGCCAACCTTGCGCCACACACCGACATGAATCCGGTGTTGCTCAAGCCCAACAGTGACACCGGCTCTCAGGTGATCATCCATGGC
>NZ_JBVVOT010000513.1:0-256 GCF_055807455.1 Bradyrhizobium sp. Kon58
GGCGTACTCAACGCCTACGAACTGATGAAAAGCATGATCGAGGCTGGCGCTGCCGGCGTTGGCGTCGGTGCGCGCCAGGATGATGGTTGGCGTACCGGCAACGTCAGCGGCCAGGCGGGCAGCGGTGAGCTTCTGTACGGCTTCCTGAGTGGGCACCAGAACCTTGCCGCCCATGTGGCCGCATTTTTTCACCGAAGCCAGCTGGTCTTCGAAGTGCACGCCGGCAGCGCCAGCCTCGATCATGCTTTTCATCAGT
>NZ_JBVVOT010000514.1:0-256 GCF_055807455.1 Bradyrhizobium sp. Kon58
AAGCGTTCGAATTCCTCGATGTGCTGCTCCAGGCGCGGGATCAACTTGTTGATCTCGGTATACAGGCGCGAGCTGTCTTCGGCCTGGCCGGAGATGATCAGCGGGGTACGGGCTTCGTCGATCAGGATGGAGTCGACTTCGTCGATCACGGCAAAGTTGAGTTCGCGCTGGAATTTTTCTTCCATGCTGAACGCCATGTTGTCGCGCAGGTAGTCGAAACCGAATTCGTTGTTGGTGCCGTAGGTGATGTCGGCCG
>NZ_JBVVOT010000515.1:0-256 GCF_055807455.1 Bradyrhizobium sp. Kon58
GCCGCCGGTGGCTTGGCTTCAGGCACCACGGCAACAGGCGCCTTGCCCGGCTCCTCGGTGCCGCTCAACCACCAATAACTGGCGCCACCGATGGCCAGGGCGACCGCCACGGCAACCGCCGCCAGCGCCAATACCGGCCCGCGGCGCTGCTCGCTGTGTTGCATCGGCGCCACCACCGGCTGACGTACCGGTTGCGGCTTGCCCGTCGGTATTTCAATCGACTCCGGCGTGATTCCCGCCAGGTCAAAACTGAGTG
>NZ_JBVVOT010000516.1:0-256 GCF_055807455.1 Bradyrhizobium sp. Kon58
GCCGGTAGCACCACCAGCACCGCCGCAACGCCGGCGCCTAATGCGCCGACTGCGTTTAACAGATAGCCAGCCGCCAACCATGCCAGGCCGGCGACCAGCCACGAGGTGGCAGCGGCTTGTCGATACGCCAGGGCCGTCGCCGCGGCGAAACCCACCAATAACCAGATAACCATGGGATACCTCACTTGATTCAGGGCGTGACACCCGCGTGGGTCGCTCCGATTGAGCGACGGCGTAGCGCCACACTACAAACTCG
>NZ_JBVVOT010000517.1:0-256 GCF_055807455.1 Bradyrhizobium sp. Kon58
CCCAGTTCTTGCCGCTGCATTGGGTCATCACACTGTCCTGCATGCTGGAAGGTGCCCGCGACAAGCCTTATGTAGGCTTCCTCCATTTCAGAGGCATCAGTCAGAATGCGCTCACGAGCCAGCCACTTCTCAAGCTCAACCGGTTTGGCAAGCTCAATGAATGGACCGACCTCTTCAAGTTGATGCGCGCCCGCTTCGAGAAACCGCTGGCACCATTCGTGCCTCTTTTGAGGGTTTCTAGAGGTCTCCTTCAGAT
>NZ_JBVVOT010000518.1:0-256 GCF_055807455.1 Bradyrhizobium sp. Kon58
GGTCAGGGGCATACAGGGGCAGCCATGCAGAATAGGGGACTATGCCGATGATAGATGGCATTGCGACAGGGTGCTCGGTAAAACGTCACAGCGCTTGCCGCAGGCAGGATTAGCTTCAAGGCGCGGCCGGATACAGCTTTTGCGCCACGGCAATAAATGCCAGTGTCGCCGGTGAGCAATGGCGGCGGTCGAGCACGGCCAGGCCGATCTGACGCGGTACCCGAGGCGCCAGCGGCCGCACCACATAACGCGAATC
>NZ_JBVVOT010000519.1:0-256 GCF_055807455.1 Bradyrhizobium sp. Kon58
CATCAATCGCTTGTTTACCCTGCTGACCGGTGTGGCGGTGCTGGGTATCGCACTGGTGGTGAACGACGTGATCAGCGCCTTGACCCTGGCCTACAACCTGTTGGTAGGCGGCATGCTGGTGCCGCTGATCGGCGCGATTTGCGTGCTCGCCAGTTGTTCGCGCCTATATGGCGCAGGCAAGCGGCGTGGAAGCGGCGATCGGTGAGCAATGCGATATCGAAAACCGGCCTTGGCCGAGCGGCAAACCGGGCGGTGT
>NZ_JBVVOT010000520.1:0-256 GCF_055807455.1 Bradyrhizobium sp. Kon58
ACCAAGTCTCCTACTTCGATACATTCAGATATCCAACTGAAATTCAGACAGAATTTTGCTAGTTCCTCGGCATGTAGATCACTGTTCTGCGATGATATTTGTGATGCTAGTCCGCGTGCAAATATCTCATCAAATAAAGAAAGAGGTTTTGCTGGCTCGGAACCAAAAGAAATTTGTATTGCGGATTTTGCGTAGCTAGCAGTTGTAGCGTATGGTTTGACTAGATTTTATCTGTATTTTTTTGGTGTGCGAAATG
>NZ_JBVVOT010000521.1:0-256 GCF_055807455.1 Bradyrhizobium sp. Kon58
GTTCGTATCGGATGCGGCGCCTACCGGTTACTTCGCCGCGGACAACGCCGGTATCCAGCCGGGCGACACCGTAGCGGTGTGGGGCTGCGGCGGGGTTGGCCAGATGGCCATTTGCAGCGCTTATCTGCTAGGCGCCGAACGGGTGATCGCCATCGACCGCTACCCCGACCGGCTGCGCCTGGCGCAAGAGCGCGGCAAGGCGATTGCAATCAACTATGAGAAAACCAATGTGCATGAGGCTTTGCTGGAGCTGACG
>NZ_JBVVOT010000522.1:0-255 GCF_055807455.1 Bradyrhizobium sp. Kon58
TGTCATCTGTCGAGGGCGCTCAAAAGAAAGTGCCAAACTGGTTCTTCCAAGGCCTGATGGGTAACGTACTGAACCCCAAGATCGGCATCTTCTACGTGTCTTTTCTCCCCCAGTTCATTCCGCAAGGGCAGCCATTGATCGCCTGGACGTTTGGCTTGGTCAGCATTCATGTCGTTATCGGGTTTCTGTGGTCGATCATCCTGATTGCCGCGACCCAGCCCCTGGCAAAAGTGTTGCGCAACGAGAAAGTCATCA
>NZ_JBVVOT010000523.1:0-255 GCF_055807455.1 Bradyrhizobium sp. Kon58
CGAAGCGCACTTCACCGCCCAGGGCAATGATCTGCTGGCGCATGTTTTCCACCACGCCGGTCAGACGGAATGTGCCGATGTGCGGCTTGCTGACATACAGAATCTCTTCCGGCGCGCCGGCCTTGACGAACTCGTGCAGCACTTTGCGCCCGTGGAATTTCGGGTCCTTGATCTGGCTGTAGAGTTTGCCGTCGGAGAAGGTCCCGGCGCCGCCTTCGCCGAACTGCACGTTGGACTCGGGGTTGAGTACGTTTT
>NZ_JBVVOT010000524.1:0-255 GCF_055807455.1 Bradyrhizobium sp. Kon58
CGCAGCAGCCCCAAAAAAGCCAACCGAGGTACAGCTGAACGAACGCGGCGGCTCGGTTGGGGGCAGCTGCGCTGCCCAGCGGGAGCAAGCTCCCTCGCCACGGGGAATGGGGAAATATTGTGAAATTGAGTCGGGAGGCGGGGTTTCTCAGGCCTGCTAGGTTGAATGAGTCATCCATTCATTCAAGGGAATCAAAGGATTGATTCAAAGACCCAACTCGCATTTGCTACGGCGCGGTCGTTATTCAGAAGCGGG
>NZ_JBVVOT010000525.1:0-255 GCF_055807455.1 Bradyrhizobium sp. Kon58
ATCATGCCGCCGTGCTGGTGGCGCCGCCGGGCGCCGGCAAGACCACGCGCGTGCCGCTGGCGCTGCTCGATGCCCCTTGGGTCAAGGGCAGGAAGATCATCGTGCTGGAGCCGCGGCGCATCGCGGCGCGCGCCAGCGCCGACCGCATGGCCAAATCACTGGGCGAACGCGCCGGTGAGACCGTCGGCTATCGTGTCCGCTTCGGCTCGAAAATCTCGCGCGCGACCCGCATCGAGGTGGTGACGGAGGGCATCT
>NZ_JBVVOT010000526.1:0-255 GCF_055807455.1 Bradyrhizobium sp. Kon58
CACTCAACCCCATATGCATGATGTCAGCGATCTCCTGAAATTCCAATTCTGCGACGAAACGTAGCACCAGAATTTCACGGTTAAAGGTTTATTGGGCGCCATTAAATGGCGCCTTTTTTTTTGCACTTTTTTTATTAAAGCGCCTTGCTCCAGAACAACATGCGGCCGTTGTTCATCGAGGCCGCAGTGCCACTGGAGAGTCTTTACACCCAAGGCTACCTGGCATTTGCCTTTCGTCGCACCTTAAGTCGCTTG
>NZ_JBVVOT010000527.1:0-255 GCF_055807455.1 Bradyrhizobium sp. Kon58
TGACGAAGTGCGCGATCTATTTGTGGTCCGCCGCACCTTGGAGCTGCAAGCCATTGCCCAAAGTGGCGCTCTGACTTACGACCAATCCGAGCGGATGCAAAACGCAATCGACGCCACCACTCTGGCGCGGGAACGTGAGGACTGGCGTGCCGTGGCCACTCACAGTCTGGCGTTTCACCAACAAGTTGTCGGGCTGATGCACAGTCCCCTGTTCGATGAATTTTTCGCTCAGGTGATCGCCCAATTGCGTCTTGT
>NZ_JBVVOT010000528.1:0-255 GCF_055807455.1 Bradyrhizobium sp. Kon58
GCCGATGATCAGTCTTAGCAATCGTCCATTGCTGGAAGCATTGCGCAAGGAGCTCACTGAGATGGTGGCGCTACTCGACTCTATCGAGTATGTCGAAGAGTGAGAGTTGTTTCTTGTGGACCCGTCGGCTTTTCGTTTACCTATCGAGCCTGTGCTTTTCCATGTGCCGTAGAACCTCGAATCTATCGCGGTGTGTCAAGGAGCACACTTGGTAATCACCCTCCCAAACAGCCGTTGCATGTTCGCCTCCAAGCC
>NZ_JBVVOT010000529.1:0-254 GCF_055807455.1 Bradyrhizobium sp. Kon58
GTAGCGGGTTTCGATGGCGTACCATTGGCCGCGGGCACGCACATAGCTCTGCTGATTCTTTCCATCATAGACGCCGTTGGCCCGACGGCTGAATTCCAGGGTTTGCTCATACGTGACTGGCGCAATGTAGTCGTCAAGATCAGGCATGCGTTGCAGACCCCCATCGCCCAATGGGATATACCGGGGGCCGAACACAGTATTGGTCAGTGGATCGATCAGGCGATACTCAGGCAACAGATCGGTGCCGACACTGC
>NZ_JBVVOT010000530.1:0-254 GCF_055807455.1 Bradyrhizobium sp. Kon58
ACTATTGCTGCGTACACGCCGCCCTTGCACTGCGCGAAGACGGGTACGAGACCATCATGGTCAACTGCAACCCGGAAACCGTTTCCACTGACTACGACACGTCCGACCGTCTGTACTTCGAACCGGTGACGCTGGAAGATGTATTGGAAATCTGTCGCGTCGAGAAGCCAAAAGGCGTGATCGTCCAGTACGGCGGTCAAACCCCGCTGAAACTGGCGCGTGCCCTGGAAGCAGCTGGCGTGCCGATCATCGGT
>NZ_JBVVOT010000531.1:0-254 GCF_055807455.1 Bradyrhizobium sp. Kon58
GTAAAGGGCAGCTCCAGCAGCTGTTGCAGGCTGGTGCCGCCCAGGCCGAAGTCGCCAATGGACAGCTGGCACCCCAGCATGCGCAGGCGCAACAAGCCGGTGAGATGAACGCTGTCGGCTTTGAGGCGTGAAGCTTCCACCAGCTCCAGGGTCAGGCTGTGGGCCGGCACCCGATGCAGTTGCAGCAGGCCTTGCAACACTTCAGGAAAGTGCGCGCGCTCCAGCATCCGCGCGGGGATATTCACCGCCACCGG
>NZ_JBVVOT010000532.1:0-254 GCF_055807455.1 Bradyrhizobium sp. Kon58
CTCGCGGCCGTTGATGACCGCCACCGAATGCCCCGTCCGGTTACACATTCCTATCTGCCCACGGGCCAGGTCACGCACCGGCCGCGAGGAGCTATGGGGTAAACAGGGGCGAGTCCCCACGCGAGGTCAAGCCGTGGCGCTGATTTGACCCTGATGCACCTGGGCAGGGATAACCCAGGCTGCATTTTGTTTCTGCTGCGTTTCAAAACGAGCTATTCCAGTAACTGCCTGAAACCCTCTATCGGCAACGGCCG
>NZ_JBVVOT010000533.1:0-254 GCF_055807455.1 Bradyrhizobium sp. Kon58
CCTGCGGTGTAACGTAACTTAGAGCTTGATCCAGGTCGCTTTCAGCTCGGTGTATTTGTCGAACGCATGCAGCGATTTATCGCGACCGTTACCCGACTGCTTGAAGCCACCGAACGGAGCGGTCATGTCGCCGCCATCGTACTGGTTGACCCACACACTGCCCGCACGCAGGGCCTTGGCTGTCAGGTGTGCCTTGGAGATATCCGCCGTCCACACCGCCGCAGCCAGGCCATATTGGGTGTCGTTGGCTATGG
>NZ_JBVVOT010000534.1:0-254 GCF_055807455.1 Bradyrhizobium sp. Kon58
CTCCGGCTCCGTGATCGCCTTCGGCAAGCTCTCGGGCAAGTACAAGTTCCGCCTGTTCCAGGGCGCGCCGGTACAGTTCGGTGGCCAGCACAAGCTCAATCTGGTGCTGGGATTGCTGACGCTGGGCCTGGGCCTGACATTCATGTTCACCGGCAACCTCACTGCATTCGCTGTGATGCTGCCCGGGCCTGTTCGAGCACACTCACGCCCAACGCGGTGGGCAAGGTCCTGCGCGGCTCGCGGATGAACAGTTG
>NZ_JBVVOT010000535.1:0-254 GCF_055807455.1 Bradyrhizobium sp. Kon58
GTGTCATCAACGGTGGCAGCACGCTCGATGTGCCGTTTGGCAATGATCTGCTGACATCACGGGTCGACGGAGTCAATTACCGTCGCGACGTACCGTATACCGTCACCTGCAGCGCCCCGTTCAGCAACGCGTTGACCCTGGAACTCAAGGGCACAGGGGCATCGTTTGACAGCGGTTCACTGGCGACCCGCAAGGCGGGGGCGCGATGATCACTGCGCGAATGGTCAAACTGGTCTGGGCCTGCACGCCCTGGC
>NZ_JBVVOT010000536.1:0-253 GCF_055807455.1 Bradyrhizobium sp. Kon58
CCGTGAAGGTAGTCACGTTCCTGCGGGGCGCTGAGGCGGTACTGTTCCAGCAGTTCGGCATGCAGAATCTGTTCGTGGGGCGGCGCCATGCCCAGCCAGACCGCAAGCCCTTGCTGATGAAGTATGGCTTGGGCGATGGCAATGCTCCTGGGCAACCCGGACGGCGGTGTGCGGTGCAGCAAAGCATTCAGCCAGTCCTGCAGCGCCTTTGCGCTAAGGTTCATCAGGAGCACGTGGTCAATATCGGCCCGCG
>NZ_JBVVOT010000537.1:0-253 GCF_055807455.1 Bradyrhizobium sp. Kon58
GCGTGTATCAGCCAGGGAAGCTGCTTCACCTTCGTCGACCAGTCCAACCCGGTTGCGCGGGTTGAAAAGATTGCCGACCTGATCCGCGCCGAGGTGATCGTCACTGCGACGCCGCAACGGCTGGAAGGCCTGGATCGCTGGCCACAATGGGTCACGTCATCCCTGGACAATGGCGACCCGGCGACACTGCCGCTTGAGCCTGAACTGACCCAGCCGGCCTTTTATATTCTTCCCACCTCCGGCAGTACCGGTG
>NZ_JBVVOT010000538.1:0-253 GCF_055807455.1 Bradyrhizobium sp. Kon58
TGGCTTGCAACCACGCCTTGAACGCCAGCATCGCCGGCGTCTCGGCCCTCGACTGCAAGCGTGTCAGCCAGTAACTGCCGGTGGTAATCCCCGCCTCGAATGGCTGGCGGATCACATCACTTTCCAGTTGCCGTGAAAACATCGTCGGCGGCGCAAGGGCCACGCCCACGCCTTGCAGCGCTGCTTCCATCATCGCCAATGACGAATCGAACACGATGCTGCGCGGCACCAGGGTGTCCGCCGGCAGTCCGGC
>NZ_JBVVOT010000539.1:0-253 GCF_055807455.1 Bradyrhizobium sp. Kon58
CCTGGCGTTTGCTGGCGGGCGTGGTCAGGGCGCGCAGGCCGGCGAAGCTGTCGGCATTGACCAAACCCGCGCCGACCAGCTCCTGCAGAGCGGTCTCCAGTTCGCGCCCTCCCACATTGGACGGTGGTTGACCAGCAATTCGCAATCAACCTTGAAGGGTTATTTCTTTTTCTTCTTGTCGTTGCGCAGTATTCAGTACTCGGCGGCTAAATGCTTAGTTGCAAATCCTCCGCAAGTTTCATTGTTTTATAAG
>NZ_JBVVOT010000540.1:0-253 GCF_055807455.1 Bradyrhizobium sp. Kon58
CGATAAGCTTGAATCACGTGTCTGGAGAGCAACTGGCCGAGGTATTGGCTGCGAGGGCTGGAGAAAGACTGCGGTAGGTCCTGGCGCCCAACGGTGCCCTTCTCTTTGTCAGCGTTTTCACTGGACGGGATCATCCGTTCAATAGTGGGAGCGGTGAAATGGTCGACCGAATGGTTTGATGTCTTCACCTCAGGCCCTTGAACGCCTTCTTTGAAATTGTCCTTCCAATCGTCTCGTCTACGCAGCACGTTAC
>NZ_JBVVOT010000541.1:0-253 GCF_055807455.1 Bradyrhizobium sp. Kon58
AGACCGGCCCCGTCAGCCATCGACTCAACCTTGGCCTGGCCGGCATCTGGACCCAGGCGCGCAACGCCTACGTGTTCAACGGCTCGCCCAGCGCGACCAACATCTACAACCCGGTGACCGGCGCAGCACCTACGCTCAATACGCCGCGCAACACCCCTGGCACCGACTTCAGCGACCCGACCATTACCGGCAAGACATTCGTGCGCAGCGCCGCAGTCTCCGACACGTTTGGCTTCTTCGATGACCGTCTGTT
>NZ_JBVVOT010000542.1:0-253 GCF_055807455.1 Bradyrhizobium sp. Kon58
TGACCGTGCGTTGATCGCCTGGGCCCTGTACTTCTGCGTACTGGTGAACCTGTTCGCGTGCGGGTTGGGGCACGGACAGATGATGGGCCAACAGCTCAATGGCATCGGCGGCCAGTTCTGTTCAGTCGACGGCGGCCGGCCGGCAGTTTCCGACAAAGGGTTGGCTGACCCTGGAATGGCTGCGTGGGCGCAGCGAAAAGCTACGCACTGCCCAAATCTGAAGCCTGTTGAAGATCAACATGTGGGAGGGGGC
>NZ_JBVVOT010000543.1:0-253 GCF_055807455.1 Bradyrhizobium sp. Kon58
GCGCGATGCCGCCATCGCCGGTGGCGGCGCGGCGCTGATTCCGCAGTCTATCGCCTGGGCGCCACTGGCCCGGGGCGAACTGGTCCAGTGGGGCACGGTGTCCGAGATCGAGCCGGAGCTGTGGGTGTTGCACACCTCCCGGCGCCTTGCCGCGCCCAAGGTGCGCGCATTTGTCGATTTCATCTGCGCACAGTACCCGGACATGTCGCTGGTACTGCAGGGCTGAACACGCGCACATTCATGAATTCAGTTC
>NZ_JBVVOT010000544.1:0-253 GCF_055807455.1 Bradyrhizobium sp. Kon58
CTTGCAGCGTATCCACCCGACCATTCCAGAATTGCTTGAAGTTCAGGCTGGCGTTGAACACGGTAGGCGTGTTGAGCGTCACCGGTTTACCGTCAACGCCCATCGAGAACGGCTGGTTGTCGGCACCACCGGATGCCAGGCGATGGCAGCTGGCGCAGGACAGGCTGTTATTGGCCGATAAGCGCGGCTCGTTGAACAATTGGCGGCCCAACTCGACCTTGGCCGGGTCCAGCGTCGGTACCGGCGGCAGGGG
>NZ_JBVVOT010000545.1:0-253 GCF_055807455.1 Bradyrhizobium sp. Kon58
GGATCAAAGATCGCCGGACCGCCCGCCGTTCGCCCCTGGCCCTGAGTTGACCTGCAACTTCCGCAGCATCAGCCGCCCGGTCGGCAATCAGGAACAGGAGCGTCGCCGAAATCGACGCTCCTACAGCATCACCCGAAACAAGCGTCGGCCGGTCTAATGCGGCTTCGCGAACACGGCTCAATAACCGTCTTTGCGATGATCATCATCGTCGGCGCGATGGGAATCTGCCTGGATGCAATCTTCGAGCGGGTCC
>NZ_JBVVOT010000546.1:0-253 GCF_055807455.1 Bradyrhizobium sp. Kon58
CGTTCTTGTCCTGGTGCAAAGACATCTTCGCTGCGGGCACATAGCGGTTGATCAGGCAGGCATCCGGTGAAAAATCGCTGAAACCTGCAGCACTTGCCGCCGATATGGCCAGCTCGCGCAATGCGTCGGGCATGGGTGGCCAGGGTCGCAGGCTACGCGGATCATAAGGGCTGTAGCGATAGCCCGCGATGTCGGTGGTCCAGCCCAGTTTGCCGCAACTGCTCAGCGCGGCCGACATGGTAAAGCCGCCAGG
>NZ_JBVVOT010000547.1:0-252 GCF_055807455.1 Bradyrhizobium sp. Kon58
GGGGCATCTACCTGGGCCAGTTCTGCCTGAATTCCACGCTGTGGTTTTTCCTGACCTGGTTCCCCACCTACCTGGTGAAGTATCGCGGCATGGATTTCATCAAGTCCGGCCTGCTGGCCTCGCTGCCCTTCCTGGCGGCGTTCGTCGGTGTCCTGTGTTCCGGGATTTTTTCCGACTGGCTGATTCGCCGAGGCGCCTCGGTGGGCTTTGCGCGCAAGTTGCCGATCATTGGCGGGCTGCTGATTTCCACCG
>NZ_JBVVOT010000548.1:0-252 GCF_055807455.1 Bradyrhizobium sp. Kon58
GGACATCAACAGTGCCGCCGCCATTGCCCAGCGCAGTCAGGGCGCGATGGGCAACAGCACCGGCTCCGGCAACCTGAACGTAAGCATCAGCGACACCAGCAAGTTGTCGACCTACGACTACAAAGTGACCTTCAGCAGCGCCAATAACTACACGGTCGTGCGTTCCGATGGCAAGGCCATGGGCGCATTCGACACCAACACCGCGCCGCCACCGGTGATCGACGGCTTCACGCTGGCCCTGGATGGCAAGGG
>NZ_JBVVOT010000549.1:0-252 GCF_055807455.1 Bradyrhizobium sp. Kon58
GGCACGGAATGATTTTGGCGTGATGGGGGCTTGGTTGGACGCGTCGTAGTGTTCCTCGGCAGGAGGGTCGAAGTAAATCCCTTCGTACTGTTGGGTTTGCAGTGCAGTTGGACTTTTTTGGTAGCCATGGCGGCCAGAGCTGCGGTGATACCCGATCGTCAGGTTATCCACGATTTCAATGGGGGGTGGAGGTTCTTGATGTGGATTGAAAGAGACCTTGGGCAGGTTGTCGTGGCCAGGGGTGTCTTGAAT
>NZ_JBVVOT010000550.1:0-252 GCF_055807455.1 Bradyrhizobium sp. Kon58
CCTACCCTGCTCGCTGCATTCAGTACCAGATGATCGGGCATTGAGCTCGTTTCAATCAGGCAAGAGCAAGCCCAGCAACTGTATTTACTACAGCGATGATCAACGGCGGAACCCAGGAGTCTTTCAACGAGCTTATGACTTTATGAATAAGGCCCTCGTCGGGCTTTTCTGATTCAAGCTGCTTTGCGAGTTCTGAAAGCGAGTCAATAAGGCCCTGCACTTGCTGAGTTATAGCGGTATCTGCGGCTTCAT
>NZ_JBVVOT010000551.1:0-252 GCF_055807455.1 Bradyrhizobium sp. Kon58
GGTCAGGCAGGCACTGGTCGCATAACATCAAGTCAAAGGGGAATTGAGACTGGGTCATTGGCGATGCAATGCCAGCCGCCTGTGGCGTCGTTCAGTTGCTGGGCCGCGCGCTGCATATCGGCAGGCGAGCAGATTTGTATCAAGTGTTGTACTTGCTCCAGGTAGCCCGTTGCGTGGCCCGCCAAGTGGGCGTGCCACACAAGATCAGCGGCTTGGCCGATAGGCAGCGACTCGGGTGTGAATTGCTGCGCC
>NZ_JBVVOT010000552.1:0-251 GCF_055807455.1 Bradyrhizobium sp. Kon58
GTCGATTGTGCTGAATGAAAATATCCTTATGATTTGGGGCGTTTCTCCAGAGCGGTATATATTTACCTTTTGGACAGTGTCTTCAACTTCAATTTAATCTTTTACGTGGTGCGCATGCCCTGTGTATTGACCGATAGATATTAATTGTGTCTCGTTGTTGAGCTGAGTAAGCGCTTTCCAAATCATTGTAAGGAATATCTCATGCATAGCCCGGTCAGTGCTGTTTTGAATCGTCCCAAGGCACCAGAAAT
>NZ_JBVVOT010000553.1:0-251 GCF_055807455.1 Bradyrhizobium sp. Kon58
AGTCAAAACCGTACTGGAGCTGGTGCGCCTGGCCCCACATGCCGAGCGCTACCCTCGGGAGCTGTCCGGTGGCCAGCGCCAGCGCGTGGCCCTGGCACGGGCGCTGGCAGTTGCGCTGCATGGTCTTGACCTGCTCAGGCCAGCCCGGCAAGTCGTCGAGGCTCGACAAGAGTTCATCCGCATAGGCGGTGATCTTGAAGTAATACATCGGGATTTCGCGCTTTTCGATCAGCGCGCCGGAGCGCCAGCCG
>NZ_JBVVOT010000554.1:0-251 GCF_055807455.1 Bradyrhizobium sp. Kon58
GACGCTGATCTTGTCGGTCCTTGCACCCCCCTCTTCTCTTCCAGCTCTCGGGCCTGCTTGATAAGGAACGCCCGGCGATCTGCCAACTCATTGGCTGCTTCAATGCGCATCTCGTCTTTTTTCTCGGCGCTGGCGGTGCGCATCTCCAGCATCGATGACTTCACCAACTCAAGCTTCTGGCGAAGCGCCGGCGCTGGCCGCGTAACGGTGCCACTAAGCAAACCCGCAATCGCGCGGCCATCTTCCGTGAC
>NZ_JBVVOT010000555.1:0-251 GCF_055807455.1 Bradyrhizobium sp. Kon58
GGCCTTCGCCGCGGATCAGCTTGCCCGGCAGGCTGTCGCTGTTTTCGGCACTGTAGATCGAGCGCTGTTTCACGGCACCCGCGGCCAGCGCCATGCGGGCTGGACCCTTGGCGGGGACGGCGACCATGCGCAACGAGCGGAACGTACTGTCCTTGGCGCGCGTGCGCAGCGCGACCTCCCGTTGGGCTTTATCGCCGTGGCGCGCGATCTGGTCGAGCATGTACGGCGGGATCAGGCAGAAAATCGGGTTG
>NZ_JBVVOT010000556.1:0-251 GCF_055807455.1 Bradyrhizobium sp. Kon58
TTGAGGGTCTGCTCACGCTCATCATGACCGCCACCCATGCCGGCGCCACGATGGCGACCAACGGCGTCAATCTCGTCAATGAAGATGATGCAAGGTGCGTGCTTCTTGGCCTGCTCGAACATATCGCGAACACGGCTGGCACCGACGCCGACGAACATCTCGACAAAGTCGGAACCGGAAATGGTGAAGAACGGCACCTTGGCTTCGCCGGCAATCGCCTTGGCCAGCAAGGTTTTACCGGTACCCGGCGG
>NZ_JBVVOT010000557.1:0-251 GCF_055807455.1 Bradyrhizobium sp. Kon58
GCCGGGCTCGGTCATCGCTATGGCGCCGATCAGCTCGCCGGTCGCCAGTTTCGGCAGCCATTTCTTCTTCTGCTCCTCGGAGCCGTAGTGAAGGATGTAAGGGGCAACGATCGAATTGTGCAGGCCGATGCCGAAACCGTCGACGCCGACATGGCCGATCGCCTCGATGATGGCGCTCTCATGCGCGAATGTCCCGCCCGAACCGCCATATTCCTCCGGCATGGAGGCGCAGAGCAGACCGGCGGCACCTG
>NZ_JBVVOT010000558.1:0-251 GCF_055807455.1 Bradyrhizobium sp. Kon58
CCCTGCCGCCAAGCCCGTGCGGCGGCGCAAGGTGGCGGATCCGGAATAACTGCCGGCCGCCACGCCATTGCCGCTTGCCATTGCCTGCCTGCATGCCGAAAAAGGTCTCGCCGTCGCCACGAGACCCTCTTCATGACCTATCTCATCTACATCATCGCTGCCCTTGCCGAGATCGCCGGCTGCTTTTCGATCTGGGCATGGTGGCGACTGGAAAAGTCGCCGCTGTGGCTGGCGCCAGGCATAGTCTCGCT
>NZ_JBVVOT010000559.1:0-251 GCF_055807455.1 Bradyrhizobium sp. Kon58
GCGTTGCGGCCCCAGGACCTGACGGCGGTGCGTGAAATCTGTCGGCGCCTGGACGGTATCCCCCTGGCCTTCGAACTGGCCGCCGCCCAGGTCGATGCGCTGGGCATCGGCGGTGTGCACCGCCAGTTGCGCACCGGTTTGCAAGGGCTGACCCGCGGGCGCCGCACGGCAGTGGAACGCCACCGTTCATTGATCGCCGCTCTGGATTGGAGCTACACACGCCTGAGCCAGCACTCCGGCAGGCTCAGGCG
>NZ_JBVVOT010000560.1:0-250 GCF_055807455.1 Bradyrhizobium sp. Kon58
GCTTACAAAAAGCCGCGCGGATCGAAGTGGTGGTGGTGGCCGATACCGACCTACTTGCGGACGCTGTCAGCCGGACAACCGCCAATGGCAACCTGCGGTTCGTGTTGAACACGCTGGATAACCTGGCGGCTCCCGCAGAACTTGCGAATATTCGCCCGCGCATCACGTCGCGCCCACTCAGCGCGCTCGAGCCCATGCGTGAAGCCGCTGCACAGGCCTACCAGGAACGGGCTGCAGAACTGGAGCGTCG
>NZ_JBVVOT010000561.1:0-250 GCF_055807455.1 Bradyrhizobium sp. Kon58
TGTCTGGCGAAACTCCAGCAAGTCCCGCTGCGCCTCAGGATTATTTTCCAGCAAATGCAACAGAGGGTCGCTAAAGGTCGACCCAAGGGACTCCACGACATAATTGCCGCCACCCTGACGGCTGACCAACAACCCCTTGGCCGCCAGCTTCTGGATCGCTTCCCGCAACGAAGGGCGCGACACGCCAAATTGCTCAGCCAAAGCGCGCTCGGCCGGCAAACGCTCACCCGACTTCAACGTGCCCTCAAGG
>NZ_JBVVOT010000562.1:0-250 GCF_055807455.1 Bradyrhizobium sp. Kon58
GCCCACTGTAGGAGCGAGCTTGCTCGCGAAAAACGCCCAGGCAATGCGTTTATTCTGGATAAACGCGCTGCCCTTGAGTTTTTCGCGAGCAAGCTCGCTCCTACAGCGTTCCGCGTTTAGACCGCCCGGGCGAACGCCACGGCGGCCTGGAATTGCTCCTGGGTAGGACGCACGCCGGTATAGAGCACAAATTGCTCCAACGCCTGGATCGCGATCACTTCAAGCCCGGTAATCACCCGCTTGCCCTGGG
>NZ_JBVVOT010000563.1:0-250 GCF_055807455.1 Bradyrhizobium sp. Kon58
TGCAGTTGGCGGCGGTTGGTTTCTTTGGCAAGAACATCCTGTGTCATAGATTCTCCAAAATTTGGACGCATGGTTTTACGACATCCGGGGTTCAGGATAGTGCAGAGAAATTGTCCGGTTGGGAGTGCGAATGCACCAGTAAAGGTAGTGCATATGGGCCACGACTGAACGTATGTCGTTTCGCCACACTCGCATCGATCAAGGCACTTTGCCTTGCTCCCATCATCTGGAAAAGGGCTCTTTGTATGAC
>NZ_JBVVOT010000564.1:0-250 GCF_055807455.1 Bradyrhizobium sp. Kon58
CTGGCTGAATTGATCCGCCGTTCCCGCCAGGCCGACCGTGACGATGTGCAGACCAAGGAGGCGGTGTGTGCGTTGTTGGGGATTCGTACCACGGCGCTCAAGGGCGACGGGTTCACGGCGTCCAGCAGTTGTTCGGCGATGTCCATCCCCGATACGTGAAACACCCATTCATTGGCCATGGACGGCTGATCCTGCGCCAGTGTGATCGCTCGGGCAAACGCAGCCATGTCCGGCAAGTACGCCGTGAACC
>NZ_JBVVOT010000565.1:0-249 GCF_055807455.1 Bradyrhizobium sp. Kon58
TGCTGCGTACTGCTACCGTATAATTGCTCTGATTGCACAGTATTTTTTGACATGCTTTGATAAGCGTAAATAAGAGATGAATAGGAGTGGTAAATTGCTCAGCGGCAAGAATTAGTCTCAAGTCTTGGTCGGATGATCCCAGATTTCCGTGCAGTCTATACTTGGAATACACTCTCATTGCTTCGCTCAGGTCTGCATCATCAACTCTTCTAGTTGTGTTGGATCGATAGCGAGCTGAGTTTTGAGCGG
>NZ_JBVVOT010000566.1:0-249 GCF_055807455.1 Bradyrhizobium sp. Kon58
GGCCTGTACGTGTTCGACCTGCAGGTGCAAACCGACATCGATTATGAAGTGGGCAACTGGTACGTCTCCACCCACCCTGGCTCACCGTTCATGGGGCAACTGAAAGCGGCGCTGTTGGTCCCTGGCAAGCGCCATACCCTGGCCAACGCCCACTATGCGACCCATTATCTGGATCGGCCCAGCGAAAAGCGCGCTATCAAAAGTGCCGACCAGATGCTCGCGTTGCTGCGCGACACCTTTGCCATTCGC
>NZ_JBVVOT010000567.1:0-249 GCF_055807455.1 Bradyrhizobium sp. Kon58
GATCGCCCCGGAACACACCGAGGAAGGTCCACTCAACCAGATGATGAAACCGGGCATCGGCAGCTATGACAAGTTCAAGCGCATGTTCGAGAAGTACACCAAGGAAGCAGGCAAGGAGCAGTACCTGATCCCGTACTTCATCGCCGCCCACCCCGGCACCACCGATGAAGACATGATGAACCTGGCCCTGTGGCTCAAGGGCAACGGCTTCCGTGCCGACCAGGTGCAGGCGTTCTACCCGTCGCCGAT
>NZ_JBVVOT010000568.1:0-249 GCF_055807455.1 Bradyrhizobium sp. Kon58
GGGCGATGATGCTAATCGTCAGGCACTTATCAATGCGCTTAAATCCAAGGTAGATGATGCCAATGGCAATATCGATCTGGAAAAAGCCATGGTTCGTATTGATCCTCGCTCACGCCGGTTTGCCACCGAGCAGCGCCGTGAAATAAGTGTGGCGCAGTTTCTCAGGCAGGATGGAAACAATGTGCCGAGCAATAGCGAGCAAGCTGACGGCGTTGCATCGGCGCTATCCTTTGACCTTGCGCATCGGGC
>NZ_JBVVOT010000569.1:0-249 GCF_055807455.1 Bradyrhizobium sp. Kon58
GAACACGCCCCTGGAACCGCGGACGGCCGACTCGCACGTCCAGTCGCGCACGCTCTCAACTGAACCTGACCTGAAGCAACTCGGGATCGGGACCCAAACCGTTTGATAAATACCGCTGCGTATTCAAATCATAGCCTGCCTCATTAACCAGCCAGGCCGGGTTTTCTGCGCCTGTACTAGAACGTTCAGGAGATGCATTTGAAGCCCAGCACTTGCCTTGTGCGCTGCCTGTCTGCGTCCATACTCTGC
>NZ_JBVVOT010000570.1:0-249 GCF_055807455.1 Bradyrhizobium sp. Kon58
GCAATTGGAGCCGCTTTCACTGGCAGCGGTGGAGCCGACACGAGCCCTGGAATTGTGGGCCATTGCACCAGGCGGCAAACCGGTCTCCCTGGGATTGGTGCCGACCTCGGGTAAAGGCCGAATTCAGTTGAGCAAGGCGCAGCAGGCATTGCTGAACGCACCGCTGACCCTCGCCGTCAGCCTGGAGCCGCAAGGTGGCTCGCCGACCGGGCAACCGACTGGGCCGGTGCTGTACCAGGGCGCCCTGGC
>NZ_JBVVOT010000571.1:0-249 GCF_055807455.1 Bradyrhizobium sp. Kon58
GGGTCACCGCATCCAGCAGGCCGGCCTGCGATAGGCCTCTGGGGACGTCGATGGTGTGCCCTTCAACGAAGGGCGCGGCTGTTGTCGGGCTGGCCAGGCTGATGCCAGGTTCGGCGCGAAGCAAACGGTCGCCGGGACGAATTTCCTGCGTAACCCTTTGCACGGCCAGGGTGGTGAGATCATCGGCCCGCAGGAAGCGCGCAGTGCCGATGTCGTCGGCATTGATCCCGAGCAGTTCTTGGGTGTCGG
>NZ_JBVVOT010000572.1:0-249 GCF_055807455.1 Bradyrhizobium sp. Kon58
TAAAGCACCATCGCCGCCGCTTCCGGCGCCGGGGTGCGATAGATGCGGATCGGGATCGGGTGCGAAGGCGTGGCAATGGCGGTTGTTTCCGCCGTGACGTCTTCGGGATAGCCGGCAAAGAACTCGCGGCACAGCCGGTCGTAGATGTCGCGCTGCCGATCGATCGTGTAGTCGATCGTGTCCGGCGGATAGTAGGAATTGGTCCGCTCGATGAAGGCCCAGGTCTCTGCGTCGATGAGTTTCTTGTAG
>NZ_JBVVOT010000573.1:0-249 GCF_055807455.1 Bradyrhizobium sp. Kon58
ACTGAGCCGTCAGCGCGAGGAAAAGGTCCAGGCGCTGGCGCGACTCGACCAGGCGATGAGGGGCTCGCAGGACACCGTGTTCGACGGCCTGGCCCTACAAGGCCAGTTGCTGATGGATCTGACGCGGGCGGGTGGCGTGGCGATTATCGAGGACAGGCAATTGCACCGCTATGGCAACTGCCCGGAACCGGCGCAGGTTCGTGTCCTGCACAAGTGGCTGCAGGAACGCGACGAAGCGGTGTTTTCCAG
>NZ_JBVVOT010000574.1:0-248 GCF_055807455.1 Bradyrhizobium sp. Kon58
GCCGGGCCGTTCCGTGATGACCAGGTGCAGCACTGCACCGACAACCGCGAAGAAATGCAGCGCGCCCGCCACGCCTTCGAACTGGCGGCCCAAGGGCGCTCGGTGGTGGTGGTGTCGTCCGGCGACCCGGGTGTGTTCGCCATGGCCGCTGCGGTGATCGAGGCGTTGCATGAGTCCAGCGACCCCGCGTGGCACCAGGTCGACTTGCAGATCCTGCCCGGCGTCTCGGCTTCACTGGCCACTGCTGC
>NZ_JBVVOT010000575.1:0-248 GCF_055807455.1 Bradyrhizobium sp. Kon58
AGGATACCTGCAGCAAGACCTACGCTTTCTTGAATGCTGGCAAGGACTTCGCCAAGACGCCGCTGGGCCAGATCGACCCGGAACGCGTGTACGAAATCGACTACCTGCTCGCCGAAGCCAATCAGAACCTGGTGAGTCGCTGGGGCCATAGCATGCTGCGCCTGGTGATCAGCGCGCGCTCGTCCTTGGACCACAGGCGCGCACGGTCATCGATGTGGGTCAGTTCATGCAGCACGGTGGCGAGCATT
>NZ_JBVVOT010000576.1:0-248 GCF_055807455.1 Bradyrhizobium sp. Kon58
CGGCGTGCCGCACCTGGTGCTGGAACGCAGCCGAATCGCCGAGCGCTGGCGCACCGGGCGCTGGGACTCGCTGGTGGCCAACGGGCCGGCCTGGCATGACCGGTTTCCGGGGCTGGAATTCGATGATGTGGCGCCCGATGGTTTCGCGCCAAAGGAGCGCGTGGCGGACTACTTTGAAGCGTATGCGCGCAAGTTCAATGCGCCGATTCGCACGGGCGTTGAGGTCACTTCGGTGGTGTGCACGGTAA
>NZ_JBVVOT010000577.1:0-248 GCF_055807455.1 Bradyrhizobium sp. Kon58
TACCCACAGCGAGCGTCAGAATCAGCAGGCATCCGAATACGGCGCTGGCGATGAACGCCACTGGTTGGCCATCTTGCGCGTCGCTACCCAGGCCCATCAGGGTGGTCGCGATCGTCAGGCATAGAAAAACCCATGCAGGTTTGGACATGAATAGCGCTCTCAGAAAACCCAATGTTCGGAGGTTTGGGTGGCTTGGGTGCCTTGGGTTAGACGGATGGGAGATTTAGGGTTGCCTGTCATCACGGCCA
>NZ_JBVVOT010000578.1:0-248 GCF_055807455.1 Bradyrhizobium sp. Kon58
CTTGCTTCTAGGAGGCCGTTATAAAGCATAAATCCGGCTGTTTCAATTTCCCCACTTCCGAACTCCTGCAAAAACTCTAAGAAATCATCAGGAGCATTTTTATGCCCTACCCTTATGGCATTAAGGCTTACATCATCTACAGCAGCCAAACCATCAAGCAAATGCTCTTCTTTCTTACTCTTCAAAAAAGTTTTAATGTCCACCTTCACCCCCTACTTTTTATCGGAAAAAATCTCTCTGGCCACCCC
>NZ_JBVVOT010000579.1:0-248 GCF_055807455.1 Bradyrhizobium sp. Kon58
GGCTTCGCGCTGGCTGAAAAAGTCCTGGGCGCGCAGTTCAACCGCCCTGGCCACGACATCGTCGACCACCACACCTACGTCTTCCTGGGCGACGGCTGCATGATGGAAGGCATTTCCCACGAAGTCGCCTCCCTGGCCGGCACCCTGGGCCTGGGCAAGCTGATTGCCTTCTACGATGACAACGGCATTTCCATCGACGGCGAAGTCGAAGGCTGGTTCACCGATGACACCCCCAAGCGTTTCGAAGC
>NZ_JBVVOT010000580.1:0-248 GCF_055807455.1 Bradyrhizobium sp. Kon58
CGTAGAGGGGACCGCCGCGTCGGGAAACTCTTCGAACGAGCTCCACCACTATCAGCAGTGTCGCTTGATATTCCCAATTTGGGTAGTATAATCCCCAATATGGGTACGAATGCAGAAACCATAAACCTGTCAAATGCACTATTCTCCAAGGTGCAGCAGCGCGTGCTTGGTCTCATTTTCGCGCATCCCGACCGCAGCTTCTACACGTCGGAGATCATCCGGACCGTTGCCTCCGGCACGGGGGCGGT
>NZ_JBVVOT010000581.1:0-248 GCF_055807455.1 Bradyrhizobium sp. Kon58
GGCGCTGACGGCCGCTGAGACCGGGCACCTGGTATTTGGCACCTTGGATACCACCTCGGCGGCAAAGACGGTAGACAGGCTGGTGGACGTGTTCCCGGCGGTGGAAAAGGCCATGGTCCGCTCGATGCTGGCGGAGTCCCTGCAGGCGGTGGTCTCTCAGGTGTTGGTGAAGAAGACCGGCGGCGGACGCGTAGCGGCTCACGAAATCATGCTGGCGACGCCGGCCATTCGCAATCTGATCCGCGAAG
>NZ_JBVVOT010000582.1:0-248 GCF_055807455.1 Bradyrhizobium sp. Kon58
TGGGGTAGGCCATCACCGTAGTCGCCAGGTGTGAGGGGCTCACTAGACCCGACGTAATCCTTACGGCGCCGGGCCCATTTTTACGCCGTTTTTACGGCGCGTTGCGGCTGTGGCGATAGTCGCTGACCGCTTCGTAGACCGCTTTGCGCAGCGCGCTCAACCAACAACTGTCCGCCGACCGGGTGCCGGCGTGTTTCGTGCTGCAGGTCCAGCGACAGAACCCGCAGACATTCATGCCCATCGACGAC
>NZ_JBVVOT010000583.1:0-248 GCF_055807455.1 Bradyrhizobium sp. Kon58
CAGAGCAATTAATCATCAACTAGAAATTCGAAGATCAGAAGAGCACACTTCTTAGATCAACTCACATTAATAAAAAGGCTATGAAGTCAAATGCAAAACAAATTCTCCCCAGCGGCTGGAGTGCCGGCCTCCAGCCCCTCCCTTTTTATTTCTTCTGAGTCCTCCGTGAATTTCACTATTCTTATGAGTGTTTTACTAATGGATGGTCTTAGTATCTTGGAGCCCTTTTTTTTGACGTTTCAGTTGCG
>NZ_JBVVOT010000584.1:0-247 GCF_055807455.1 Bradyrhizobium sp. Kon58
GTCAGCTTGACGGTTCGTGACGTCGCCCCCAGCAGCGCGCGCTCCCTGCATCCGGGTGGCTGGGAAATTCTTGATCCGGATATTAATCATCCTGTCACGATGGCCTTGCACAGTGATTTCAAGGTACAGGTCGGCATTGCCGGTACCGCTTCTCCTGAAACCAAGGCGCTGCCTGACCGTACACGGCTCAGGGCAGTCGGTAATTTCCATATCGAGCGGCCTTCAAGAGCCCAGGCGAACCTGGTCC
>NZ_JBVVOT010000585.1:0-247 GCF_055807455.1 Bradyrhizobium sp. Kon58
AAGCTCTTGGAGCCGCGCTCTGCCACTATGCTTTCCGGCCTGGCTCAACGCACCCCGTCCCAGTCCCAGCCCGCACCTGTCACGCCCGGCTTTGCGCGCCTGAGCAACCCGCTGCTGGGGCAGATGCTCAGCGCACCTACGCCCCCGGATACCGGCATGTCGATTACGCCTCGGGCGCCAGTGAGCACCAGCCAGATCCGCGTCGAGGCGGATGTGCGTAACAACGCGATCCTGATTTATGACTTGC
>NZ_JBVVOT010000586.1:0-247 GCF_055807455.1 Bradyrhizobium sp. Kon58
GAACGCCACAGCGCCAGCGATCTGGATTGAAATGTAGGAGGGGGCTTGCCCGTGCAGTTGATCGCTCCCACGCTCTGCGTGGGAGCGCCCCCTGGGACGCTCCGCGTCCCGCCGTGTGACGCAGAGCGTCACGGGCTGCATTCCCACGCGGGAGCGTGGGAACGAGCCATCGATGCGCGGCCGGCGGTGCAGCGTGGGCGGCGGGTGAATCGCGTTTCGGGCGACGATCAGTTGCCCGAACGCCACA
>NZ_JBVVOT010000587.1:0-247 GCF_055807455.1 Bradyrhizobium sp. Kon58
GAACCCCCGGTTGAATTCATCATCCGTGGTGAAGCGCCAACGGCCGGGTGGTGCTTTGGACAGTGTTTCCGTTGCCTGGATGATGTCGCGTTCTTGCTGCTCCAAGGCTTCCACGGCCAATTGAATTTCTTCAGGCAGGAACTCGGTTTTTTCAGTCGTCAGTACACAGTTGGCTGTGGCCCATTCCAGCGTGGGTGCTGTCCCAGCGGATCTTTCACGCCACGTCGCAGGTACAGGCTGTCACTTT
>NZ_JBVVOT010000588.1:0-247 GCF_055807455.1 Bradyrhizobium sp. Kon58
GCCATTCCGACAGTGCAACGGTAGAAAATCTGACGGGAGCCATCAGTTATCCCCGCGTGCCCGGTCATGAAGTCGTCGGGCGAATCGAGGCGATAGGTTCCGGTGTGGATGGCTGGATGATCGGACAGCGTGTCGGGGTCGGCTTTCTTGGCGGCGAAGACGGCAGTTGTCCGTCCTGCCGCCAGGGCGATGGGGTGAACTGCCACAATCCGGTGATCATCGGCATGAACGTTGACGGCGGTTATGC
>NZ_JBVVOT010000589.1:0-247 GCF_055807455.1 Bradyrhizobium sp. Kon58
CTTGGGTTTTTTCTTGCCGGGGTTCTCTGCTGGCAAAAAAGCGTATAAGGCGGGTAAGGGGCCGATTAATGTCATCAAGAGTGGGGTTTATGCGGGGGTTGGAGCCTCTGTGGGGTATACCGACGTGGTGGATATTACCAAGAACTTAAACAGTGGCGCGAGGGCGGGATATAAAGATATCAAACAGCTGGCCAGTGGTGCAGAAGAACTGCTGTCCAGATTGAGGGGGAATTACGCTACCTACAGT
>NZ_JBVVOT010000590.1:0-247 GCF_055807455.1 Bradyrhizobium sp. Kon58
CTCAAGAAATACTGATGGCGGATTTTCAGGCCCTCGTCAGCGATACCGAAAGGCTGCTGGACGACACCGCTATCCTGGCCGGCGACCAGGCCGATGAGCTGCGCACCAGGATCCATGAAAGTCTGCCATCAGTATTTCTTGAGCAGTCTTTGCTGTTTTGCCGGCCATGGGTATCTCCGTGTGTGGCTGTTCGGTACGTGTGGTTTCGAGTCGCGGGCTTCGCCGAAGGTTCACTGCAATTGTCTGG
>NZ_JBVVOT010000591.1:0-247 GCF_055807455.1 Bradyrhizobium sp. Kon58
TCAGTAATGTTAGTGCATAGCCCTGGAGCCGTGGTGACCATTCACTTGCGGCGTTATATAGCATCCGCAAAAGGCCATTCATTTCATTGCCCTGAGTTATATCTCCTGCTGCCGCAGCATTGCCGACCGAAAACAATAGCGTCGCACCGATGAATGCGTGACTGCTGAACGGCATACGCCGACAGATGCCGATAAAAAATTTGAAACCCGGAAAAACGACTGGGGTCCATCTGAGGATTTCTAACTA
>NZ_JBVVOT010000592.1:0-247 GCF_055807455.1 Bradyrhizobium sp. Kon58
AGCAGAGAAGACTTGCTTTTGAAGATGTATGATCAAATGTTTAATGATATTAATCGCCATATTTTAGTTGTTTGGCAAAGTGTTGGTGTATTGATCGGAGCATTCGCAGTATTTGCTTTGGTCGAAAAAAATGTTGTATCAATAGATTTTGCAGTTTGTATTGTCTTGTTGTTAGCGCTGTGGTTAATGGCTCATTTGTTTGATGCCGCTCTATATTAGCTATAATCACTAAATTGCGATTATACCA
>NZ_JBVVOT010000593.1:0-246 GCF_055807455.1 Bradyrhizobium sp. Kon58
CCTGCTGGGGTTCAACGGCAGCATTACCATCATGCTCAAGCAGGCGGGGATCATTCAGGACTTCAACCTGTACTCCAACCTTCAACCGCGTAAGCCTGGGCGATGGCGGCGCCGATGCCGCTGCCGGCACCGGTGATGACGGCGCGGCGATTAGTCAGTTGGAGCATGGCAGTTCCTCCATGGTAAAACGCGGTCCTTGTGGGAGGGGGCTTGCCCCCGATGGCGGTGCCTCAGGCAAGCCAGCAG
>NZ_JBVVOT010000594.1:0-216 GCF_055807455.1 Bradyrhizobium sp. Kon58
CGATTCCAACACCCTGATCAAACTGATGACCGACTGCATCCTGCTGGCTGAAACCCAGAACGACCGCTACCTGGAACGCTACCACACGATCATCGTCGACGAAGCCCACGAGCGCAGCCTGAACATCGATTTCCTGCTGGGCTACCTCAAGACCCTGTTGCCGCGCCGCCCGGACCTGAAAGTCATCATCACCTCGGCGACCATCGAAGAGCGGAC
>NZ_JBVVOT010000595.1:0-246 GCF_055807455.1 Bradyrhizobium sp. Kon58
GTCCGATTGCAGCAGCGACAGGAACATCGCCGGCGAAATATCCAGGGCCACCGCACACACCACGCCGCCGCCGATAATCCCCGAGAGCATCGCCAGGAACGTCAGCATCGGCAAGGCCACCAGTAGCGCCAGCACCCGCGGCAGCACCAGCAGCTCCATCGGGTCCAGGCCCAGGGTACGGATGGCGTCGATTTCCTCGTTGGCCTTCATCGAGCCGATTTGTGCGGTAAAGGCACTGGCCGTGCG
>NZ_JBVVOT010000596.1:0-246 GCF_055807455.1 Bradyrhizobium sp. Kon58
ACGGCCAGCAGTTCCGCGCGGGGGAAGACCTTGCCGATAGGGTTGTGGGGGTTGCTCAACAGCAGCGCACCGGCGCCGGTCAGCGCCTGGCGCAGCGCCGGCAGGGGCGTGCGGTATTGACCCTCGATCCACTCGAACGGCAGTTCAATGCGCGGCAGGTTCCAGTGAGCGGGTGCCAGGCGCTGACAGGGCGATACGTCGAGCGCGGCTACACCGACAAACAGGTACGCCTTCTTTCGGAATGGT
>NZ_JBVVOT010000597.1:0-246 GCF_055807455.1 Bradyrhizobium sp. Kon58
CGTCATCGCCTGGTAGACGGCGACGTGCTCAAAAGCCTGTTGCAAACACTCAGCGAGCGCGAGATCAAGACCTTGCTCGGCGAAGAATTCGCCGTCACCCAAACCCTGCAAGCGCGAACTCGCCTGCTGCGCTCCAAACTGGTGCAGCTACTTAAAGAACATAGGGCTGCACTGTTCGATGAACGCTACCAGGCACTTGAAAAGATCGACAATCCCTTGCAAAAGCGACTCGCTGACCAACTACCG
>NZ_JBVVOT010000598.1:0-246 GCF_055807455.1 Bradyrhizobium sp. Kon58
TTTGGTAGCCGAGCGGTCCTTCTCATCCAAGCGGTAGAGCATAGAGGGTAGGTTATTCTGCGCGAACGGAGGACGCTCGACATATAGCGAATGATTGATTTTCGTCACGGCGATCAAGCCGTCGACACTCAGATCAGGACGTGCCTCCTGAGGCAGCGGCTGATTGAACGTGACATCCACTTTGACCGTCCCGTTCGTCACTGCCGGGTCCACCCTGGACAACACACCGGTAAAACGACTGCGCCC
>NZ_JBVVOT010000599.1:0-246 GCF_055807455.1 Bradyrhizobium sp. Kon58
ACCCTTGAGTTGCTGTTGATCGACGATGCGGCTGTCTTCCAGGGCGAATTCTCCCTGCACCTGGGCGATCAGCGGCGGCACATCCTGGGGTGCCACGCGCAGGTTGAAGCGCACCGGCGACAGTGTCGGCCAATGCGCCATCAGGTGTTTGTCGTTGACCAGCAAATGGCCCTTGGGGTTGCCGTAATCAGCGTAGATCCCCACGCCCCAGGGCTTTTGGACGCCCAAGATCGTCGGGATCTACGC
>NZ_JBVVOT010000600.1:0-245 GCF_055807455.1 Bradyrhizobium sp. Kon58
GCCCAGGCGTCCCTTGAGGTCGCTGTAAAACGCTTGGGCGTTGGCCAATGAGGTTTGTGCGGTAAACACCACTTCGGCGGTTTGCGCGGCCAGTTCTCGGCCGGTTTCCGAGGAGCCGGCCTGTACGATGACGGGTTGGCCCTGGGGGGAGCGCGCCAAAGCCAGCGGCCGCTACTACGACCCCGAAAAGCGTCACGTGCTCGACCACGTCGGCGAACACTTCCGGGTCAAAGGCCCGCTGAACG
>NZ_JBVVOT010000601.1:0-245 GCF_055807455.1 Bradyrhizobium sp. Kon58
GGACACCTGATCGCCGGGACGAATGTCCAGGCGCTGCCAATTCTTCAGTGAGCCGGCGCTGACACGGCTGATTTGCCGGTCATCCAGGCGGACGGGGTCCAGTTCGAGAATCGGCGTGATGCGCCCGGTGCGCCCGATCCTGAACTGCACTTTGCGCACCAGCGCCAGCGCTTTGGTCGCCGGATATTTCCAGGCCACCGCCCAGTAAGGTGCGTTGGCTTGCCAGCGTTTGGCGGGGGCGCGCG
>NZ_JBVVOT010000602.1:0-245 GCF_055807455.1 Bradyrhizobium sp. Kon58
TATTGGTCGCCAATGGCAAGATCCCATTCGACCCCGCCAACCCGAGCGGGTCGGTCAAGATCCTGTCGCGGCATCTGGAGGCGCTGGAAACAGCGCTGCGGGAGGAGGCAATGGACCTGCCGGTGGAGCGCCTGCGCAATGTCGGCAGCCGTCGGCCGGCATTGGCGTGTGCCGATTGAGGTTAACCCTGTGGGAGGGGGCTTGCTCCCGATAGCGGTGTGTCAGTCAGTCCAGACTCAGCGGAC
>NZ_JBVVOT010000603.1:0-245 GCF_055807455.1 Bradyrhizobium sp. Kon58
TACTTCGATGATCCATTACAGCAATGCTCAATGGGGGCTTGAACAGATGGGCGCACACTATCCGCCAAAGAGCCCTGCGCTGTTGCGCAAGGGCTGTGACTACCTAAGGGCCATTGGTTTTCTCTGAGTGGCCTTGGGCTTGCTACAAGCCCAATGGATCAGTTGCTCGGCTGGGGGGTCGGAGCGAGCTATCGCTCCTACACAGCCTGGATCAGATTTTGAAGCTATCGACCAATTGCTTCAAT
>NZ_JBVVOT010000604.1:0-245 GCF_055807455.1 Bradyrhizobium sp. Kon58
CGGCCAGACCGGCAAGATCGTTGCGCCACAGCTGTACATCGCGGTCGGTATCTCCGGCGCGATCCAGCACTTGGCCGGTATGAAGGACTCCAAGGTGATCGTTGCGATCAACAAGGACGAAGAAGCACCGATCTTCCAGGTGGCTGACTACGGCCTGGTCGCGGACTTGTTCGAAGCTGTTCCTGAGTTGGAGAAGCTGGTCTAATCCAGTCGCTTCACTTATAAAGAGCCCGGTCTGATGACCG
>NZ_JBVVOT010000605.1:0-245 GCF_055807455.1 Bradyrhizobium sp. Kon58
GCCAGCCGGTACGCGCCCCGGATGCCCCGAAGTTCGGCATGGTCAAGACCAACTTGGATGGCCACTTCGGTGACGGCTGTATTCATTCGCGCATTACCTTCGACTTGAAGTCGCAAAAGGGCATCGATACCTGGCGGGCTTTTCTGGATGAGGCCGCGCATCTGGTGGTTCGCTATGGCGGATCGCTGTCCGGGGAGCATGGTGATGGCCAGGCCAAAGGCGAATATCTGCCTATCATGTACGGT
>NZ_JBVVOT010000606.1:0-245 GCF_055807455.1 Bradyrhizobium sp. Kon58
GGCGATGATTCCCAGGGTTTCGGCAATGACCCCCATCTGTTGAGTGGCTTCCACCAGTGCCAGCGCCAGGTCGCGCGAGCCATGGAGAATACGAAACGTCAACGCGCTGACCATCACCACATCGCCCGCCGTAACCTGGCCCTCGCGCCACAGCAGAATGGCCCAGCCCAGCATCGCCCCCGCCATGACGGACAGGCAAACGTCATGCAGCACGCGCGCCTTTTCCAGGGTGATCGCATCATGCG
>NZ_JBVVOT010000607.1:0-245 GCF_055807455.1 Bradyrhizobium sp. Kon58
GTTTCGTCGAACTCAAATAATCGACAAGGTACCGCACATCTGTGCCCTTGGAGGGGTAGTTATCCGGGCGATCAACGACTTGGCGTTGTTCGTAAACCTGCTGCAGCACGGCCACTTGGCGTTTCTACATGAGCCTCTGTCGCTGTTTCGTCGGCATGCCGACCAGCGCCAGAACCAGCCCGACATGAAGGAGCTGTTCATGCAGGGCAGCACACATTTCACCCAGCAGATCCGGGCACTGAAGC
>NZ_JBVVOT010000608.1:0-245 GCF_055807455.1 Bradyrhizobium sp. Kon58
CCCTGACCCTCGCCCTGTGCCTGGCGCTGCGTGAGCGCTACAACCTGGCCGTGGTCACCAACGACATCTACACCCGCGAAGACGCCGACTTCCTGGTGCGCAACCAGGCTCTGGCGCCGGAACGCATCATCGGTGTGGAAACCGGCGGCTGCCCGCACACGGCAATCCGCGAAGATGCTTCGATCAACCTGGAAGCGGTGGACCAGCTCAACCGCCGTTTTCCCGGTCTGGACCTGATTCTGGTG
>NZ_JBVVOT010000609.1:0-245 GCF_055807455.1 Bradyrhizobium sp. Kon58
GGCTCCGGCGCGAGCATGGCGGGGCCGTGCGCTGCGTACCACTCGCTGAGCTGGGCGCATTTTTCGATTTCGGCGCGGGCCTGGGCGATCGGTTTGCCCATTTCCAGGGTGATCATCTGTGCCATGGCTTCGGCCTGGTCGCGCAGGGCGCTGGCCAGGGCCAACAGCAATTCGGCGCGCTGGCCGACGGGTTGGCGGCGCCAGGTGCGGAAGGCAGCGGTGGAACGGTTGAGCGCGGCATCCAG
>NZ_JBVVOT010000610.1:0-244 GCF_055807455.1 Bradyrhizobium sp. Kon58
ATTGCCGAGCTGGAAGCCCGCTTGACCGAAAGGTGCGACTGGGACTTGGTGCTGCTCGACCTGAACATGCCCGGTGCCTATGGTTTTTCCGGATTGGTGTTGCTGCGCGGGCAATATCCGCAGATCCCGGTGGCCGCATCAGTTTTAGTTCCATTCAACATAGTTATCCATACTCCATTTTCCTACAGAAAATTCCACAAATTACATCTGCATAGGAACTATGTCTTACAGAAAATTCACTCAC
>NZ_JBVVOT010000611.1:0-244 GCF_055807455.1 Bradyrhizobium sp. Kon58
GAGCAACGCCGCCAGGCTGATGCCCGCCAGCAGGCTGCCGATGACGGTGAACAGGCACAGCAAGGTGGTGGTCAACGCACCCTGGACCAGGGAACCGCGCTGGTAGGCGTCGAGCAGGAAGTTGTAGTTCAGGCCGATGTCGGCGGCCCAGTGCACGAACAGTTCCATCATCGCAACTGCCCGCACGCACTGGCGATACGTCGCGCGGCTTCGGCCACGCTGTCAGTCGCCGTGGCGATGGACA
>NZ_JBVVOT010000612.1:0-244 GCF_055807455.1 Bradyrhizobium sp. Kon58
TGTAAATCATCACTAGTGCAGCTGTATTTTACAGATACGCTAGTGATGATTTACATGTCAAATCACGGATGGTGGGATATTACTTTGCATAAGAAAAATGATCGCAAGAACTTGATTCTAAGTACAGAAATGCTGGCGCACAAGCTTTTGAGCCAGGTAAGGTCAATTAAAATAGGCATTAATGAACTCGATGAGGTCAGCGAGGAAATAGGGGCCCTTATCAACACTTCCCTAGCGCCCGTCG
>NZ_JBVVOT010000613.1:0-244 GCF_055807455.1 Bradyrhizobium sp. Kon58
GGGGCAAGCCCCCTCCCACAGTTGGTTGGTGTTGTGTCAGGGGTTATTGGGTCCAGGCAGTTGGATTCACCAGGTTTTTCGGTTTTTGCCCTGCCAATGCCGCCAACAGGTTGTCCACGGCACATTTGGCCATTGCTTCGCGTGTCTCATGGGTGGCCGAACCGATATGCGGCGTGGCCACTACGTTGTTCAAGCGCAGCAGCGGTGAGGCGTGATTCAGCGGTTCTTTCTCGAACACATCCAG
>NZ_JBVVOT010000614.1:0-244 GCF_055807455.1 Bradyrhizobium sp. Kon58
CGCAAGTCGCTGCTGTTTTCCATGCGTGTGCCGTGGCTGTTCATGGTGTTCTGGCTGGTGTTGGGCGTCTATGCCTTCTATATCCAGGTCGACAACCCGTTGCATTGAGCAATCGGACTGAACTTCACGGGTTGACGCAGCGCCTTAGTTTTACGTGGTACAGATTTCCCACAGGCCTGCGAAGAGGTGCGCCATGACGACAGATAACGATCCCCAGACCCACAACCGCAACGACCCGGTGATT
>NZ_JBVVOT010000615.1:0-243 GCF_055807455.1 Bradyrhizobium sp. Kon58
CCGTTAATATTTATGGCTTGCGGTGGAATTGGGGGACAAGCCTTAAATATTAACGGCATCATGTTAATTAAACTAATGCCCCGGGCCTGGTGGCGTTGTTCAATTATCCTGCTGTCAAGTGATGTAAGGGCTCTGAAGATACGGCCCCTACGCGCCTGGTTCAGTGTCAGTCAAAACGCCCTGCAACCTTGAATGTTTCGGTAGCTTCAATCAGCGTACTCAAGATGCCCGGCTCCGAAGGTG
>NZ_JBVVOT010000616.1:0-243 GCF_055807455.1 Bradyrhizobium sp. Kon58
GCCGCTGACAAACGCCCGCCAGAGTACGTCAGTACAAGCAGCTCCTCTTGCTCGTGGCTAAGGATGCGCTCCAGAAAACCTGCCGTACCGTAGGAGAAGGTCAACCGTTCACCATTTTCGAACAGCATGGCAACAATTCGGTACGGCACGGTCGAGCCGGTACGCTGCAAAATCTCAACGATGCCATCTTGGTAAATTACATGCAGTGTGCTCGGATCGGGACGCTTGACCACTAAATTCTTT
>NZ_JBVVOT010000617.1:0-243 GCF_055807455.1 Bradyrhizobium sp. Kon58
TGATCACGGCGCATCGCCGGGCTGATATTGAGTTCGGCCACGGTACCAGCGCCGATCACACCGTCGGACTGCAACGAGTGGCTGAGCTGGAACGCCTTGACCGCAGCGACCAGTTCGGCGCGGTACTGCTTGGCGCTGCCCTTGGGTTCGACGGCCAGGTAACCGCCGCTGTAGAGCCGACGCGCCAGTTGCGGCGATTCAGCGCCCTCTCCCCACGACTATTTCGACGCTGCGCTGGCCTCC
>NZ_JBVVOT010000618.1:0-243 GCF_055807455.1 Bradyrhizobium sp. Kon58
GCCCGGCGAGGATTCATAGCCCCGCAGCGCATCTGCGGCAGCGTGAATGTTCACCGCTGTCCTGGGTGCGCTTGCGTAGCTGGCGAACGCTGCGCCGTGGCCCTTCTGACATTTTTTGCAGTGGCAGTGGGTGGCGGCCTTGAGCGGTGTCGTGACCTGATAGCGGATTGCGCCGCAGAGGCAGCTGCCTTGGCTGGTTTTACTCATCTCAATCCTATCCATGTTCAGCACTGAACGCTGTGG
>NZ_JBVVOT010000619.1:0-242 GCF_055807455.1 Bradyrhizobium sp. Kon58
CCCTTGGAGTTGTAGGTCACGCCGGTGATGCTGAGGTTGGACTTGCCGGTCTCGTCGAACACCAGCTTGAGCTGGTCGCCGTTCAGCAGGTTGACGCCGTTGAACGAGGAGTCCTGCGAGGTCGTGTCGATCTGGTTCAGGATGTTGTTGTACTGAGACACCAGGTTCGCACGCGAGGTCTGGGCAACCGTGTCCTGGACGGGGCTGGAAGCCGTCGAGAACGTCAGCGCCGTGGTCAGCGT
>NZ_JBVVOT010000620.1:0-242 GCF_055807455.1 Bradyrhizobium sp. Kon58
CCGACAGTAACAGTACCAAACGGGATAACCTCGCGAACCTGCCTGAATTCTGATTGTTACTTTTAGTTTGCTTCATGACCTAAGAGCCTTGGCGTATGCTTGACATGCCCGCAGCACAATTATTCAGTAACCCCTTCGCAGGTGACGGCGATAATTCGTTGAGCATGCTCCCGATTAAGTTGGCTCGACGCACTGTGTGAGCCACGCTGGTGGCGCCGGCGGAGGAACGAACGTGCGCCCAT
>NZ_JBVVOT010000621.1:0-242 GCF_055807455.1 Bradyrhizobium sp. Kon58
GGCAAGTACATCGCTGAACGCCACCAGTTCGTTGGGCGAGGAAGAAATGATCGGCAAGCCATCGTCGGGTCTATGTGCGACCTCGGTGGCGGGTGCGAAGCCGGAAGCGCGGCGATTTTCATACAGGCGCACGCTACGCGGGCCGATCATCGCAACGTCATGACGGCCTGATCCCATCAAGTCAGCGAGCATGCCCTGGGGGTGGAAGAACTCCGAGGGGAATGCATCGAACGGCGTATAGG
>NZ_JBVVOT010000622.1:0-241 GCF_055807455.1 Bradyrhizobium sp. Kon58
AGTCGCTCAGCAAAGGACGGATTCCCGAGTTACTCAAGCGCGCTTTACGCGCAGGTGTTCAGCATCATCTGTTTTCAGCGATACAGTGCGGCCTGACGGCAGATGCGCAAAGTCTGTTCAGCACGGCGATGGCGGCCCGCATCCCGCAAGACCTGATGAAAAACCAGCACGAGTTGCAAGTGCACGCGGTGCATCTGGTGGGCCACACCATGCAGCATGATCGCTATATCGCCGGGCTAGT
>NZ_JBVVOT010000623.1:0-241 GCF_055807455.1 Bradyrhizobium sp. Kon58
GGACGAAGGAATTCGGCGTAACTGAACAACAGCTTAAAGATGCGGTGAAGGCGGTTGGCCCAATGGTCGACGACGTGCGTAAAAAGCTCGGCAATTGAAGGTCGGTGGCGCCCCCGGCAGCACCAACTGAAGCCGCATCTGTTGCGGCTTCTGTTGTTTGCCATGTATCGGCGCGAAATCTGCAAAGCGCGGTAGCCATAGCGGTTTGCGTAATGTGGTTTTCCTTGTGTCCTGCAGGTTA
>NZ_JBVVOT010000624.1:0-241 GCF_055807455.1 Bradyrhizobium sp. Kon58
GGCCAGGCAATCGGAATTTCTTCATGGGGTGCGACCTCGATAGTCGGTTAGAAGGGCGGCTAAGTGGTCGTTCTGTACGCGCCATTTTGACGGTTTGGCGAATTCCCAGGCTGAACCGGGGCTGAAAGTAGCGGGATTGTTGCCCTCAATCCTGACGGCAGAGCTTGCTTGCTTATGCTTTCGCTTATTCTTTAAAGGTATTTAATTTGTTAGATAAATATCATTAAGCTATATCTCAACG
>NZ_JBVVOT010000625.1:0-241 GCF_055807455.1 Bradyrhizobium sp. Kon58
TGCTGCGCATCGGTTTCCACGCCTTCGGCGACAATCCGCAACCCCAGGGCCTGGCCCAGCGCAACGATGGCCGACACGATGGCGGCGTCGTCGCTGTCGTGCTCCAGGTCGCGCACAGAGCCACGGTCGATCTTCAGCTCATTGGCCGGCAGGCGCTTGAGGTACATCAGGCTGGAGTAGCCGGTGCCGAAGTCGTCGATGGACAGGTCGACGCCCATGTCCGACAGCCGTTGCAACACGG
>NZ_JBVVOT010000626.1:0-241 GCF_055807455.1 Bradyrhizobium sp. Kon58
TTGTAACCGTCATTCGCGAATCAACGCATAGGCGTTGTGTAATTCACGGGTTCGTTCGGTGGCCTCGCGCACCTGCGCGGGGCTGGCGCCGCTGCCGGCAATCTTGTCCGGGTGGTGGCGGCTGAGCAGGCGACGATAGGCACGCTTGATCGTGATGCCGTTTTCGACAAACGTCGGGCAGGTGGACAAACACAGGGTGGGTTGGGCGATATAAGCGTGAGGCTTGGCCTTGATACGTGCG
>NZ_JBVVOT010000627.1:0-241 GCF_055807455.1 Bradyrhizobium sp. Kon58
TCTGCACGAGCCAAGCACTAGAGCTAATTGAAGATCGCCCACGCTATGACTTGTTAATAGCCGACGTGGTCGTACCTGGCGAATTAGGTAGTGAAAAGGACGAAAGAAATTGTATAGATTTTTTCAACAGCATTGACGACATTATACCTGCGGAAAAAAGACCGCTTTATTCTTTACCTATAAGTGCTGCTACGGACCTGACCGATGCAGCTTATGATTTTTTCAGCTGTCGGCCTTGGGG
>NZ_JBVVOT010000628.1:0-240 GCF_055807455.1 Bradyrhizobium sp. Kon58
GTTCATAGCCATGGTCAGAGCCTTCGCCTTCGTTTTCGTAGGTTGTGCCGACAGCCACCACTACAGCATCGTAATCGGCCAGGTCCGCTGGCGGACGCAGCGACGCCCAGCTCATCTGCACGCCGGTTACACCGCCCAGCGCCGGAATGAAATTACCCTGTACACGTTGGTATTGGAGTTTCACGGTGTACGACTTGCCCGCCTTGAGCGACGCGGTCTTGCCAGATGTGGTCAGGGCAT
>NZ_JBVVOT010000629.1:0-240 GCF_055807455.1 Bradyrhizobium sp. Kon58
TCACTGATCGGCAGGCCGATCTTCACCAGGTTGCGCAGCGCCTGGTCCATGGTCAGGGTGCTGCCGGCCAGGGTGCCGTCGGCCAGGCGTACGCCGCCCAGGCACTTGGTCACGGTGTGGCTGCCCAGCTTGTATTCGCCATCGGGCATGCCGGCGGCGGCGGTGGAATCGGTGACGCAATACTGGCACGGGATCGAGCGCAGCTCCACGCGCATGGCGCCGGGGTGCACGTGCAGCAGG
>NZ_JBVVOT010000630.1:0-240 GCF_055807455.1 Bradyrhizobium sp. Kon58
GCTGGTCAAGGTGCTGTCGAATCTGCTCGGCAAGTGGGGCCAGCAATGCGTCGAGTTCCGCGCGGCGCACGAAGTGATGGCGCTGCGGGGCGAGCTGGTCCAGGCGCGTCAAATCCTGGCGTTGCTGGCCTTGGCTGTCCCAGTGTTGTTGGGCTTGCTGCAACTGCTCGGCGGCGCTTTGCTGGCGCTCCTGCCACTCGCCCAGCTCCTTGAGCCAGGTGTGTTGCAGCTCCAGTTGCT
>NZ_JBVVOT010000631.1:0-239 GCF_055807455.1 Bradyrhizobium sp. Kon58
TGTTGACCGGCGTGCGCCTGGCCATCGGCATTCTGTGGATCGTGCTGGTGCCGTGCGAGATGCTGGGGGTGAGTGCGGGGCTGGGGTATTACATCCTCGATACCCGTGACCGGCTGGCGTATTCGGAACTGATGGCGATGGTGCTGCTGATCGGGCTGCTGGGGTTTGCGCTGGATGCCCTGGCGCGGTGGCTGCATCAGCGCTGGGTGCATGCAGGGTAACGGTGTGTCCAAGGCGGG
>NZ_JBVVOT010000632.1:0-239 GCF_055807455.1 Bradyrhizobium sp. Kon58
GTCGACGCCGTCCGGCCCGCTGAAGGTGGCCGAGGTGGAAAACTTCGGGTCGATGAACCCGACGTTATCCTCGTAGCCGTCCCTGTACAACCGGGTGTAAGACAGTGGACGCGACACTCTGCCCAGCAGCGGCCAAGGGGCTGAAACATACACGGTGTCCGGGTCCACGTCGTTCTGGCGACGGCCCAGCAGTGCGTTGAGACTGAGTTTGGCTTGTTTGTGCAGATAATCGTTGAAGG
>NZ_JBVVOT010000633.1:0-239 GCF_055807455.1 Bradyrhizobium sp. Kon58
GCCGCCGCGGTCGGACCATTTTCGGCTTTGCGAGACAGGTTATGAAACTTGGTGTCCAGGTGCGTTTTGGATTATTTGTACGAAACCTGGCGACGCTTACAGGTTTGTGGCGCGCGGCTACAGACCCTGCTGCAGCGCAGGATCGTCCGGATTCTGCTGCTCCAGCTGCGCAAGCAGCACCTGAACGTTCTGCAACTGGCCGCTCTCCTTCCAATAATTGACCAGCAGCACGCGCGCTT
>NZ_JBVVOT010000634.1:0-239 GCF_055807455.1 Bradyrhizobium sp. Kon58
GTAGAGGTTTTCCAACCGCTTGCGGGTATCGAGAATCAGCCGGACAATCTGGTCACGCTGCTGCAACGCTGCATCACCGACGGGCGCCAGGCCACGGGCCGCCCGCCATTGACGCGTACCTTCCTGCTCGACGAAGGAGGCGAATGATTCATTGAATTCAGTATCGTCTTTCACATAGAAACGCTGGTGGGCCAGTTCGTGAAAGATCAATGTCGCCAGGCGCTCGTCGCCCCAGTTCA
>NZ_JBVVOT010000635.1:0-239 GCF_055807455.1 Bradyrhizobium sp. Kon58
CTATGCTGCTGCGAGCTGAGGTCTGAATAGTACGTCGACGGCGTAGCTCGTCGCGTTGAAAGTGTTCGTCGGGAACAAACGATCGGTCCCGTACGCGTAAACGCCGTTGCCGCCGCTGGCCGAAGACGACGGAGCCGTTAGCGGCCCGCTCGTGATGGAACTGGCGAAGAGGTTTGGATCCGAAGAATATCCTCCCGCACTGTGGTAGGACGCAATATACGTGGTCCCCGAAGCGATCG
>NZ_JBVVOT010000636.1:0-238 GCF_055807455.1 Bradyrhizobium sp. Kon58
GTGCAATTGAGCGCCCGTCAGGCCGACCTCAGCGATGTGCGGGTATTTAACGCCGCCGGCGAAGCGCAGGCTTATGCGCTGTCGCGTCAGTCACCCTCGCACACTGAAAGCCGCGATGTGACGCCGGTGAAGTGGTTCCCGCTGTACGCCGCCGACACTCAGGAAAACCTGCCCGGTGTGGTAATGAAAACAGTGAAAGCCCCGCGATGCCTTGGGCGAGCCGCTCGGCATGTGGCCC
>NZ_JBVVOT010000637.1:0-238 GCF_055807455.1 Bradyrhizobium sp. Kon58
GCCTGGACCGCAACCCGCTGGGGCGCGCACCGGATATTCAAAGCCTGCCGCGCCTGACCTACCTTGACCTTGATGAGACCGGCATCACCGAAGTTCCCGCCAACCTGGTGCGCCAACGGTCGCTGGAAACCTTGCTGTTGACCGACAACCAGATCAGCGAGCTACCCCGTGAGTTATTTGAATTGCCGCCCGCCATCAGCAAAGGCTTCGATTTCTCCGGTAACCCGCTGAGCACCGC
>NZ_JBVVOT010000638.1:0-238 GCF_055807455.1 Bradyrhizobium sp. Kon58
CACCAGCAGCGTTCATGATCGCCAGGCACTCATCGAACTGCTGGATCGCAAGGCTTCACCCACGGAAATCATCGAGCAGGCGCACAAGATCAAGGGGGCCGCGCGGATCGTTCAAGCCAACGCCCTGGCCGGGCAGTGCGCAGCACTGGAGCAAGCCTGCTCCGGCAATGATGATCGGCGAGTGATCGAGACGGGTATCAAATCCCTGGAAAAACTCATGCTTGAGCTGGAGCGGGCA
>NZ_JBVVOT010000639.1:0-238 GCF_055807455.1 Bradyrhizobium sp. Kon58
TGATCTTCCTGGCGCTCGGGTATGGACTGCGATGGGAGGTCGAGGGCGTGATCGACCCCGCCGACCATTCCTGGCTGGACCTGACGCTTGTGCTGTGTGCCTACTTGTTTGCGTTCTGCCTCAAGCCGATTCAGAAGGTTATCTTGCGCAAGCTGTGCCAGCGCGAGTCGCATCGCGCTGATCAGAAAACGGCCAGCTGATTGTGCGAGAGCGGTAGGAAACTCAGCGTGCCGTTTTC
>NZ_JBVVOT010000640.1:0-238 GCF_055807455.1 Bradyrhizobium sp. Kon58
GAGCGCCCCTGGAGTAGAGGTAGCGTGCACCAAGTGCTGACCAACGAGAAATACATAGGTAACAACGTCTACAACAAAACATCCTCCAAACTACGTAAACGTATCAGCCGCAACCCACCCGAAAAGTGGGTTCGATGTGATGGGGCATTCCAGGGGCGCTCGAAATCGGTGACCAGCCCCTCGGCGTTCAGTGCATCGGCAATATCGTGCTCACTCATCCCGTTGTGGATGAACTGGT
>NZ_JBVVOT010000641.1:0-238 GCF_055807455.1 Bradyrhizobium sp. Kon58
GCGAAACATCCGACATTAATTTGCGCCAATGCATCTTTACCCTTTCAACTCCCACAATCAGGAGTTAAGGAATGACGGCCCGTCTGTTCAAGGATGGATTCCCCTCAGCCCACCGTACAACCCGCCAGCGGATCGAAAGCAGTATCGACCTGCGTCGGTTGTTCTTTGCCATCTACAGACAGGCGCTTCCCAATCTCGCTTTGCCGTCTTGTGAGTACGCCGCTGGTTCAGGAACAGT
>NZ_JBVVOT010000642.1:0-238 GCF_055807455.1 Bradyrhizobium sp. Kon58
CCTCGGTGGGTACGATCAACTCGGCGCCCTGGATCAGCGTCGGGAAGATGTCGAGCAGCGAGGCATCGAAGTTGATGGTGGAAAACTGCAAGGCCCGGCTGTCACGGTCCAGCTCCACATAGCGGGCATACCACGCGCAGAAGTGACTCAGGTTGTCGACCGTCAGCAATACGCCCTTGGGTTGACCCGTGGTGCCCGAGGTGTAGATCGCTACACAGGGTGCCGCCCCTGCCAGCGG
>NZ_JBVVOT010000643.1:0-238 GCF_055807455.1 Bradyrhizobium sp. Kon58
GCGTACAAGCGTCCGTAGCGACTTCGCTGAGGACCGCTGCGCAAGCGGCACCCTGTATTCGCTTAATGCTGGATCGACGAAACAGCGGCCCAGTGGGGGTAGCGACGCAAAACGTGTGACGAGAGCGGCTTGGCAGATTCTGGCCGCACGAGCCAACACGTCGGGCGCGATTAGTTCGCGCCGATCCTTGATGCCATAGACCTTTGCGAATTCACCTTTCGGTGTGAAGGCTCGCAGG
>NZ_JBVVOT010000644.1:0-238 GCF_055807455.1 Bradyrhizobium sp. Kon58
GCGATGGGCTGGCCGTCGAGTTTCTTGCGCAGGCGGTGCACGTAAATTTCGATCGCGTCGGGGCTGGCTTCTTCGTCGAGACCGAACACCTGCGAAGCCAGTTGCTCCTTGCTCATTACGCGGCCGGGCCGGGCGATCAGTGCTTCAAGCACCGCTTGCTCGCGGGACGTCAACGTGAGCAATTCGCCACCCACCGTGAAGCGCCGCGTGTCGATGTCGTAGACCAGCACGCCGCACG
>NZ_JBVVOT010000645.1:0-237 GCF_055807455.1 Bradyrhizobium sp. Kon58
GCTTCGGTCAGCCCGAGGATAAACCGGCAAACCATGAACCCGACCGCCGAGGTGGCCAGGCCGTGGGCGCCGGTGGCCAGGCTCCACAGCAGCACCGCGCAGAAAAACACACGCTTGACGCCCACGCGGTCGATCAGGCGGCCCTGCAGCACGAAGCCGATGGCGTAGCCGACCTGGAACCAGAAGTTGATGTTGGCGTAGTCCATCGCCGTCCAGCTCATTTCCTTGGCCAGAATC
>NZ_JBVVOT010000646.1:0-237 GCF_055807455.1 Bradyrhizobium sp. Kon58
GTTGTGGCACAACTTCGGCGACAGCACGCCGATCGCCACCCAGCGCGCCCTGCTGCGCACTGCGTTCGACTTAGGCATCAACCACTTCGACCTGGCCAATAACTACGGCCCGCCTTACGGCAGCGCCGAGATCAACTTTGGCCGGTTGCTGCGCGAAGATTTCAAGCATTACCGCGACGAGCTGATCATTTCGAGCAAAGCTGGCTGGGACATGTGGCCCGGTCCTTATGGCCAGGG
>NZ_JBVVOT010000647.1:0-237 GCF_055807455.1 Bradyrhizobium sp. Kon58
TGCGCGTTTATCCAGAATGAATGTGTTGTCTGGAAGGCTTTCGCGAGCAAGCTCGCTCCTACAGGGACTGGCATTCGCATTGAGCTGGATATTTCTCAAACTGGATTAAACAATATGAATGATATAAGTTACCTTTAGCGAATTAAAGGGTGATATATCATGCAAACGACGGGCAAGCCGAACCCTCACAAAGGGTACATCTCAGAGCGAAGCGATGAGTTGATAAAAGGCATCGGA
>NZ_JBVVOT010000648.1:0-237 GCF_055807455.1 Bradyrhizobium sp. Kon58
GTCAGCTGTAGGGAATAGCACAGGCCCCAAAGGCCTGCGTGCGAGAAGCTGGAATTATGCGGATAGCGTGTGAAAAAAATGCAAAACCAAAAATGTACACAGAATCCATGTGGGAGGGGGCTTGCCCCGATTGCAGTGTGTCAGCCAGTGTATGTTTAGCTGACTCACCGCTATCGGGGGCAAGCCCCCTCCCACATGGATTCTGTGTACATTTTTGGTTTTGCATTTTTTTCACAC
>NZ_JBVVOT010000649.1:0-237 GCF_055807455.1 Bradyrhizobium sp. Kon58
GGTGGTCACTACAGCCACTTCGAACTCTATCTGCACGCCATGCGTGAAGTGGGCGCCAGCACCGACAAGATCGAATTCTTCGTCGACCTGATGCGTGAAGGGGTCGATCTGCAGACCGCCTTGAGCCGTTGCGACGCAGGCCTGGCGGCTTCCGCCTTTGTGACCGATACCATCGAAACCGCAATCAACGCGTCGACGCACAGTGTCGCCGCCGCGTTTCTGCATGGGCGTGAGAGC
>NZ_JBVVOT010000650.1:0-237 GCF_055807455.1 Bradyrhizobium sp. Kon58
CATTTGCGTTGTGTAAGTTGCCAATGGATTGCGAGTTATTGACGGCGCCCTGCACACCCTTTGACCCACCTGTTGGTTTTGGGGACTTGGGTGCCACCGAAGGCTTCGCTGGTTCTGCCGGCTTAGATGGCACCGGGGGCTTCGCTGGTTCTGCCGGCTTCGATGGCACCGGGGACTTCGCTGGTTTTTCCATGCTAGGTGGCAGGGGCATGGGGTCCTTGGGGGCCTTTGGAGGCT
>NZ_JBVVOT010000651.1:0-236 GCF_055807455.1 Bradyrhizobium sp. Kon58
GGGGCAAGCCCCCTCCCACATTTGACCGAGTTCCAAATGTGGAATGTGGTCAAAATGTGGGAGGGGGCTTGCCCCCGATAGGGCCCTAACAGCCACCCAGAAACCCAGCCACTTTCACTGCAGCCGCCTCCAGATGCTGTTCATGACTAAACCCGCTAGCCTTCAGCGGTTTCAAATCATGAGCCCCCGCCACCAGCCACATCACCTCGATGCTCGGTGACAGCGCATACCCCTGC
>NZ_JBVVOT010000652.1:0-236 GCF_055807455.1 Bradyrhizobium sp. Kon58
GCGGTCAGTCGGTGTTGCAACCGGCTTGATGCCCTGGTGAAACACCTGTGGGAGGGGGCTTGCTCCCGATAGCGGTGAGTCAGTCATGGAGGTGGTGACTGACACTCTGCTATCGGGGGCAAGTCGAATCGTCGCACCGCCCCTCCCACATTTGGCTCTTCATTTATTTGAAGGTCAGCGGTGTTTGAGCAATTTGCTTTCCAGGTGATCCAGGTGCTGGGTCATCAAGCCCACCG
>NZ_JBVVOT010000653.1:0-236 GCF_055807455.1 Bradyrhizobium sp. Kon58
GTCCCATGCGCCGCTTTAGATATGCAGCCGTTGCTATTTGCCTGTTTCCGTTCGTTTTGACTGCGTGTGATGAGTCGTCGAGCGAACGCGATCCGCGAATACAGCCACCCTTGGTAAGGGCCGCCATTGTTGCGAGCGCCAACGGGGCGTCGCGGTCGTTTACCGGCACTGCGCAAGGGACGCCTACATAAAACAGGCCCGGATCTGCTGCGACTGTGTAAAACTCAGGCTTTGGT
>NZ_JBVVOT010000654.1:0-236 GCF_055807455.1 Bradyrhizobium sp. Kon58
GGCTCTGCCACGCGATGCATGCGGTTGTTGCGAAAAAATACGCCGATGAAACCCAAGTCAGCGCGCCCAGCAAGTTGACCGCCCGGGAAACGGAAGTGCTCAAATGGTCCGCCATGGGCAAGACCGCCTCCGAAATCGCCGCCATTCTCTGTTTGTCCGAGCGCACCGTAGGCTTTCATATCAGCAGTACCTTCAAGAAATTGGGGGTGCACAATAAAATCCAGGCCGTGCTCAGC
>NZ_JBVVOT010000655.1:0-236 GCF_055807455.1 Bradyrhizobium sp. Kon58
GCGCCGCACGGCCGATGGTCTGGATCAGCGAGCGTTCGGAGCGCAGGAAGCCCTCCTTGTCCGCATCCAGGATCGCCACCAGCGACACCTCCGGCATGTCCAGACCTTCGCGCAGCAGGTTGATGCCCACCAGCACATCGAAGGTGCCCAGGCGCAGATCACGAATGATTTCCACGCGCTCCACGGTGTCGATGTCCGAGTGCAGGTAACGCACACGCACGCCGTGGTCGGCCAGG
>NZ_JBVVOT010000656.1:0-236 GCF_055807455.1 Bradyrhizobium sp. Kon58
ACCCCGACGACTTGGGCTTTCCCGGTTTCACCGCCGAAGAGGCCTTGCTGCCCTACCCGCGCAATGTGTTCGACGGCTACCGCATCCTGCAGGAATACTTTGTATTTGCGCAGCGGTTTCACTTTTTCAGCCTGACCGGGCTTGCCAGGGTCTGGCCGGCCGTCAGCACCGGGCAGATTCGTTTCGAGTCCATTGCAACCTCATTTCACGCGGGTGTAACCGTCGCGGCCGTGCAT
>NZ_JBVVOT010000657.1:0-236 GCF_055807455.1 Bradyrhizobium sp. Kon58
TAGTTGACGACTGCCCACCGGGAAGTATTATTTCAAAATGGATCACTCTGAACCTAGGCGGCGCCACCGCATCTCTCAATATGACACCTCCAAGGCCTTTCTCAGCTTCTAATAAAAATTTATGCTCATTTCCAAAATTATCCACAAGGTGCCAATCCCCTCGCGACTCAAGTACAGGCACGTTCTGGAACGCGTACAATCTGAGAGCACGCATAATAGTTGGATATTTATTGAAG
>NZ_JBVVOT010000658.1:0-236 GCF_055807455.1 Bradyrhizobium sp. Kon58
TCTGGCAGGTCAACGCCGAACCATTGCTTGAACGACGCCTTGTAGGTGGGGAATTCGACGCCGGTCATGGCTTCATGCAGGGCGGTATTGACGAAGTTCAGCCAGTCCTGGTCGCCACGCTTGACCGCGCACGCGTAGGTCTGCGGGCTCCAGGCGTAGGTCGGGCTGCGGTACCGGCCGGGGTTCTGCACCATCAGGTATTTGACCGAAGACTGGTCGGTGGCGGCGGCATCGGC
>NZ_JBVVOT010000659.1:0-236 GCF_055807455.1 Bradyrhizobium sp. Kon58
CCGGTATTATACTGGTGCTACTGGAAGTGCTGTTTCAAGCGTTCGTGGAAAGATTGCTACGACCAGTCTGGGAGGAACATCTGATGACGACTATGTTTGTTAGACACACGGTTTCCGACTACAAGACGTGGCGGAAAGTTTACGACGATTTTGCTTCGGTTCAGAAGACGAAGGGCGTAACAGCCGAGGCTGTCTACCGAGCAGTCGAAAACCCCAATGACATCACAGTAACTCAC
>NZ_JBVVOT010000660.1:0-235 GCF_055807455.1 Bradyrhizobium sp. Kon58
GTCGTGCGGTCGGGGAAGGCGATGTAGTGGAAGAAGCAGCGACGCAGGAATGCGTCCGGCAGCTCTTTCTCGTTGTTGGACGTAATGATGATGATCGGGCGTTTTTTGGCCTTGATGGTCTCGTCGATCTCGTAGACGTAGAACTCCATCTTGTCGAGTTCCTGCAACAGGTCGTTGGGGAATTCGATGTCGGCCTTGTCGATTTCGTCGATCAACAGAATCACCCGCTCATCGG
>NZ_JBVVOT010000661.1:0-235 GCF_055807455.1 Bradyrhizobium sp. Kon58
GATATCGTCGCGTAGGTATAGCGTGTCCAGCCAACCGATGGGGATAGCATGGACGCCGTAATACGCGCCGGCCAACTGCCCCACGATGGCGGCGGTTGTATCGGCATCATCTCCCAGGTTTGCCGCTGCGAGTACCGCCTCGGCAAAACTGGAAGTGGTGTCGAAGCACCAGAAAGCCGCTTCTAAAGAGGCAACCGCATAACCCGACCCCACGATGTCTGTCTTTGCCTTCTCG
>NZ_JBVVOT010000662.1:0-235 GCF_055807455.1 Bradyrhizobium sp. Kon58
CGCTGGACTGCGCAGCAGGCCCATTGTTTGGGGCCGCTTCGCGGCCCGGCGGGAGCAAGCTCCCTCGCCACAGACGCTTCTCGCTTCTGCTGCTTCTTAACCGACTGGCATTAGGGCAAGCCCCCTCCCACATTGTTCCATGGTTCAGTCAGTCAGATCGGCGGCGTCTACATCGCCAACGAACGCTTCACCAAAGACAGCGCCAACGCCTGGCTGGCCGCCGGCAAGGCCGATG
>NZ_JBVVOT010000663.1:0-235 GCF_055807455.1 Bradyrhizobium sp. Kon58
GTCTGGCCGTTCAGCATGGTCTCAACGGCGCCAGTATTTTCAGCCATGTCGTGCGCGATGCGGGAGGCAGCGTGACGCCGATGCCACAGATTTTCTATCTGAGCCAAACACAGCCCTTGTCCAAGGGGCAATGTGCAGCGCTGTCCAACCTGATGGCCGAAGCGAGCAGGAACGGTAAAGCCGGCACACTGATCGACAACGTTTACACAGCGGCTGCCAATCCGAAGGCGCAATC
>NZ_JBVVOT010000664.1:0-235 GCF_055807455.1 Bradyrhizobium sp. Kon58
GACCCGGTGTTCCTCACCATGCTGCGCGCCACGCTGGCGGCCATCCTGGGCCTGTGCCTATTGCGGTTGTTCAAGGAAAAACGCCCCACCGGCGCGCAATGGGCGCCCTTGATCATCGTCGCGTTCGGCGTGGTAATCGGCTTTCCGCTGCTGACTGCGCTGGCGCTGCAGTACGTGACCTCCGCGCACTCCATCGTGTTTATCGGCCTGCTGCCGCTGGCGACGGCGATCTTCG
>NZ_JBVVOT010000665.1:0-235 GCF_055807455.1 Bradyrhizobium sp. Kon58
GGTGACCTCCTTCATCGACAGCGTCCCTGCCGGCGAAGACGGTAAACAGATGCGCATCGGTGGCACCGAGGCACCGACCGTCGGCATCAAGATCAAAGGGCAGCAGACCTTCGTGGTCGCCGAATATGACTACGGGTTCATTCCGCCGAAGGTGGTAGTGCACGTTGTCCAAGAGCGCTCTCAGACAACATTCCAGTGGAGCGGCCTTACTTGAGCGTCACATCCACCATCGGCG
>NZ_JBVVOT010000666.1:0-234 GCF_055807455.1 Bradyrhizobium sp. Kon58
CGGCGTTACCGGGAAATGCCCGCTGAAATAGGCCAGGTCCGGCGCAATGCTCAGTTGTAGCGTCCATTCGCCGTCGGTTTCGACCTGCTCCAGCACCTCCGGCGCCTTGGGCCGTGGTGCCAGCAACAGGGCCTCGATATGCCGGCCAGGCGTGGCTGCAGCAGCGCCGGTTTGCCGGCCAGCACATTAAGGAGGCCAACGCCCAGCATTGCGCCCAGGTTGGTGAGCTGCTCG
>NZ_JBVVOT010000667.1:0-234 GCF_055807455.1 Bradyrhizobium sp. Kon58
CAGCACCAAGTCCGACAGCATCGCCAGCGTGATCGCCTTAAGGTCCACAGCCAGCAGCACGGTGGCGTTGCTTATCAGCACCAAGATCGACAAAGCCGCCTTGCTGCGACTGGCCGAGGAATATCAGGCAGCGACGCCGGCATGCGCCACCACGGAGTCTGGCCATGATTGAAGTATTGACCCGCGCTGTTTTGCCACCTAAGCCGGCGCTATGGCGGCGCTTGAAGTCACTGC
>NZ_JBVVOT010000668.1:0-234 GCF_055807455.1 Bradyrhizobium sp. Kon58
GCGCAGGCCATTGAACACCACCAGCAGGCTGACGCCCATGTCGGCGAACACCGCCATCCACATGGTCGCCATGCCAAGGAAGGTGACCGCCAGGAAGATGGCCTTGATCACCAGCGCCAGGGCGATGTTCTGCTTGAGGATACTCGACGTTTGCCTGGAGAGCCGAATGAATGCCGGAATCTTGCGCAGGTCATCGTCCATCAGCGCCACGTCGGCGGTTTCGATGGCGGTGTC
>NZ_JBVVOT010000669.1:0-234 GCF_055807455.1 Bradyrhizobium sp. Kon58
CCAGTGCCGATCGGTACGGTGCCGATCTACCAGGCCCTGGAAAAAGTCGGCGGCGCCGCTGAAGACCTGACCTGGGAGCTGTTTCGCGACACCTTGATCGAACAGGCCGAGCAGGGCGTCGACTACTTCACCATCCACGCCGGCGTGTTGTTGCGCTATGTACCGCTGACCGCCAAGCGCGTCACCGGCATCGTTTCCCGTGGTGGCTCGATCATGGCCAAGTGGTGCCTGGCG
>NZ_JBVVOT010000670.1:0-234 GCF_055807455.1 Bradyrhizobium sp. Kon58
CCGCTGCACCGTTCCCGGAAATCCGACCCCTTCTCCAGGCGGAGGTACCTTCCTTTACCCAACGCCTGGAGTCTGTCCCCATGCTGTTTACTATCCCATTCAAGCGCCTTTTGCTGGGCGGCGCCCTCGCCCTCGGCCTGCTCGGCAATGAACACGAAGTCGAACCGCGCGGCTTCGGCCAGTTCGGTCTGCTGCTTGTAGAAGCTGAAGTTGGTGCTGGCGTCGGGTTGCGCC
>NZ_JBVVOT010000671.1:0-234 GCF_055807455.1 Bradyrhizobium sp. Kon58
TTTCGTAACGAAAGGCGTCAGTCATGACAGTTTCCTTGGGCTCAGAGGCGTTCGATGATGGTGGCGATGCCCATGCCACCGCCCACACACAGAGTGGCCAGGCCGTAGCGCTGCTGGCGCACCTCCAGCTCATCAAGCAAGGTGCCGAGAATCGCGCAGCCGGTGGCGCCCAAGGGGTGGCCCATGGCGATCGAGCCGCCATTGACATTGACGCGGGCGGCGTCGATGCCCATG
>NZ_JBVVOT010000672.1:0-234 GCF_055807455.1 Bradyrhizobium sp. Kon58
TACAGATCCGTTACCGCCAGGCGCACGCTTTGTACCTGGTTCGGTTGCATGCACTGGCCGGCCTGCGCCTGGCGCTGCTTCGAGCAAATTGGATATGACGTTGATTTTGTAGATCAACTGCTGAAAAAAGTGATAGCAGAAATAAACCATCGTCATATCCAATTTGCTCGAAGCCGTGGAACAGGAGGATTTCAGCCTGCGCGGGGTGTCCACCGGGGCGGGGGCTTTTGAAGG
>NZ_JBVVOT010000673.1:0-234 GCF_055807455.1 Bradyrhizobium sp. Kon58
GCCAGACAGTGGGGGGCTGTTGTCAGCGATGATGGCAAACAGTGAGCCCTGGTCAGCCAGTGACATAGGCACGGGCCAGGACACCGCCCCACCAAAATCCCCGTATGGCGGTGCGGGCAGCGCCTGCGCGGCCAGAGCGCTTTTCAGGTTATCCATTTGCTCGTCATTTTCCGGCACATGCCAGCCGCTGTGGCTCAACAGATCTTTGAGGCTGGCATCAGAGCGTTGGGTGTC
>NZ_JBVVOT010000674.1:0-233 GCF_055807455.1 Bradyrhizobium sp. Kon58
GTCAGGCCTTCAAGCCATTCGTATTGTCCCGTTACCTCGTTGGTCGGCCAGGTCTGAGCCAGCGCTTCAAGGCGTGTCAGCAAGGTTCGCTCGGCTTGCAGCTCCATTGTTTTGAGCTGTTCGCGTAACGCCGCCAGTTGCACATCCTGCTGTGCGATCACCCGCCATTGCCTGCGTATCTCGCGCAAGGGTTCAACCACGTCCATGCGCCACGGCCGCGCAAGCTGTTGCAG
>NZ_JBVVOT010000675.1:0-233 GCF_055807455.1 Bradyrhizobium sp. Kon58
TATTGAAAGTAGCCATTGACGTTGCGGATCATGGATTTGTCCGGACAAAACTGCTTCGCACACACTTGGTCGATGACGCAGCCGAACAATAAAAGCGCACAAATAAGGTGTTTGGACATAGAAGGCTCCCTTCGACAGGCACACCGTGTTTTGCGCAGTGAAATACATCTTGAGCCGCAAAGATAGCTGTTAAATCTGACAGTATCTAAAAATAACAGACGAAAAAAAGCGGC
>NZ_JBVVOT010000676.1:0-233 GCF_055807455.1 Bradyrhizobium sp. Kon58
CTGCGCACCGGCGAGACCGCGTGCGAACTCATCGTGCCGCGAAGTTTTTCGCGAAGCCTCTCGGATTGGATTGCTGACGCCGTGGTGTAGGAAAGGACCTGGGCGCGAACGCTCCCGTCAGGCGGCGCTCCACGGTCTTGCCCCGTGGATGATCTCTTGAGCGCGTACGGCAAAGCGGCCGGCGAGAGGCCACTTGCTGGCGGCATCGGCCGACGCCGCGCTGCCTGCCCGCG
>NZ_JBVVOT010000677.1:0-233 GCF_055807455.1 Bradyrhizobium sp. Kon58
TAGGGGCCTCCTTTGTGATGCAGTATAGGGCGCCCAGTGTCGCGACGGAGTTCCCCGCTGTCATGGCTTTTTTGCCAAAAGCGTCCATAGGTACAATCAATAGCGAAAGTGACCGCCCTGTATCTGCGCACGCAGTTGCGCGGTTATCGGCACGTAGCTGTCCGAGCCCGGCAACCAGGCAAACAGCGGATCGCCGCCAACCTTGTCAGGGTCGAACGCCTCTTCCTTGAGCC
>NZ_JBVVOT010000678.1:0-233 GCF_055807455.1 Bradyrhizobium sp. Kon58
GTCCTGGCTGTAATCGCCGGATTCGCAGCGCCCCTGGCAGGTGCCGCACACGCCTTCGCGGCAGTCCAGCGGGATCTTGATGCCGTTGCGCAAGGCCGCGTCCAGCAGGATTTCATGGGCGCCCACCGGGAAGAACAGGGTCTTGCCGTCGGCAAAACTGAAGGCCACATTGTGATTCATCTATACGACTCCGTATACCTGTGGCGAGGGAGCTTGCTCCCTCTGGGCAGCGC
>NZ_JBVVOT010000679.1:0-233 GCF_055807455.1 Bradyrhizobium sp. Kon58
GGCGACAGGCTCGATAACGCCGGTCGCAGGTTCAGCGCCACCAGCACCAGGCCCAGCAGCAACAGCAAGGGACGCGTGACGGTCGGATGCGCCTGTTGCACGGCCTCGTCGTCCGCTTCGGCGTCAATCAACAGTTCTTCCAGGTCGGGCACAGGTTTGGTTTCAAGGTTCATTGATCAACTGCCGGCAGAGGGATTTGCCGCGCGGTGGCCGTGCTCCACGCCACGCCATCG
>NZ_JBVVOT010000680.1:0-233 GCF_055807455.1 Bradyrhizobium sp. Kon58
GGTCAAGACCGGCCGCACGCACATGATGGATGCCACACCGATCAGCTTCGGCCAGGAACTCTCGGCGTTCATCACCCAGCTGGACTACGCCGAGCGCGCCATCCGCAGCGCCCTGCCCGCTGTGTGCGAGCTGGCCCAGGGCGGTACCGCCGTCGGTACCGGGCTGAACTCGCCCCATGGCTTCGGCGAGGCGATTGCCGCCGAGCTGGCGGCGCTGTCGGGCTTGCCGTTCG
>NZ_JBVVOT010000681.1:0-233 GCF_055807455.1 Bradyrhizobium sp. Kon58
GTTGGCGGCGCTCGAGGAGCTGCTCGCGCCTTGCTGCAGGTAGGCGTCGAGGTCTTCATGCAGGATCCGCCCGGCCGGGCCTGTGCCCTGGACCAGGCGCAACGGGATACCCGCGTCCAGCGCATGCTTGCGCACGGCGGGGGAGGCCAGCGGTCGCTCGGCCGCGTCGCGGGCCACGGGCGCTTGAACCTTAGTGGCGACAGGCGCGGGCTTGGCTTGCACCGGTGCCGATT
>NZ_JBVVOT010000682.1:0-233 GCF_055807455.1 Bradyrhizobium sp. Kon58
GACTGGAAGCCGATGCTGGCCCGTCTCGACCAGGCGATCTCGGAGTTCCGCTACGCGCCGGTGCCGCTCGACAAGGCCCACGTCACCGAGGCGATCGCCTTCCTCGAATGGCTGCGCGACGACAATTTCACCTTCCTCGGCATGCGCGAGTTCAAATACACCGGCGGCGAGAAGAGCGGCACCCTGGAGCGCACCGAAAAACCCGGCCTCGGCATTCTCTCCGATCCCGATGT
>NZ_JBVVOT010000683.1:0-233 GCF_055807455.1 Bradyrhizobium sp. Kon58
CCTGGTGGACACGCCCGAAGGTCGACGCATCTACGGTGGCGGTATTCTGTCGTCGCCCAAGGAAAGCGTGTATTGCCTGTCGGTGCTCGGCGCCGTGGTGCTGATCTACCTGCTGATCGTGGTCAACTTCCAGTCCTGGGCCGACCCCTTTGTGATCATCACCGCGCTGCCGGCGGCACTGGCGGGGATCGTGTGGATGCTGTTCCTCAGCGGCACCTCATTATCGGTGCCGG
>NZ_JBVVOT010000684.1:0-233 GCF_055807455.1 Bradyrhizobium sp. Kon58
ACGAGCGTAATAGGCTACTTCTCGATTGAATATCGAGCGAGTCACACCATCCTGCAGATGACGAGCGCTGATTGTGCAAGCCTGGCTGGTCAGATTGGCTGCGGCTTGGCTGACTATTCTTAAGTCATAGAAAGCGGGGGTTTGATTTTGTTTCTTTGAATTCATCGCCCGCTTTCCGATGAACCATAACCGCTGGTGCCCGCGAGATGATGTGTCCAGATGATCTCGCGATA
>NZ_JBVVOT010000685.1:0-232 GCF_055807455.1 Bradyrhizobium sp. Kon58
GCGTGCAGATCGTCGCCGAAGAAGACGAACACAAGTTTGACTTCGACCTGCTCGACCCGACCAAAATCATCCCCGAAGAGCTGGTACCGATCACCCCGCTGGGCAAGATGGTGCTCAACCGCAACCCGGATAACTTCTTCGCTGAAGTCGAGCAGGTCGCGTTCTGCCCAGGCCACATTGTGCCGGGTATCGACTTCACCAATGACCCGCTGCTGCAGGGCCGTCTGTTTTC
>NZ_JBVVOT010000686.1:0-232 GCF_055807455.1 Bradyrhizobium sp. Kon58
CTACAATCGCAACCTGACCCTAGAAGGCAGTGGTTTTGCCTACGAATGTCGTAGCGACGTCGGCTGGCGACCGTTCGCCACTCGTGCGCTACCCTACGTATTATGCTACCCAGGTGACTCATTCGGCAGCGGTCATTATCGGGTACGCCAGCCTTTTGCTGCACTTCAGGCCGCCAAGCTGGTCGACGGTGAAGTGAGTGACTCGCTTCTGCAACCAGTGGAACTGGAGAGG
>NZ_JBVVOT010000687.1:0-232 GCF_055807455.1 Bradyrhizobium sp. Kon58
GTAGTCACCAACCCCGGTGTCACCCGAATACACGTGCCAAACGCCGCCCCTGAGCGGGTTGTGGTGAACACGTCATACTCCTTGAGCTACCGGGGATTGAAGTGCTGACTTCGGATGACCCGCGGCTGTATTGCGGGATCACGGCGTTCAAGTTCATGGGGCGCGATCAGCAGGTGATGGTCGACCGGTTGCTCAAGGAGTATGACGTGTTCACCACAACCCGCTCAGGGGC
>NZ_JBVVOT010000688.1:0-232 GCF_055807455.1 Bradyrhizobium sp. Kon58
TTATCGTCGACAGTCAATTCATCACCCCAGGCTCGCCTTCTCATTACCTCAATCGCCTGGAACCACTGACGCTGTTATCGGCATTGGCCGTGAGTACGCGGCATATCGGCCTGGTGGGTACGCTGACCACGTCCTACAACGCGCCGTATAACGTTGCGCGCCGCCTGGCGTCCCTGGATTTGATCAGCAAAGGCCGCGCCGGCTGGAACGTGGTAACCAGCGGCGATGCCGG
>NZ_JBVVOT010000689.1:0-232 GCF_055807455.1 Bradyrhizobium sp. Kon58
TCAACATCGCCGTCTGTTGCTGCACTGGGGCGCCAGCGTGATAGTGCTGGGTGTCTTCTGGTTGCGCGACGTGGGCGGGACGCGCCCGAATGATGATCCAAACGTAAGCCAGCACCACCAGCACGATTGCCACAATCCAGCTGGTGGTCAGCAAAGGCCCACTGTCTACGTTCGCCGACAGGTACACGGCGCACAACCAGAAGACACCCAGCACTATCACGCTGGCGCCCCA
>NZ_JBVVOT010000690.1:0-232 GCF_055807455.1 Bradyrhizobium sp. Kon58
GGCTCAAGGCCAGGTCGATGTCCTGGCGACGCTTATCGAGCATCGCATCGTAGGTATGCTCAAAGAGTGGCTCGCCTTCAATCGGTTGCAATTGCAGGGGCCAGATACCCGCTGCGTCCAGCGCCTGGTAAGCCCTCGGCAAGTGGCGGCAGATCTCCTCGCGACCCGCCGGCATGTGCATAAACGCCTTGAGACTTCGGTCGAGCTCCGCCAGAGAGTCGAAGGGTTCCAG
>NZ_JBVVOT010000691.1:0-232 GCF_055807455.1 Bradyrhizobium sp. Kon58
TGAGCGATAGTGGTTTCAAGCCGAGAGATCCCTTTAGCATCGATTGGGAACGACAATACAATGTGGGCCCTTCAGACGAGCATCTGCATGCGATGGGGCAGTTCATCGTTAATTATTCAGCGGTCGAATGGCAAATATCTAACCTCTTCGCCTTTTTCCTCAAAATGCCAGTGGCGGATGCCCAAAAGCTTTCAGTTGAAGCCAACATCTCAATGGCGGGGATGGTCCGGTA
>NZ_JBVVOT010000692.1:0-232 GCF_055807455.1 Bradyrhizobium sp. Kon58
GCCGGCTGAAGTCATTGCCGGCGTCGACGCGGTGATCGTCACCCACACTCACCTTGACCATTGGGATGATGCTGCACAACAAGCGCTGCCCAAGGACATTCCGCTGTTCGCCCAGCATGAAGCCGACGCGCAACTGATTCGCTCCCAAGGTTTCAAGAATGTGCATGTGCTGACCGACGAGGCGCAGTTCGGCGGCGTCAAAATCAGCAAGACCGGCGGCCAGCACGGTACC
>NZ_JBVVOT010000693.1:0-232 GCF_055807455.1 Bradyrhizobium sp. Kon58
GTTTATCGACAACGCTGCGGCTGTTTGACAGTTGAGGCGCCAATTTAAAAAAATTCATATTTTTTTCCTCATGTGTTTTTGCGGTCGCTTTTTTGTGGGCTATTTTTATGATTTAAACTCGCAATCTCAGACATAGCTTAACCAATTACAGAGTTTTCCTATTCAATTATTTACTTTTTATAAAAACAGTAAGCACTCCATTCACAATCAAACTTATCCTACGTAGTCCAGG
>NZ_JBVVOT010000694.1:0-231 GCF_055807455.1 Bradyrhizobium sp. Kon58
GAGATCCTCGACCTGCCCCCCGAGCCAGCGGGGCCTGTGTACAACCTGATGCGTCCCGGCTCCAGATGCCCATGCTGCGACCAGCGGATTCGCCCCTGGGAAAACATTCCGCTGCTCAGCTACCTGATGCTCAAGGGGCGTTGCGCCCACTGCCATGGGACCATCAACGCACGTTACCCGGTCACCGAACTGGCATGCGCGCTGGTCTGCGCCATCGTCGCCTGGCACTTC
>NZ_JBVVOT010000695.1:0-231 GCF_055807455.1 Bradyrhizobium sp. Kon58
TCCCAAACGTGATGTTTTCTGCTGCGTTGCGAACGGTGCCGCTGCTCAAAAGGACGGATAAGTTTTCCGATGTCATGAGCTTGACCGCGAGGTCGTCGGCAATTGTCGCACCGAATGCGTTGATTGCCATCCGTTCGAATGGCCGCACCGGCCGCTTTTGGCCAATGCGATCGAGGTATGCGGACACAACCTGGTCGACGATCGAATGCCGGATGCGCGGCAAATTTGTAC
>NZ_JBVVOT010000696.1:0-231 GCF_055807455.1 Bradyrhizobium sp. Kon58
GGAAGACAAGGCGCTGCTGATGATGCGCGGCGTGGCCTCGACCATGGAGAAACACCATCAGGTGCAGGTGCTCGATGAAGCGCTGGAAGCTTCGGTGAAGCTGTCCCACCGCTACATTCCGGCGCGCCAGTTACCGGACAAATCCGTGAGCCTGCTGGACACCGCCTGCGCCCGCGTCGCGATCAGCCTGCACGCAGTGCCGGCCGAAGTCGACGACAGCCGCCGCCGTAT
>NZ_JBVVOT010000697.1:0-231 GCF_055807455.1 Bradyrhizobium sp. Kon58
GGCGCACGCTTCTGCGCCGCCTACCCGGACGTGGTTATCGAGGTGGTGGCCGAAGACCGCCTGGTGGACCTGGTGGAAGAACAATTCGACGTCGCCATTCGCATCAACCCCCGCCCGGACAGCAACCTGGTCGGTCGATGCTTCGCCAGGGACCGCCGGGTGGTCGTGGCCGCGCCCGCCATACCCAAACCGCAGCCGGGTGCGATCCGGCAGGTGCCAGGCATCGTAACG
>NZ_JBVVOT010000698.1:0-231 GCF_055807455.1 Bradyrhizobium sp. Kon58
GCGAACATATCACCCGGCTGAATAGCTTGACCCAAACCGCTAGCCGTGCCCGCCGCTTCCCGGAAACTATTAACTACTGCTGTCGCCCACGGAACGGAATGCTCAATAATGGCGTAGAAAAAGCCGACTGCCATGAAGAAGCGGATTAACTCACCGGCAATCTCGCCTAAGTCAGTTTGTTTCATGACTAGAGGCATGAACGTCCATACCAGCTGAATTAGTGCAAGGGAG
>NZ_JBVVOT010000699.1:0-231 GCF_055807455.1 Bradyrhizobium sp. Kon58
CCAACGGTTCTCGCACGCGCTAAATACCAAGACAAGGCAAGATCCTGACGCTGCCCTTGACTGAACCGGGCTTCAGCGTCAATGGGTTGATCTTCGGCAGCAGAGCAATTGAGGTCATTAGGGCGCTCTTTAGTTCACTCTCACAATGATACTTTATGTCCTTTGTGTAGTCATGATTGGAAAACGCATCAAGAACTTATTGCAGTAGTAACTATTCAAAGTGATTCGATT
>NZ_JBVVOT010000700.1:0-230 GCF_055807455.1 Bradyrhizobium sp. Kon58
ACGACGTGCTTCCTGGACGACCAGGTCAGGCACCCAGGGTGGGGATGGGCTGCGTCGTTTGACGGCCAGACCGGTAATCACCACCAGGGCTGCCAACCCGGCCGTGGCAAGGATTTCGCCCTGATGCGCCGGCAACGTGAGCATCACACCCAACGCGCCGACGATGAACACGATGACCGCCCACGTCAGCCCTGGGCACCGCATCAGTTTCAGAATGTGGCTGTACCCAG
>NZ_JBVVOT010000701.1:0-230 GCF_055807455.1 Bradyrhizobium sp. Kon58
CGGAAATTGTAAATTTCGCCATTGTAAGTCAGCGCATAGCGGCCGGACGCCGAAATCATCGGCTGCGCGCCTGCGGACGACAGATCGAGGATCGAAAGCCGGCGATGGCCAAGCCCTGCGCAGCCGTCCTCGCTGATCCAGTGGCCGTCTCCGTCCGGGCCGCGATGCGCAATCGCATCTGTCATCTGGCCTAAAGTCTGGCGATCTATCCGGCCCCGTAACGCCAAGGT
>NZ_JBVVOT010000702.1:0-230 GCF_055807455.1 Bradyrhizobium sp. Kon58
TGAGCCTGTCGCCCGAGCGTTTCGTGCATGTCAGCCAGCGCCGCGTGGAAACCCGCCCCATCAAAGGCACCCGCCCACGTGGCCTGACGCCGGAGGAAGATACCGCCAACGCCGCCGAACTGCTGGCCAGCGCAAAGGATCGCGCCGAGAACCTGATGATCGTCGACCTGCTGCGCAACGACCTCGGCCGCAGTTGCCGTATCGGCTCGGTAAACGTCCCGGAATTGTTC
>NZ_JBVVOT010000703.1:0-230 GCF_055807455.1 Bradyrhizobium sp. Kon58
GGCGGTCGTAATACAGCTTTTCATGGGGAGACAGGATGACGTTCGATACATCCACGCTCGCGCGCGCCAGCGGCACCAGGGCATTGAGTTTCAGGTTCGCCGAAAAGAACAGCCGCACGTCGGTGATTCTCTGCAGCCAGGCCAGTCGTTTGGCGGCGCCGCCGAGAGAGAACTGCGCCAGTTCTTCAAACGTGGTTTCCATCCTGGCGGTGGCATTCGCCATGCGCTGC
>NZ_JBVVOT010000704.1:0-230 GCF_055807455.1 Bradyrhizobium sp. Kon58
CATGGGCTCGAACAGCCCGGCCAGCAACGCCTTGGGAATCGCCGCGCCGTAGTTGTGCACCGAGACTTCACTGCCATCGGCGCTCAGGCGTGAGGCAATGGTGATCGGCTGCTGCAGGTGACCTTCCCCAAGGCCACGTTGGTGCATCAAGCCCATGGCCATGGCGACGCTTGCCTTGACGCCGACCGGGTGCAGCAGATCATTGGCAATCTGGTCGCCAACAGCGTGGC
>NZ_JBVVOT010000705.1:0-230 GCF_055807455.1 Bradyrhizobium sp. Kon58
AAACTGACCTTGGCCGAGAAAGCCCTGGCCGAGCAGTGCTACTTCGCCGTATGCCGTCGCCTGCACAACTCGTTGAAAGCCCGTCAGCGCTCGCACCGCCAGGTGCTGGACGAACTCAACGACAAACTGGCCGACAAGTACATCTGCAACTTCTCGGTGTTCCAGAGCCTGCCGGACACCTGGGCCATCGGCCAGGTCCTGCCGATCCTGCCGCTGCATCGCCTCGACGA
>NZ_JBVVOT010000706.1:0-230 GCF_055807455.1 Bradyrhizobium sp. Kon58
GAAGAGGCATCCTGCCCGAACCTGGGCGAGTGCTTCTCCGGCGGCACCGCCACCTTCATGATCATGGGCGACATTTGCACCCGTCGCTGCCCGTTCTGCGACGTGGGCCACGGCCGTCCGAAGCCGCTGGACGTCAATGAGCCAGAAAGCCTGGCCATCGCCATCGCCGACCTGAAGCTCAAGTACGTGGTAATCACTTCGGTGGACCGTGACGACTTGCGTGACGGCGG
>NZ_JBVVOT010000707.1:0-230 GCF_055807455.1 Bradyrhizobium sp. Kon58
GCGCAGAGACGTCCTGAAAGCAATTGATCGCGCCCTGGATTTTTCCGCGCCGATCTCGAAGCGTCCTGATGCTCATGAGCGCCACGAATCGCGATCCGTCCGGACGCTCAATCATGACTTCCTGGTTACGCGCGTCGAGCCCCGCGCCGAGGGTCGAAGCCATCGGGCACTCGTCAACAGCCAACGGCATGCCATCTGTAGAGTACAGCCGATACGAGCCGCAAAAGCGG
>NZ_JBVVOT010000708.1:0-229 GCF_055807455.1 Bradyrhizobium sp. Kon58
TGGGTAACGCGGCCGAAATCCTGCCGGAACTGGTCAAACGTGGCGTGCGCCCGGACATGGTCACCGACCAGACCAGCGCCCATGACCCGCTCAACGGCTACCTGCCGGCCGGCTGGACCTGGGACGAGTACCGCGCCCGCGCCAAGACCGAACCCGCCGCCGTGATCAAGGCCGCCAAGCAGTCGATGGCCGTGCACGTCAAAGCCATGCTCGAGTTCCAGAAGCAAGG
>NZ_JBVVOT010000709.1:0-229 GCF_055807455.1 Bradyrhizobium sp. Kon58
GGTAACCCGTATGCACCGGATCGCTCGAACCCGTTCCCTCTGGAGTCGCAGAAGAACACCGTCTCCGCACAGCTGTTTCAGAAAGCGGCGGCAGACGTAGGTTACAAACCCTACAACCTGCCGTCAGCCAACACCTCGGGGCCCTACACCAACCCTTATGGTGCGCAGATGGGGCCGTGCAACTTCTGCGGTTTTTGCAGTGGCTACGTGTGCTACATGTACTCCAAGG
>NZ_JBVVOT010000710.1:0-229 GCF_055807455.1 Bradyrhizobium sp. Kon58
CTTCAAGCGCTTGTACTTACCGCACAGGCACTCGTAATCCTTAACCGGGCCAAAGATCTTGGCGCAGAACAGGCCGTCACGCTCAGGTTTGAACGTACGGTAGTTGATGGTTTCCGGCTTTTTAACTTCACCGAACGACCACGAACGGATCATCTCAGGCGATGCCAGTCCAATACGGATGGCGTCGAACTCTTCGACTTGACCCTGGTTTTTCAGCAAATTCAGTAGG
>NZ_JBVVOT010000711.1:0-229 GCF_055807455.1 Bradyrhizobium sp. Kon58
CAAATCATCCTGCAGCTTTTGGAACTGGCCATTGAGGATCTTCAACCAGGCATCGTCCTCTCTCATGTTATGCACTTGTTGGTTAATACGTAGCGCACCTGACACTGCTGCTGCCACGGTCGCTAAGGCGGAGCCTTGATGAGGTGTGCCCACAAAAACAATTGCTGATATACACTGAAGGACTTGCGGGAATTTTTGGTCTTGCAAAGTAGATGCGTGCACCAGTCCT
>NZ_JBVVOT010000712.1:0-229 GCF_055807455.1 Bradyrhizobium sp. Kon58
ATAGAGATCAGGCTGGCGCCACTTTTGACCATGCCGATCGCCACCAACTGAGCCGCGCCGGCGAACACGATGGCGGACAACCCTTGGGCTTGCAGCGGGGTGAATTGTGCATCAATGGCCATCGAGCCCGCGAGCAACCCCCAAGGGGCACAAGCCAGGGAAAAGATCACGATCTGCCACGGCGCGTCCTTGAGAACTTTGCGCGTGGAAATCTGGTGCCCCTTGGCGG
>NZ_JBVVOT010000713.1:0-229 GCF_055807455.1 Bradyrhizobium sp. Kon58
TCGCTCAAAGACAGCGTCAACCCGTAAAAGGTGGTACCGCCTGAAGGGAGGCGGGCGGGTATAAAAAATGGGCACGCCAACTGGGTTGGGTGCCCATTTTTTTTGTAAGACAGCTGCTTCGGTCTATGTTATTTGGTAGCGGCTGTTATCCCCTGACCAGCCCATCACCAATCAGTTAGAGCTTTTTGTAGGAGCGAGCTTGCTCGCGAAGAACTAAAGGTCTCCGCGT
>NZ_JBVVOT010000714.1:0-229 GCF_055807455.1 Bradyrhizobium sp. Kon58
CGAAAAACTCACAGACACCGCGTTGATTCAGAAAACACGCGTTATCGTTGACGTTTTTCGCGAGCAAGCTCGCTCCTACACAAAGCCTTCCCACGAAGACGTCGGCCCAGCCAACATTGATATCGGTTGACCCACCGCTATCGGGAGCAAGCCCCCTCCCACAAGGGTTCTGCGCTTGACTGACCGGCATCAGGGCTTACCCGTCCTACTTTCTTTGACCCCGGCCCAT
>NZ_JBVVOT010000715.1:0-229 GCF_055807455.1 Bradyrhizobium sp. Kon58
GTTGTCTTTTTGTGTGTTCAGCGACTTCGTAGGCACCACCTCGTCCATATACTTGTTTGCGACGCACTCGAAGGTGAGCACCTGTGCGACGATTGCATTGGCTGCCCGGCTCTTTTCAAGTCGAGCATATTCAACGATTGCGGCTCCGTAGTCGGAACCAAGTGCGATTTCCTTCCTAGGTTTATCGCCAGCGTCGTAGTAGTAATAAACCCTTCCCCCTGGCCGTAGG
>NZ_JBVVOT010000716.1:0-228 GCF_055807455.1 Bradyrhizobium sp. Kon58
TCGCGGCCCGACGCGTCCTTGTCCGGTAAGACGCGCCGGGCCTAACCATTCCCTGCTTTCCCCGTAAGGTTTGGCTGAGCCGGCAAAGAGCGATTCTACAAGCGACTTATACGTCTACGTCTCTGTGCAGCGCTCCTCTCGCTTCGGAGCAAAAATCCCATGTCTCGGGCCACACGTTTGACGGACGCGATATACCTTCCAAGCTCGGTTGCGATTTCACCCGCGGTC
>NZ_JBVVOT010000717.1:0-227 GCF_055807455.1 Bradyrhizobium sp. Kon58
AATGCACACGGGGTGGACCACAGGTTCGCCGGATCGCCCGGCCTTCCCTGCGCGATGGTTTTAACGTGTCCTTCGTGCTCTCCCCGGGGAGCGATGCACTATTGCCCCCGTCGCCATGCAGATGACTGATGCGCGCGCCCGGTTGGACCGCCACATCACCGCAGGACTTGACGCACAGACCCCGGGCGTCAGGACCACACGACTTGTTCGTCCGCGCACGTCCTCGC
>NZ_JBVVOT010000718.1:0-221 GCF_055807455.1 Bradyrhizobium sp. Kon58
AGGTGTAGCCAATCACTCGGCCTTCCCTGCGCGATGGTCGGACGGCTTATGCCGTGCTCTCCCGGGAGCCGAGTTCCTTTTGGCCTCCCTCACCCGAACGAAATTCACCGGCACCGCGCCGGTTGACGCGAATGCCGCATTCGTCAGGGCTTGACCGTAGCAACGACGGCCAGGACCACACGGTTTTGCCGTACGCACGGCCCGCCATTTCGCCGCAGTTT
>NZ_JBVVOT010000719.1:0-212 GCF_055807455.1 Bradyrhizobium sp. Kon58
AGGTGTAGCCAATCACTCGGCCTTCCCTGCGCGATGGTCGGACGGCTTATGCCGTGCTCTCCCGGGAGCCGAGTTCCCTTTGGCCTCCCTCGCTCTCACAGAAGTCGCCGACACCGCGCCGGTTGACGCGAATGGCGCATCCGCAAGAGCTTGACCGTAGCAACGACGGCCAGGACCACACGGTTTTGCCGTACGCACGGCCCGCCATTTCG
>NZ_JBVVOT010000720.1:0-211 GCF_055807455.1 Bradyrhizobium sp. Kon58
TGCACAGCGGCATACAGGTGAAGCCCAACACACGGCCTTCCCTGCGCAGTGGTTTGACGGCTTATGCCGAGCTCTCCCCGGGGAGCGATGCACTATTGCCCCCGTCGCCTTGCGGATGGCTGATGCGAATGCCCGGTCGGGCCGCCCACATCACCACAAGACTTGACGCACAGACCCCGGGCGTCAGGACGACACGGTTTTGCCGTACGCT
>NZ_JBVVOT010000721.1:0-210 GCF_055807455.1 Bradyrhizobium sp. Kon58
GAAAAACTGCGGCGAAATGGCGGGCCGTGCGTACGGCAAAACCGTGTGGTCCTGGCCGTCGTTGCTACGGTCAAGCCTTGGCGAATGCGGCATCTGCGTCAACCGGCGCGGTGTCGGTGACCTTCGCTGGGGTGAGGGAGGCCAAAGGGAACTCGGCTCCCGGGAGAGCACGGCATAAGCCGTCCAACCATCGCGCAGGGAAGGCCGAGT
>NZ_JBVVOT010000722.1:0-203 GCF_055807455.1 Bradyrhizobium sp. Kon58
GGCATCAGCAGCGACAGCGGCACGTTCTTCAAATTGGCCGCCTGCGCCATGATGTTCTCGCGCGTCAGATTGTCCTTGCACTGCTTCAGCAAGACCACCAATGCCTCGGCGACCGTGTAACCGTAGAGACCCGCGACGTTGTTGACGTCGGCATTGGGCAGGCGCTTCTTCATGAAGTCGATATAGGCCGTCATCGCCGGATC
>NZ_JBVVOT010000723.1:0-200 GCF_055807455.1 Bradyrhizobium sp. Kon58
CATACAGGTGTAGCCAATCACTCGGCCTTCCCTGCGCGATGGTTGGACGGCTTATGCCGTGCTCTCCCGGGAGCCGAACTTTCCTTCTGGCCTCCCTCGCCCCGCGAATTAACGATGCTGTCCGCCCGGTTGGGCTCGCACACACCTCCGCGACAGCTTGACCGTAGCAACGACGGCCAGGACCACACGGTTTTGCCGTA